>DBZV01000072.1:1835-2587 GCA_002311865.1 Dehalococcoidia bacterium UBA1151
ATCTCGACGTTGTTCGCCCGAGAGGGATGTAGCGTTCTGCTCGTGGACCGGGAGGCGTCCAGGGCGGAAGAGACCCTTGCCGGCATCCAGAAAGAGGGCGGGGAGGCGTCGGTAATCGAGGCCGACGTTACCAGGGCTAGCGACTGTGGGAAGATTGTAGAGGAGGCGGTGCAAAGGTACGGACGTCTGGACATCCTCGTTAACAACGTAGGCATAACCCTGCCTGGCACGGTCGTCGATGTGACCGAAGAGGTCTGGGATCAGGTCCTGGACGTGAACCTGAAGAGCATGATGTTGTCCAGCAAATACTCCGTGCCGAGGATGCAGGAGGGGGGCGGCGGGTCGATCGTCAACATCTCGTCGATACTTGCCATTCGCTCGGGGGGCGGTTTCGACAGCGTTCCGTACATCGTATCCAAGGGCGGGGTCGTCTCTCTGACGATCTCGCTGGCCTCCAGTTATGGTGCGGACAACATCAGGGCCAACGCCATATTGCCTGGATTTATCTACACGCCCATGGTCGCGGGAAATCTGACCGAGGAGGCCCGGGACCTGAGGCGGCGTACAGCCCCTCTAGGCACGGAGGGGACCGCTTGGGATGTCGCCTGGGCCGCGGTCTTCCTGGCCAGCGACGAGTCCCGATGGGTGACCGGCATAGCCCTGCCAGTGGACGCGGGCGTGACGATCACCACCCCTCTGACCATGCTCGACCGGTTGAGGTAGCCTGGGACCTCGGCATCGGTCCAGTAGCT
>DBZV01000072.1:2769-2926 GCA_002311865.1 Dehalococcoidia bacterium UBA1151
CCCACGTTAGTAACCAGGAGGCCACGTTCATACGCATGCTGAAAGGAGAGGGGTTCGCGATTACGCAGATTGACGATGACCGCTTCCCCCACGGCAATGCGAGCGATGAAGAGGAGATCGAGCTGCTCCATGGAGCGTCAGCCGTCATCGCCGCCGG
>DBZV01000072.1:3244-3455 GCA_002311865.1 Dehalococcoidia bacterium UBA1151
ATGGCCGTGGCCAAGTCTATCGTGAGCAGGGACAAGGCGATGCGCGCCGGTGGGTGGCCGACCCAGCCTCTGATGCCGATACGAGGGGCCACGCTGGGCATCGTCGGAATTGGACGTATCGGCCGCGACCTGGCAGTCCGGGCGCTGGCCATGAAGATGAACGTTCTAGCAGCCGAGCCACAACCCGACATGGACTTCGTTCACGCGAATG
>DBZV01000196.1:0-3950 GCA_002311865.1 Dehalococcoidia bacterium UBA1151
AGCGTCCCCAACCGCCGCAACATCATGACCGCCCGAAGTCGTGTGTTCGCTCGGCCTGCAACCTTCGCGATCCTGCTCCTTGCAGTACTTCTGGCAACCATTCATTCGCCCACCGCCGTTTTCGCAAGCGATGATGAGTGGGAGAGCGCTGTGTCGATGCCGATCGGTCGTGGTGGCGCGGTGGCGGTTTACGCCGGTGGCGGAAAAGCGTTCATTATCGGTGGGTTCGCGAACGCTCTTGGAGATACCAATCTCAATCTCCGGATGAAGATTCAAAGCGGCATCGCACAATATGAATTCAAAGCACCCGCTCCGACGGCACGAGCGGAGATGGCCGCAGCCAACAAGAGTGGCGATATTTACGTTGCCGGAGGCCGCTCCAGAGGTGGGTCCATCCCTCCATACAGCATTAAATTACTGGACACTTTCGAGGTGTATCACAGTAATTCCGACACCTGGGAGACGCTACCGCCTATGCCTACGCCCCGTGCAGGGTTGGGTCTGGTTGTGGAAGGCGACAACGTGTACGCGATTGGTGGACGCGTTGGCGGGCAGGGAATCCTGAAGAGCGGGAACGTCCTGAACGTCGTTGAGATATATGACATTGACGCGGGTACCTGGTCAACGGGAACTCCAATGCCCACTCCGCGTTCAGACTTTGGTATTGCGGTGATGGGCTCATCCATCTACGTCATGGGTGGCTGGGACGGAACGCCAAACGCCGGCGATCTGGACACAGTTGAAAAGATGAGCACATCGTCTGGGAACTGGTCGACTACTGACTCTATGCCTATGGCGCGGACTGCACTTACCATAGTGGTTGAGGGTAACGATATCTACGCTCTTGGCGGACACACGGGTATCGTAGATCCATCGAACGAGCTGGATAAGGCTGACGTTCTGGATACCGACGACGATGAGTGGGAGACTATCAATCCGATGATTGGCGAGCGTGCTCAGGCGGTTTCCGTCAAACTTGGCGGGGACGTGTACGTCCTGGGTGGTCACTTCTATCCGGATGTGTCTGGCAGCGCCGCAAATGGCACAGCAGTCCAAAAATACGACGACTAAAGTCCCCTCAATACGCTCAAACATGTGGCGTGTATCAGTGCTGTCGGTTGCGGTCTTCCTCGCAGCTATCGCTTGCGGGGTCGAGTCGACCAGCAGCGAGAATGCGCTGCCGACCGTCAATCGCCCCCCCGTCGAGGTAGCGGAAACTAGAACTATTGTGATCAACGCGCAGGGAGATGAAATTCTCTATGCCGAGGGTTGGGCGCTCGACGGTCCGGATGAGGCGGAGACCGTAGCCCTGTCAACCGGAACGCCCGATAATTTCAGGATTGTCACCGTGAGGCGGATCGAGCTGCCATCTGAGGATGAGACCCTGTTTGAGTTCTCAGACCGGGAACGTCACATTCTTCAGGA
Source organism: Dehalococcoidia bacterium UBA1151 (assembly GCA_002311865.1). Lineage (GTDB taxonomy): Bacteria > Chloroflexota > Dehalococcoidia > Lucifugimonadales > Lucifugimonadaceae > UBA1151. Next base: position 1,426 of record DBZV01000196.1, read on the forward strand.
TACCCTCGGGTTGCGCCGACCCTACTCTGCAACAAAAGAGGGAGATGGTGAGTCGAACTTCTGGATGGTGGATTTCCAGGTGAATTTGTCATCCGGTCCTGCGACCGGAGTGGAGCGGCATCTAATCCATGATGGATTTGGATACGTGGTGCAGGGCGTATGGACGAACAACACTGATCCTGTTCTGTCCGCCCAGGTTGACCGCATCGTCAGGAGCTTCGTTCCCGAAGCCAATCCATCGGATGAATTTGAGGATGAGGTCAGGCAAAGGACGGTATTCGATCAGGCGGGTGAAGTGCTCAGAGCGCCTACCAAGCTCTCTCTGGGGCACTATTTGGCGCTAGAGGACTCTTCCCTGTGGGAGGTCGCGCTATCGGACCGGCTTCTCGCGATGAAGATTGGCGATAACGAGAAGTACCTAGTGGCAGCGCAGCCCGTTGACGCCACGTTCCCTTACGTTCTGGCGCATACACCGGGCTCGATCAGGTTGCCCGCGTTCTATGTTGGCAAGGGGGAAGGCATCCTGCGCTAGCAGCGGAGCTGGTACTGGCCGCGGAGCGGCGGGGTAAGAACACGTTCCTCACCCTGGCCCTCTCTCTGCGTGACACATGAGGCAACGCTACTCCCCAGGGACGCCGCTCTGGCCGCCATTAAGTCAGCATAATTCCTTTTGATGACGCGCATCAGGTACATAACTGGAAGGCTCTATGAATCGTCGGTGGCTCATATTGTTGAGTGGTACTTCTTGTTCCGGCAAATCAACTATCGCTCGGGCTCTCGCAAAACGATTGTCCACACCGAATCGTCCGTTCTTGAATATTGAAGCGGATCAACACCTCCCGCACTTACCAGATGATTGGTCGAACCCGATGTTCGGTGAGAGTCTAAGTCGAGCGCTTCACAGGTCAGTAGCCGCGTTTGGCGATCAGGGATTCGATCTCATAGTGGATGGTGTGCTCCCATATGGCGATTCTCAGGGTATTGCCGATGCACTAGAGATCTTTTCAAGATTTCGATTCTGCTACGTGGGAGTTCATTGCGATCCTGACATCCTTGAGGCCCGCGAAAAGCAGCGCCCCGACCGGGATCAAGGCTGGGCGCGGAGACAGCTGTCCGATCTGCATAAAGGACAGCGCTACGATATCGAAATCGACACAACGGGCCTCTCGCCAGATCATAACGCGGAGTTAGTTGCTCGTTATTTGTTCGATCAAGACGCCTGTCTCCCTGGATGACTTCCAGGGTAGGTGCCTGTCGCACGGGGCATCTGCCATGCAGGCACAGCAGAGCTGGTACTGGCCGCGGGGCGGGCATCTGCCATGCAGGCACTGGCCGCGGGGCGGCGAACAGCCCTCTCACTCTCGCCCCCACCCTGCGGGAGAAGGGACGATGCGGGGCTAGTTCATCCTGTCGCGGGCTAGCGGGAGCAGGTCTTCTGCTACTCGGCGGGCTTCTTCTACGTGGGGGTAGCCGGAGAGGATGAATTCGTCGATGCCGAGGTCCCAGTAGGCTTTGAGTTCGTCGGCAACCTGCTCTGGTGTGCCCACTATTGCTGTGCCGCAGTTGACCCGAACGGTTGAGATGCCGTTCCAGAGGTGGTCGCCCATGAGGTGGTCTTTGTAGCTGACGGTCTGCGCGCTCTGGCCGACCATGGAGGTACCGGCGGTAACGTGGCCTCGTTGTTCCCGGACCACCGTATCGGCTTGCGATAAGAGTTCGTCTGCGGCGGCCCAGGCATCTGCCTCAGTGTCCCGGACGATGAGGTGGGTGCGGAGGCCGAACTTCGGCTCGCGCGCTGCAACTTCGAACTGCTGGATGGCTCGCTCGATGAGCGCTGATGTTGCCTCTAGCGTCTGAATCCACATGAGAAGCACGTCTGACTGTCGTCCGGCGAGGCCTAGCGCGCTGGGGCTTGCGCCGCCGAGGTAGAACTCCGGGCCGCCGTTGACTGGACCGGGGGAGACGAGTGCATCTTCAAGCGTGATGTGATCTGATTTCAGCGTCATTTTTTCGGGTGCTGACCACAGTTTTCTGAGGACGACGATCAGCTCTTCGGCCACTCCGTACCTCTCGTCATGCCCGATTTTGATGCCAAACTTCTCGAACTCGCCCTTGATACCGCCGGGAACGATGTTGAGGTCGATTCGGCCACCTGAGATATTGTCCAGTGCTGAAGCCATTTGAGCGAACAGGCCGGGGTTCACGAAGCCGGGGCGCACGGCAATCAGGAACCGGATTCGCGAAGTGACCGCCGCCAGTGCGGTTGCGGTCGTCCACGTCTCGGCCAGGGGCGAGTGCTCTTCAAAGAGGCCGTTGGCGAACCGGGTTGGGATCAGGAGCGAGTGGAATCCGGCGTCCTCAGCGGTCTGAACTACCTCTTTCAGGTAGTCGAATGTGGGCAGTCGCTCTGGACGTAACGTGCCGATGTGTTCGCCATCGCCATCGATTGGAACGAACCAGCTGAACTTAGGTTCGGGCCGCTGCGATGATGAGGTCATGTGGGATTCTTTCTTGCCAGAGGGGGT
>DBZV01000196.1:4061-8208 GCA_002311865.1 Dehalococcoidia bacterium UBA1151
TAATATTGGGTCGAAATGTGTCTGCTGAATTGTGCATTGGTCGTCTGCGAAGGGCAACCATCGCAGGCGTGGCGTCCTGCTAAACTTCCGCGCCACAGAGATATGAACGATATCAATCACTTGCTAATTGGAGAGACCGGTTGACTACCGAGTACCTTGCCGCCCCCGGAACGCCTGAGCTTGAACTTGAGACACCAGCGCTCGTCATCGACATGGACGTTGCGGAGTCGAACATCGAGCGACTTCAACAGTGGGGTCGCGATAACAACATGGACATTCGCCCTCACTCCAAGACGCACAAGACGCCGCTGTTTGCCCGCAAGCAGATCGAGGCGGGAGCGATCGGCGTCTGCTGCGCCAAGGTTGGCGAGGCTGAGGTGATGGTCGCGGCGGGTATCAAGGACGTCATGATCACCAACCAGATCATTGGTGAGAAGAAGCTGGGCAGGCTTGCGTCGCTGGCTGCCGAGGCCAATCTGGTGGTTGCCGTGGAGAGCGAAGGTAACACCCGGCAGATGTCGGAAATTATGGGTGCAGCAGGCGTTGAGATTGGCGTCATTGTTGAGGTCAACACCGGCATGGACCGCTGCGGAACTGCACCGGGTGAGGAGACGATCGTTCTTTCGAAGATGGTCGATTCGCTGCCCGGACTTCGATACGACGGCTTGATGGGTTACGAGGGCCATATGGTTGCCAACCGAGATGAGGCGGCGCGACGAGCGGGTGCGATTGAGGCTGCGAACATCCTTGTGGACACCGCTGAGCAGACTCGCGCGGCGGGACTTGATGTGAAGATCGTGAGCGCGGCCGGAACGGGCACATACAACATCACCGGCAAGGTGGCGGGCATTACTGATCTGCAGTGCGGCAGCTACATATTCATGGATGGCGACTACCTGGGTGTGTTCAACGACTTCGACCCGGCGTTGAGCATTCTCAGCACGGTGATAAGTGTTCAGAATGGGTATGTGGTCACCGATACGGGCAAGAAGTCGATCAGTGAAGACCGTGGTCTTCCTGACGTTGTATCCCCCTCGGGAGGCACGGTTTCCAGTCTTTCTGAGGAGCACTGCAAGATTGAGGTGACCGGCGATGCCGCCAAACTAAAGGTGGGCGATCGGGTGCGGTTGCGACCGTCTCACGGTGACACCACCATAAACATGCACTCTCACTACTTCCTCATTCGCAACGGCAAGCTTGAGATGGCGCTGGAGATAGCGGGAAGAGGCAGGGTGAGGTAGATGGATTCGGCGATGAAGCGCGGCGCTGCGAAAGGCGCAATGGCTTTCGTGATGATTCCGGCCGCGGCAATTGTTATTGCTGCGATTGGCGCGATCATTATTCTTGCGATTCCGCTGGCAGTTATTGGCGGGCTTGTGGGCGCTGTGCTGGGTCCGATATTTTACTTGTTTGGTGGGCGAAAGAGAGACACTCAGTTTCCCCTCGACTGAAGCAGCAGCGCAGCTGGGATTGGCGGCAAGGGCGCGGGTAGGCGATTGCCAAGTGGACCAGCTTTGGGGCAGCGGTAAGCGCATGTCATGCGCCGCTATATATGACGCGCTGAATTACAATTTGTGCGTGCCTGCCTGGATTGGGGATATCTCCGCGGGGCCTCCGAGTCCGGGATGGCGAAATTGGCTGCCCCAACGATTTACGGGGTGGTTTCAGATTCCGTAAAGTCCGGGAGCCACTCTAGCCACGAAGGGAACCACCAGTTCCACTTGCCAAGCAGTCTCATGCTGGCGGGCACCAGCAACGATCTGATCAGTGTGGCGTCCAGGAAGATCGCGATCGACATGCCGAAGCCCATCTGCTCGAACATCACCAGACTGCCAGCTGCGAATCCGATGAACACGGCCACCATGATGAGCCGCCCGGTTGAGCTGAGGCCAAACGCCACGGCTGCGGTGTTGTCGCCGGTGCGGTTGAAATGCTCACGGATCCGACGCGTTGGGCGCGTAATCCCTGTGAATGAGCCCGTTTTCAGGCACGATTTTTCACGGCGTCGATAGCCAGCACCCCAACTTCCAGTACGTCCGGCGGGGGTGGGACCATATCGCCGTCCGGTGACCGGAGCCCGTCGCCAGAGTTGAGCTGCTCCCGGGTGAACCATTGCCAGCCGGGTAGCGGCTCTTGCCCGGGGTCAGAGATGGCGAGGAAGTAGATCATGTCTATGTGGTGGTGGAAGCCATCGACCGGGTCGTCTATATCTTCGATCAGTATTGTCACTGGTGACTGAACCTGGCCGGGCTCATCGAAATCGAATGGGCCCGGTCCACCGGATGGTAGGATCACTACGTCAAGCCCGGTCTCTTCTTTCGCTTCCCGAATCACCGCCTGGACGGGATCTTCGTTCTCTTCAATGTGACCGCCTGGCGGAAGCCACAGTTTCAACTTCCGGTGCCAGTGCAGGAGTACTGACGTCTGATTGGCAACGTAGCCGGTGGCGGTGAAGTGGCGGCGTATTGTTTCAGTCATGGACAGAAGCATAGCCCGTGCGTTGTCCGCGATATGAACAGTCAGTTCGTGGGTTAAAGCAGATGGGACCACCGGGCTGGCTCGAAAGCCGGCCGGGTGGCCCCATCTGTTGGAGGTGCATTACCTCAGCAATATGGGCGCCCTGCTAACGCAGTGCACCTCCGGTTAAACAGCTATACAAAACTATGCCCCTCCTTTCATCATCTCCACTCCGTATGACGGGCAGGCGACGTCCGGAGCTTAGCGTGAGATCAAGGCCTGTCACGGTTGATTATACCGCTGATCACTTGCCGCGCCACCCGTGTAAGCCCACAATTCGTAAGAATTGAACGCTTCGGCCAACTACAACAACTGCAATAGCGAGATCAATTCATGCAGGACATTCGAATCGCAATGGTCCAGATGCAGAGCATCGTGGGAAACGCCGAGCGGAACATTGATGTGATCGGTCGGTTTGTGGCGGAAGCGGCATCGAATGACGTGGATATCGTCTGTTTTCCTGAGCTGGGCATCAACGGGTATAACGCCGGTGACACGCGCAGTCCAGAGCCAGAGCCGATTCCGGGTGCAAGCACTGATCGATTGCGCGATATTGCCGAGGGCGCTGGGATTACGTTTTTGGCCGGGCTTCTTGAGCGCGATGAGAGCGGCATTGTCTATAACACCCAGATCGTTTTCGGCCCCGGTGGTATTGAAGGCGTCTACCGCAAGACGCATGTGCCGACGACTGAGATCGGGACGTGGTGTCATAGCGGTGATCTGCCCGTGTTCAATCACTCGAAGGTTCGGTTTGGCATCGAGATCTGCTACGACTCGCATTTCCCGGAAGTGAGCACCGCACTGGCGTCGAAGGGCGCGGAGATCATCTTCCTGCCGCATGCGTCGGGCGGAGAGACGCCTGAGGAGAAGTACGCTCGATGGCTGCGATACGTGCCGGCGCGTGCCTACGACAACGGCGTCTTCGTGGCGATCTGCAACCAGGTGGGCGATAACGGGGCAGGGCGCACGTTTACCGGCGTCTCATTCGTGTGCGATCCGCGCGGCGAGGTTATCGCGCGAACAGAGCATGGTGATCGAGACGAGATGATCGTGGTGGACTTGTCGGCGGCATCACTGGCTGAAGCGCGGCAAGAGCCGGAGACGTTTTTCAGGCACTTTCGTCGGCCAGAGATCTACAAGTCGTGGGGTTTGTAATCTGGGCTGACGATTAACGTCGTCGATTCGCCTGATATATTGCGTTGCCGTATCGCGTGATTCTGTCTAGACTCGCCGTGCGCGGACTCGGCCTGACTATCCTCTCCTACTTGCCAGGAGGATCAATATGCAGCGACGACCAGTAGACGATCGACCAACCTGGGCCAATCAGCGTCGGTCGCTTTTAATGGGATTCGTTTTCGTCGCGCTGCTGATCGCTGCTATCGCGGCCTCCGGGCGACTCGGTTAGCGCGCACCACACAGCCCTGTTGAGCGGTCATCACGGACGCAGCATAGCTGGTACTGGCGACAAGGCCGCATGGGTTGGCTGATGCCATGGGGGTGAGGGATGCCGGAAAGGTGCCCTTCGACAGGCTCAGGAAACCTTTCCTCGGGTCTGTGGTTGATATGAGCGCCGTCCGAAACCCGATTGGTTGATCCCGCAATGGAAGCCATCCTGAGCTTGTCGAAGGGC
>DBZV01000196.1:8256-14868 GCA_002311865.1 Dehalococcoidia bacterium UBA1151
GTCAGAACATCTGTGTTGACTACGCAGTAGGGGCGGCGGCCGGTGAGGGCTCGCGCGGCGTCTCGGGCTGCGCTGCGGCGGATGCGTTCCCAGCCGCCGGGTGATGAGCCTGCTACGTGAGGCGTGACGATTACGTTGTTGAAGTCGAATAGCGGATTATCGTCGCCTTGAGGTTCCGTCTCGAAGACGTCGATTGCCGCGCCAGCGATCTCTTTGTTCCGCAACGCCTGCACCAGGTCAGTTTCACTGACGATTCCGCCGCGTCCGGTGTTGATGAGGAATGCGGACGACTTCATGCGCCGAAACACATCGGCGTTGAACTTGTTGTGGGTCTCTTCTTTGAACGGGGCGTGGATGGAGATGAAATCGGAAGTTTCGACGAGTTCATCGAACTCCACCATGCGCACGTTATCTTCCAGGTCGGCCCAGTGGCCCACATACGGATCGTGAACGATCACGTTCATGCGGAGTGCGTTCGTTTTGCGCGCGAACGCCCGTCCGATGTGCCCGAATCCAAACACGCCAACCGTCTCGCCCCAGATCTGGGAGCAGGCTTCACGGGACCACAGTTCACCCCACTTGCCAGCTCGGGTGCCGGGGTTCAGCTCGTAGAGTCGGCGTGCCAGGAATAGCATCAGGGAGAGCGCGTGGTTTGAGACCTCTTCCGAGGTTGCACCCGCGGTGTTGCAGACGATGATTCCCGCATCGGTTGTGGCATCCAGATCGACGCCCTCATACCCATGGCCGAGCCGGACGATGATCTTGCAGTTGTCGAGAGTGTCGATCACCGATTTCGGCATTGGAAGGCTGGAGTTGAGGACGACATCGGCGCCTGCGATCGCTTCGATGACATCGCCCTCGGAATCGACGGCGACGGAGATAAGCTCAACATCAAGATCGCCAAGCTCATCGGCCTCGTAGACCGGGTCGATGCGCTGATTTTTCTCGATTACGACAACTTTGTATTTTGGCATGTATATTCCTGATTCGAGCCTAGAACCAGTGGGCTTTATCGACGAGGTTGCGGAGCGTTTCACCCTTTGCGAAGCGCCTTGCATTGTCCATCAGGACCTCGGTGCGGCGCTCTTCCAGGTAGGGGCCATAGGCGGCGACGTGTGGCGTCAAGAGGACGTTCGGCATTGCCCAGAGTGGGTGGTCGGGTCGCAGCGGCTCCTCCTCGTAGACATCGAGGCCTGCGCCTCTTATTTCGCCTTTGCGCAGCGCGTCGACGAGGTCATCGAGCTTCACAGTCATGCCGCGTCCGATGTTGATGAGGAAGGCAGACTTCTTCATGAGCTTGAACTTGTCGGAGTTCATGAGGCCTTCTGTCTCGGGGGTGTGCGGAATGGTCATGATGACGAAGTCGGCCTCAGGCAGAACCTCGTCGAGTTTGTCAGGGCGAACCATCTTCGAAACGCCTTCTGGAACGTCTTCACGGCGAGCGTCTACGGCGATGACGTTCATGCCGAAGTGTGCGCAGTGGCGAGCGGCCTCACCCCCGATTCCGCCAACTCCCAGGATTACGGCAGTGGCTTCTGGCAGAAATATTGTGCCGGGGTCGGTCTTGTCCCAGACGCGCCGGGCCTGGTTTGGCAGGTAGGCGTGGAATCCGCGGGCGAAGTTGAGAACGAAACCCATGATGAACATTGAGATGTGATCGTTGTAGATCTCACGGAAGTTTGTGATCTGGACGGGGTGTGCGATGAGATCGTCGTAGTAGTAGCCGGCAGTGGGTGCGGCGGCGGGCGCCTGGAGCCAGCGGAGTTGCTTCGCGTTGCCAAGCAAATGCACCGGAATCTCGCCGAATGCGGCGTCAGCGTCAACGAGCTCTCGGGCGGCCTCTTCTTCGTTTTCGGGAACTACGACGGTGTAGTCAGGAATTGAGTCCATCATCAGCGCTGCCCAGTCGCGGGTGCGGTCGGTCTGTGGGGGCATGATTACGAATTTGAGAGCCATTAGGGGGTGTCCTTTATGTTAGTGGTCAGATAGGGATGGAACAAATTTCATTCAACGAATGCGCCTGTTCTGCGCAGAACATCAATTATCTTGACAAGTCCCCCTGTCAGGAAGCTTTCAGTTTTTGACCCAACAGCGTCACTAATGTCACCCTCTTCGGGGACTTTGCCTTGGTGACTCCAAAGGCGATGGACATAGATTCGGGCAAATTGTGCTCCTAGATTTGCACCGATAGTGAATGGAGGTTTGTGGTCCTTTCGAACTGGACTATATGGTCTCGCTCGGCTTGGTCAGGCCACGGCTGGACTTCTACAACCACAGATAGTCCTGAGCCTTCGTTGGCGAACCAAAACTTCACCAAGCGGTGGTATTCCACTGCGCGGTCATCCTCTGGGATCACGTCTAGTAAGACGGTCGGGGTGAAACGAACCTCGCCTCGAGTTGAAGGCTCAGGCGACAATAAATCTGATGCCTCAACCAGACTCATCAACGAAGTATGAATCTCATCGCGGAAATCGGGGCGATGTTCCAGGATAAATTCGATCGCTTCTCTGTGGGACGAATACAGGCGTTTCGCCAACGCGACAACATTGGATGAATCAGTCATGAAATGGTCCCTCACAGTCCTCAGGTATTGATCCAAGAACATCCTCGGTTCGTCTGCGATGGCAGAGCGGTGGAGAGTCACGAGCCGATCTACTACGGAATAAATCAAGTCGTATCCAACGCTGATCCATCTCGAATCTGACGCTTCATCTTTGCCAACACTCAAAAAAATGAAGAGCTTCGAGTGGTCTGGATAGTTTTCCTCGATCCAGTCCGCGTATCGCCCAAGTTGTCCCGGTTGCTCTTCCGCTCCCACTTTGTTTTCAATGGCACATACAAAATTGTTTTTTTGATCTGTGATCAATATGTCAATGTGGGCCCGCTCAGTTTCGACCAATGCTCCTGTCATAGACCAGGCGTCAATCTCGATCGGCGATGGAGGATTCTGATTGGATTGGATCTTCCCATCCGGGAGCGCGACAACCTGCTTCACAAAATCAGATAGGACGCGATCTTGAAGCCCATGAGTACCTTGCGGGTCCAGAAGCCACGCTAGCGCGGCTGAATGACGTATCTCGGCATCAACTATCTTCAAAATGGAGAAAATGTTGAAGCGTTCTAGTTCACTCTCGAGAAAATCAAAATCATTGTTCCCGAGGATCAATGCCTCAAGTTTTGAGCGGATATTTTCTAGATCGGAATTCATTTCAGGAGGTCGAAGTCTACTCCGTGTTCGGCGCAGGCAGATTCGAACCAGTCGATGACTTCGGGGTGTAGCGGGATGCCGTTTTCCCGTCGGTCGATCTCGGCTTCGGCTTCGGGTACGCCAGCGTAGATGACGCGCTCTTTGCCGCGGGCGGGGCGGAGCTTTCGGAGCGCGCGCAGGTAGTCGTCCATCGCGGACTTGAAGTCGGCGACGTCGATGAATGCGTCGATGGAGTAGGCGGCAATGAAGTGGTTGTTGTGGCCGCGCGGTGCGATAACTCCGGCAGGGCTTCCGTTCAGCAGACCGCCGAGAATGTCGACTACTACGGCCATCGAAAACGCCTTGTGGGAGCCCAGTTCGCGCGTGCTCCCGGCGGGTAGCAATTTGTAATTTTCCGGAACTTCCACGCGCTCCATGATGGGGACGCCATCGTCATCGGCAATCCAGCCGGGCTCAACCGGGATGCCCAATCGTCGAGCCAGACCGATCTTGTTATTGGCCACCATGCTCATGGCAGCATCGAACACGAACGGTGGCTCTTCTCCCGCAGGAGCGGCGACGGCGATGGGGTTGGTGCCCATGCCGTTCTCTGCTGAATCCGTGACGAGCACCGAGGGGCCGCACGCGGTCATGCACTGGCCGATCATGTCATGCGGAATGGCTTTCATGGCGTGGTAAGCGGCCATTCCCAGGTGTCGGCCATTGCCCATCGAGACGAGTCCGGCGCCAGTTTCGCGCGCCTTTTCAATTGCAATGTCCATCGCTTTCTGGGCAAGGATTGTGCCCAGGCCGGTGTCGCAGTCGATGGTCGCGCATGATGCGGTCTCGCGAGTGATCTTCCAGTCAGGCACGGGGTTGATATGACCGTTGCCGATCCCCGCAATGTAGGAGCGGAGAATGTTGGAGACACCATGTGTCTCAACAGCCCTTAGATCGGCTGATACCAGTGCATCGGCGCACAGAGCGGCGTCGCTGTTTGGAATGCCTACTTTTGTTAGCAGCGAAGTTACGGTGGTGTGGAGCTTCTCGTGATCGACACGAACTGCAATATCATCGGGGACGTGGAATTGCTCGAGCAATGGATTACTTTCTGGTGGCAAGCCTCATCAATAATCGTGTCCGGAGCCCTTGCAGGGCGGTACATGGAAGGCATTGTAGCCAAGATCCCTTGCAGGGCGGCACTTGACAGCCGGGGCGGTGGCTTTCTAGCGGGTGGTGGTGGGCATGGTGCTGCCGGAGCCGGTAGACTGCGCACGAAACATGACTATTTGGGACTTACATGAAAATTGGTCCGTTTGACATAGAGATGCCAGATCCGCCGCTGCGTGATCCGCACGCGGTTGTGATGCTGAGGCCGTGGATCAACGTGGGCAACGTTGGGTCTGTGGTTCTGGGTCGCCTCAAGAATATGTTCGATGGTCAGGAGATCGGTCGGCTGCGCACGCCAGGGTATTTCTACGACTTCACCCGATACCGCCCTGAGATGAAGATGGTTGACGGCGAGCGGCATGTCACAGTCCCCAACACGGTTGTGCTGTCGGCGCGCCGTGAAGAAGCACCAGATTTGATTCTGATTCACCTGATGGAGCCGCACTCCAACTCTGAGGAGTACAACGATGCGGTCCTTGAGTTGCTCACGCGGATGGGCGTGACGTCCTACGTATCGATTGGGAGCATGTATGACTCCGTGCCGCATACCCGGCCGCTTGCGGTGTCGGGGTCGCTGAAGGGCTGGGATACGGTGCCGAATCTGGGTGGGTTCACGCCCAGTCGCAGCAACTACGAGGGCCCGACTAGCATGATAGGGCAGATTGCCCAGATGGCGCAGGATAGCGGCATGGCTACCCTGAGCCTGATGGTGCGACTGCCCCTCTATCTACAACTTGATAACGACTTCTCAGGCAGCGCCCGCGTGGTGGAGATTCTAAGCCCGCTCTACGGGCTGGGCGATGCGAGCGCTGAGAGGGAGCTTGGGAAGCAGCAGTACTCCCAGATTGCGCCTGCGTTGATGAAAGATCCGCAACTGGCCGGTCTGGTCAAGCGGCTTGAGGCTGAGTGGGATGAGAAGAACGGCGGTCCTCCCGAAGTCTCATCTGAAGAATCGGCTGAAACTACGGTGGATATCTCGGATGAGGAGATACAGCTCTCGCCCGAAATCGAGCAGTTCCTTGAGGAGTTGCGACGAAGGCCGGGTGGCGATACGCCGAATCGTGAGTAGCCCCTAATTGCTCAGGATCCAGCGGGAACGGCTCAGGCTTGCCCAGGTGGTAGCCCTGGGCGTATTTCACGCCAATTTCGCCAAGAAACTTCATCGTCTCTTCATCCTCCACGAACTCCGCGATCACGTCTAATCCGATTGCGTGTGCCAGTCCGCAGATGGCTTTCGCGAACTCTCGGTCATGTGCATCTTTCGCGAGTGTCAGAACCAGGCTTTCATCAAGTTTCAACATGTGGAACGGAAGCGTTCGTATCTGTTTGAGCGATGTCGTGCCGCTGCCAAAGTCATCAATCGCGACACGGTAGCCTGCGTCGTTGAGGTGATTCACGAATGTGGCTGCGTGGCCGCCGCTGCGTTGAGTAGCGGTTTCAGTGATCTCGAAAATGATGTCGAATGGATTCACGCCAAGTTCCGTGCCAGTCGAGATCGCGTACTCTGCCATCTCCATGCCAACTGAACGCGATGACACATTGATCGTAAGAACGGTTGGTTGGCCGGCATCTGCCAGCTTTTTGGAACGATTGAGCGCGGCGGCGATTACTCGCTCGTCGATCTGCTGAATCAGGTCCAGAGACTCGGCTTCCGCGATAAAATCTGCGGGACTGATTATGGTGCCGTCAGCCTCCTTGATTCTGACCAGCACTTCGTACATTTCAATTTTTCGACTCTCGACGCCATAGATCGGTTGCCGATAGAGAGTGAGTCTGCGGTTGTCCAGTGCGTCCAGAATAGACGTGCGCTTCTGTTGCAGCGCTGTAATTACGTCCCGACCGCCATGTGCCGGGTCGTACAGCACCGCCTGATTTCGGCCTGCGTCCTTGGCCTGATAGAGGGCGATATCTGCGAAAGAGGTGAGATCTTCCATCGTCGCGTCGTCCATCGGGAAGCTTGCCACGCCAGCACTTGCTGAAACCTGCACGCGCTCGCCTCTGACGCTCAGGGTGACATCAGAGATCGCTGCGATCAGTTCCACGGCTTTGGCGAGACCATCAGCTTCGGTCGCATCGTAGAGAATGACGTTGAACTCATCCCCGCCAACACGCGCTACAAGGTCCGAGCTTCTGAGTGACTCATCAAGTTTGTGTCCGACGGCGGCGATAAGTTCGTCGCCCACAGAGTGGCCATGCGTGTCATTGACGAGTTTGAAGCCATCCAGATCCAGGAAAACGAGCGCGTGCTGGGCGCC
>DBZV01000196.1:14996-15172 GCA_002311865.1 Dehalococcoidia bacterium UBA1151
CTGAAGCTCATCTTGTGCCACTTTTCGGTCCGTGATGTCACGCATGGAGATGCTTACGCCACGCAGAGACCCGTTGCGGTGGTAGTTGGCCACCACCAGGGATTCGACTGAAATCTGCCGTTTGTTGCTACCAATCACGTTCAGTTCAGCCGACCAGGTCGTACCTCCAACCGCGG
>DBZV01000196.1:15311-15800 GCA_002311865.1 Dehalococcoidia bacterium UBA1151
CTTACGTTCATGCCATCCTCGTCAGCGGCGTAATTGTCAGGTAGTCCCAGAGCGTCTCGGCCGGCCGGATTTACATACTCAATCTGGCCTTCGGTGCTGGCTCTCAAGATGATGTCTGGACTTGTCTCAACAATCGCCGCCAGATTTGAGACGGTTTCCAGCAGGAGCGAATTGTCCAGACTTGGCCCGAGCTGGTTTACGACGATGCTGAGCAGGTCTACGTCAGCGTCGCGAAAACCGGCGTCTGATTTGCGGCGTAGGGTGAGAAGCCCTACCGCAGCCTCGTCTGTGAGAAGGGGAACGGTGACCGATGAAATGAGTCCAAGATTCGCGATCTCACCATCAGGATCTGACCCTTCCGGGTCACCCTCGGCATCCTTTACGACTCGCCCAAGACCGATTGCCTGGGTGGCTGTGAGCGTACGAGTTGACGGAAGTGGCAGATCGCTTCCGATGCCGTAGGCAACTCCGCCGCTGAGTTCGCCACTG
>DBZV01000196.1:15876-26460 GCA_002311865.1 Dehalococcoidia bacterium UBA1151
CCTCTATCGAACGGAATGTGCTTCTGGAGGGTCTGAAGGAATGTTAACCCCAGGTCCTCAACGCCAAGCCCGGATACCCCTATGCGAGAGATATCGCACAGCAACTCCATCTCGTTTTTTTGAGTTGATTCAGGCATAACGAGGACCGAGATTATTCATTGTGGCTTTAGGGGGTATTAGTACGGGGGCATTTTGTGCGGGCGTGGATATTTGGTTCCAACCTTTGGGCCGCACCGGTTGACTCAGACTAAACCATTACCCGGAACGTTGTCTGAGGCATGTTCAAGTCGTTTTCAGCGAAACGATTCATCCTCAGCGACGTTATGTCGATGCTTGTCGACTGGCCCTCGAGCATCAACTCTGCCATCGCAGTGCCCACTGCTGGAGAGAGCTTGTACCCGTGGCCACTGAAGCCTGTGCAGATGTACATGCCATCGATTCCATCCACCGCATCCATGATGGGGTGTGAGTCTGGCGTCTCCGTGTAGAGGCCCGCGTAGCCGTGGGTGTATTCGGCGTCTTCAATCGCAGGAATTCGGGCAGATAGTCGAGACCAGACGTCGTAGAGGTAGTCCATCGACGCGCCGCTGCGGTAGTTGTCTGGATCGGCATCGTGGACGACGTTGCCGTTGCCCACGAGGGTGAGGTCAGCGGCTTCGGGTCGGAAGTATGTGAGGTTCGCCATATCCGCGCCGCCGGGGTGGAACGGGATACTCTCCAGGTTCCGTTTCAGTATGAAAACCTCGTGGCGGGTGGCTTTGAGTGGGAGGTCGATTCCTTGCTCCATCATGAATTTGGCTGACCACGGGCCCGTAGCGACGATGGCATTGCCGCAGATAATCGTTTCGCCATCAACAACGACGGACTCAACGCGATCGTTGACCACGTTGATTCCCATTACTTTCTTCTCAAGCTCTGCCTGCGCGCCCAGTGCCCGTGCGGCGGTGACCCAGCCGATGGCGGACCCAGAGGGATCGCCGTAGCCGGACTCTGGCTCGTAGGCGACCGTCTCATCATCTCCAACGACGAATGATGGAGCAATTTCGAGCGCTTCTTCCCGTGAGATCAGCGAGACGTTCACGCCGCACGATTTTTGCATCTCGATGTTTGATTCAAACGTTGTGGCATATTCCGGGCTGGAGAAGGCCATGAATCCTGTGAGGGTCCAACCTGCATCCCCGTGGCCGACCACGTCGGACCAGTTGCGCCATGTGTCGAGCGACTCCCATGAGAGGCGGGTATTGACCTCGGTTGAGTAGTGCATCCGAATAACGCCTGAGGAGCGGCCGGTTGAGCCGAAGCCGAGTGTGCCCTGCTCGAGCATCAGCGCTGTGCCAGCGCGGCGCTTTCCGAGCTGGAAGAGGATGCTGGCGCCCATAACGCCGCCGCCGATCACTATGTAGTCGAAACTTCTGGTCATATGTGGGGAGGGCCTTTTTTTGGGAGCGCGGGGATCAGGGGGTGGTGCGGCCTATGCTATGGCATCTATACGATCTGGCGATGGTGGGAAGTCGTCAGACGATCGAGGGGCAGATTTCAAACCTGCCCCTACGAATGATCGTGGCCTCAAGCAGACGCGATAACGGCCCGGATATTCGGGCTGCTAGCGTGGTTATAAGCCCCACAGATCGACCCCCTCCGCAAAAATTGTCATCCTGGGCGGTTCCGCGACCGGGATCTCAGCTTTGCACTCTGCGAAGTGCGATCAGCCAACCTCACCCTTCAGTCGCGGCCGCCCCGCGTTCAACGCTGAGAGCCCGCGGGCCGAAGCGGCCGCAGGATGACAATATTCGATGTCCCTGCTCCCAGTGTCAGACGCGCAAGCGGCCCGGATTTCCGGGCCGCTTGCGTGGCTATCAATCTCTGGCAGTCCTAGAACTTCTCGACTTCTACCCCTGCGTTTTCCTCTACGTAGTGGAGGATGCCGCTGTGGTCTTCTTTGCCGTAGCCCTTCTCGACGAGTGAGGTTAGGACCTGCTGCAAATTCGCGGTTACCGGAAGAGAGATGCCCAGTTCTCGGGCTGTCTCCATGGCGTTGTTGATGTCTTTCTGGTGCAGCTCAATTCGGAAACCAGCGGTGAAGTTGCGTTCGTACATCATGGGACCTTTGGCGTTCATGACGTTGCTACCGGCAAGTCCGCCCTTGATCGCGTTGACCACGGTTTCCGGGTTCACGCCTGCTTTTGTCGCCAGCGCCAGCGCTTCAGCAAGGCCGTGGATGTTGGCGCCCACGACAATCTGGTTGGCCAGCTTGGTAACGTTGCCGGCGCCAACCTCGCCGCAGAGGACGGAAGTCTTTCCGACGATGTCGAATATTGGCTTGGCCCGCTCGAATAGATCGGCGTTGCCGCCGACCATGATTGCGAGGTCGCCTGAGATTGCGAACGGTTCGCCGCCGGAAACTGGAGCGTCGATGAAGCCGATGCCTTCCTTTTCACACGCCTCGCCGATTCGCTGCGAGACGCCGGGCGCAATGGAGCTCATGTCCACGATCAGGTCACCGGGTGATGCGCCTTCCAGCGCGCCGCCTTCGCCGGCGATGGCGGCTTCAGCCTGTGGGCCATCCTGGACCATGGTGATGATGATCTCTGAGTTGGAGGCCACTTCTGCGCATGAGGCTGCTGCTGATCCGCCAGCCTCAACAACCGGCTCGATTGCTTCCGGAAATACGTCAAAGGCAATCACTTCATGCCCGGCGTTGATTATGTTGATGGCCATGGGGCGGCCCATGATTCCAAGGCCGATGAAGCCTACCTTTATCATTGTTTTCCTCCGCGGTTGATTCGATTTCGCTCAGAGCATGCCAATTGTGGCGTGTCTGCTTTCAAACATTAATTTGGAGTGGTCAGGATACTACCCCTGGGTTCCTGGGAAGATGGCAGGCGAACTAATCGTCGTCCTTCCAGAATCGCTCTTCGGTGTAGGCGTAGCCGGTATCGGTCAGCTTTTCACGCAGGTCTTCGATCATTCCGGGATGTCCGCAGGCGTAGACGATGGTGTCTTCGGGGCGGATCTTGGCGTCCTTCAGGTAGTCGACCACGAGGTTGTTGATTCGGCCTTTTGCACCTGTCCAGGAGCTGTTGCGCGCCTCATCTGGTCGGCTGACTGACGGGAAGAAGGTGATCTCCGGGTGTGATTCGGCCAGTTCGTTGAGCTCTTCGTCGTATCCGAATTCGTCGAAGTATGAAGCCCCTTCCAGGAGATAAAACTTATCGCCGCCCCGTGGTGGGGTTTCAAGATATTGGCGGATCATGCTTATGTACGGAGTGACGCCGGTGACGGTGGAGACCATCACGTGGTTTTTGTAGTCCGGCTCAAAGACAAACAGGCCCTTCGCTCTTGGGCGAATGCTGACCTCGTCGCCAACTGTCAGTTTGTGGAGCAGTGGTGTTAGCTCACCGTAGGGGAGCGGTATGTACTCAACAAATAGTTCGATCTCATCTTCGCTTGGCGCCGATGCGATTGAGTACGGCCGCTCTATGCCCTGGTAGCCGATGGTGCAGTACTGGCCGGGTTTGAACGGAAATCGGTCGGCAGGTATCAGCCAGATCTTGAATAGATCATCAGTCAGATCGATTCGGCGACTAATTACGGCCGAGGAAAAACGGCCCCTAAGAATTGGATCTGCTTGTTGCGTCATGTCCCCTCAGAACGGTTTGAGATCAGGCGTCAGGCGTTTTGACAACGAAATGTCGTGCGAAATAGTAACGGGATTCGTCTTTCAGAGGAACCTTAGATCGCGAAAGTACGTACTCAATTTACCTGTTTCGCGGTAATCTGCGGTTGTAAACTCCGGGCAGTTTCAAATTGGCGCTTCGGGTGATGCCGATTTAGAAGACTACAGCGCAAGGATTTAACAGATGCCGAGAACCTCTCAGGGCGTCGCATATAGCTTGACGATACGAGCCGAGTACGAAAATAGGCCCGGAATGCTGGGCAAGATTACTTCCGTTATCGGTGGCGCCGAAGGCAGCATTGACGCGCTGGACGTGGTTTCAGTGCGGAACGGGCACATGACGCGTGACGTCACGGTCCTTGCATCGGACGTAGAGCACGGGAATGCCATCCTGAAGGCAGTGCGCGCAATGGATGGCGTGAAGATCATCAATGTGTCTGACCCAACTTTCCTCCTTCATTTGCAGGGCAAGATTGAGGTAACCAGTCGGGTTCCGGTGGAGACCCGCAACGATCTATCGATGGCCTACACGCCCGGCGTTGGCCGTGTTTGCATGGCAATTCATGATGAGCCAGAGGCAGTGTGGTCGCTCACAAGCAAGGCGCATACCGTCGCGGTGGTTACGGATGGGACTGCTGTTCTGGGTCTGGGTGATATTGGCCCGGAAGCCGCTATGCCAGTGATGGAAGGCAAGGCGGTTCTGTTCAAGGAGTTTGGCGGCGTTGATGCGTGGCCAATTTGTTTGGACACCAAAGACACTGAAGAGATCATCAGTATCGTCAAAGCGATCGCGCCCGGTTTTGGCGGCATCAACCTTGAAGATATAAGTGCCCCACGATGTTTTGAGATTGAAGATCGTCTGAAGGAAGAGCTGGATATTCCGGTGTTCCACGATGACCAGCATGGAACCGCGGTTGTTGTGCTGGCCGGTCTCATCAATGCTCTAAAGGTCGTGGATAAGAAGCCGGAAGATATCAGCGTTGTTCTAGCCGGTGTTGGCGCGGCCGGTACAGCGTGCGCCAGGGTATTGATGCGCTACGGGATCAAAGACATTGTTGGGTTTGACCGCGGCGGAGCGCTGCACAAGGAGCGTGACTTTTCCGACAACAAGTACAAGAAGTGGTTTGCTGAGAACACCAACCCGAGGAATCTCTCCGGCGATATGCGTGAGTGCATGGTCGGAGCCGATTTCTTCCTTGGGCTTGCTGGCCCTGGCCTTCTGACTACAGAAGATGTCGCAGTAATGTGCGACGATGCAATCGTGTTCGCGCTCGCAAATCCAACCCCGGAGATCTATCCGGAAGAGGTGCCGCCTAACGTGCGCGTTATGGCTACCGGACGAAGCGACTACCCGAACCAGATCAACAATGTCCTGTGCTTCCCTGGCCTGTTCAGAGGCGTGTTGGACGTTCGGGCAAGTGAGATCAATGAGCAGATGATTGTGGCCGCAGCGCAGGCAATCGCCGGGTCAATTCCTGAGAACAACCTCAGCGAAGACTTCATCATTCCAAATGTGTTCGATAAGTCGGTGCCACGCAGCATCGCGCGGGATGTGGCCGCTGTTGCGCACGAAACTGGTGTGGCCCGTCGGTCCCGTCGTCGAGACACGCGGACGTACTCCCCATTCAAGATCAGGTAAAAACAAGCTAAGATCGCCATTCAGCACGGGTTGAGATACGGACACGATCGAACGGAACATGGCTCCCCGGCCTGGGTGAATGGCAAAAACTTCTGATGTAGTGGTCCTTGGTGGTGGAGTGGTTGGATGCGCCGCCGCTTATTACATCGCGGGAGAAGGCCTCTCAGTCACCGTGATTGAGCGCGACTCGATTGCCAGCCATGCGTCTGGATTCGCTTACGGTGGCCTGACGCCGGTGATGGGCGTGTACATAGATGATCCACTGGTCCCACTTTCGCAGCACGCCGATGATCTGCACGGTGAGCTTGCGGAAGTGCTCCCCGCCGATACGGGCGTGGATACCGAGTATCGCGACAAGCCAAGCCTGACACTTGCGATCACGGAAGATGAAATACCCGAGATCAAGACGCTCTACGACTGGCTCACAGAGCATCATGCGGCAGACGTGGATTGGCTGGAGGGAGCGGATCTTCTCACTGAGGAGCCACGGCTCAGCCCGGAGATCCCCGTTGGGATGTTTACCGATCTTTCTCACGAGGTGGAGCCGTATAAGTTCACGCTTGCCCTTGCGACCGGTTCAGAGCACAGGGGCGTGGTTTTCGAGAACGCCGAGGTCACCGGGCTGAGAATTGGCGCCGACGGCGGCATTGAGGGCGTAGATACAACCGGCGATTCGTACGACACCGAGGATGTGGTGGTTGCGATTGGGCCATGGTCAGCTGCGGCGGGTGAGTGGGCGGGGGTGAAAATTCCTATATCACCGCTCAAGGGCGAGATACTGCGGCTTGCCGCGCCGGGTGACCCGCTTGCAATTTCCATGTCCTGGAAGGGTAACTACGCCACGACCAAGCCAGACGGGCTCCTCTGGGCTGGCACCACCGAGGTAGAGGCCGGATTCGACGAGAGTGTGACCACAGACGGACGCGATCAGATCATGGAGGCGCTGGTTGGAGTGCTTCCGTACCTCGCGGATGCCAGGCTCTCTCGCCAGACTGCGTGTCTGAGGCCTGTTGCACCGGACGGTCTACCTATCCTGGGACCAGTTGGCGATATTCCTGGCCTGTGGATTGCAACTGGAACCGGTCGCAAGGGGATCCTGCTGGGACCGGGAATGGGGCAGGTAATCTCTGATCTCATCGTTGGGAAAATTCCCGCAATTGATGTTGGGCCACTCTCGCTCGACAGGTTTGCGGAGTAGGCGGATTCGCTCGTTCAGACTTACTGGAATCGCCCGCAAATTAGCGCGTGGAACCCAGCTTCAACTTGGACTGGAACCCGCAGACGCCCTCAAAAGATCATCGCCGCTCCGTAGAATCGATACGTCATCGGTTGATTTGCGCGTTGCCGAGGTTCTCTCTGAGCATTCGTCTGAACTGACGCTGCCGAAGGTGAAAGTATCGAGCCGTATGCGGCGTACGCTTGGCTCGTACCACCAGAAGAAGAAGCAGATAACACTGGGTGCTCGTCTGCTGGCGTCTGGAACGCGGGAAGAGATCGATGAGATTCTTCTGCATGAGGTTGCCCACGCGATTACTCACCATAGATTCCCGAAGGTGAGCGCGCACGGCAAGGAGTTTAAGGCAACTTGCATGGCGCTCGACATTCCACCTACCCGGACAGTGAAGTTTCCGGTGGTTGAGTGGCTCAAGAGTGAGCGGATAGCGTACGAATGTGACTTCTGCGGGCACACGTCACTTCGGAAGCGCAAGTTGTGGTCTCTCCGGGGAGATTGCGGGCACAAATTCGCGCCGACGGGCGGCTATCTGGTCGCCATATCGGAGGGCAATGCACCGATCATCCTGGGCACTGTGAGCATCGGGAAGCGGCGGTAGGCAGAGAAGCCGGGTCTGTGCCGTGCCGAGTTGCGGGTCTGACGTTGTTGCTGAATATGTTTTAGTATCCCAGCACTATGCCATCTGAGCGTGTACAGCGACGTGTAGACAGACTCCTGGACCGCATTGACGCGGCGGAGGCTGATGAGCGGTGGGACGAGGTTCGCACCCTGGCGCTTGATGTGCTCGATATCGAGCCTGAGGACGTTGAAGCGGCGGCATATCTGAGAGCATCGGAGCGTCGACTCGGGAGCGAGGATCCTCAGGTAGCCCAGGCGGCGACTCCACCATCGTCAAGCGCCGCGCCTGATACCCCTACCTCATTCGCCAACGGCCGGTACGAGGTCAAAAGCCTCCTCGGTGAAGGCGGTAAAAAGAAGGTCTACCTGGCCCACGACACCACTCTTGATAGAGACGTAGCTTTCGGCCTCATAAAGGCTGAAGGACTGGACGCAGACTCACGCCAACGCATCACACGCGAAGCACAGGCGATGGCCCGCCTCGGTGACCACCCCAACCTCATGCCCATATTTGACCTGGATGAGGAGAACGGTCAGCCATACATGGTCCAGCCGCTAATGGTCGGTGGTGACGTTGAGGCACTTATCGCCGACGCTGAAGACAGCAGACTCTCCCTTGAAGAGGCTCTTAGGGTCAGCATCGAAATGTGCCGCGGGCTGGAGTTCGCCCACGGCAAGGGCATCATTCATCGCGTCCTCAAGCCCGGTAACGTCTGGCTCACGGATGATGGCACAATCCGCATTGGAGACTTCGGACTCGCACTTTCAATAGACCGCTCCCGTCTCACGCAAGAAAAGATGATGGTCGGCACGGTCAGCTACATGCCCCCTGAACAGGCCACTGGCGGAGAGGTAATGGCGCAGGCCGACCTGTATTCGCTGGGAGCGATGCTCTATGAGATGGTGACGGGGCGGCCTCCCTTCCTGGGCGATGATGACATTGCCATTATCGGCCAGCATGTAAATACGCCGCCTGTGGCCCCAAGCTGGCACAACCAGTCACTGCCGCAAACGCTTGATAGCCTCATCATGCGGCTGCTAGCGAAGGACCCTGCGGAGCGTCCTGCCAGCGCTTCGGAGGTATTGCAGGCGCTGGAAGTTATTGATCCGTCTGATGCCGCCATCGCCCATGAAGAAGGTCAGGGATCGCTTGACTCGATGTCCGGTGGCGTCTTCGTTGGAAGACACCGCGAGATGGACCAACTCAAGGCTACGTTTGAGGAGACCCTCGGCGGCCACGGCAAGATGGTCGCGCTGGTTGGTTCACCTGGGATCGGCAAGACCCACACCGCACAGGAACTTGCGACCTATGCATCGATGCGCGGTGGTCAGGTGCTCTGGGGCCGCTGCTATGAGGGCGGTGGAGCGCCTGCTTACTATCCGTGGGTTCAGGCGATACGCAGCTACGTGACCGATAGAGATGCAGAGACGATTCGGCGCGAGATGGGCAGCACTGCATCGGTGATCTCCGAGATGGTGCCGGATGTGAAAGAGCGACTGCCTGACATTCAACCTCCGCCACAAGTAGACGACCAGATTCAGCACGCTTCAGGCTGTTTGATTCGATAACCACATTCCTGAAGACAGTCTCAGGGGGCAACCTATCGTCCTCATGCTGGAGGACCTCCACTGGTCGGACAAGCCATCTTTGCTACTGCTGGAGTTCGTGGCCCGGGAGATCGGTAACTCAAGGGTGATGATCGTCGATAACTACCGGGATATGGAACTCAATCGGAGGCATCCATTATCGATCACGCTGGGTGAACTATCCCGTGAGCGCCTGTTTGAACGAGTATTGCTACGTGGCCTCCAGAAGCATGACGTGCACCGCTTCATAGAGGTTGCCGCAGGCATTGATCCGCCAAGTGCGCTGGTGGATGCAGTACACACACAAACAGAGGGTAACCCGCTATTCATCACAGAAACAGTCCGACTCCTGATTCAGGAAGGGGACATCACATCTGGAGCCAGGACAGAGGGCGGAACATCTTCGTGGGAGATTCGGATACCCGAAGGTGTGCGAGAGGTTATTGGCAGACGACTGGACAGACTCTCCGAGCGATGCAACGAGGTGCTCACCACTGCGGCTCTGGTCGGCAGGCAGTTCCGGTTCGGCGTTTTGATGAACCTGGTTGATGACGTGTCTGAGAACACGCTCCTGGACGCGCTCGATGAAGCGCTTGAGGCCCGCATTGTGGAAGACGTACCTTCCGAAGTTGGCCTCTATCAGTTTGCACATGCCTTGATGCAAGAGACGCTGACATCTGAGTTATCGGCGACCCGAACAGTGAGGCTCCATGCTCGCATTGCGGTGGCGCTCGAGGAGTTCTACGGGGACGATGCCGAGAGGCACGCCACAGAACTCGTTACGCACTTTGCGGAGGCCGAGACCGTTCTGGGATCAGAGCGGCTGATCCATTATTCGAGTTTCGCTGCCGTGAGCGCACTTTCCGGATATGCGTATGAAGAAGCGGCGCGGATCGCCACGCATGCGCTGGGATTGCTCCGGGCCGGTGACTCATCTCCCGAACATGCGGGCTTCCTGGCGACACTCGCTCAGGCGGAGGCAGCGATGATCACTCATGCGTCGCAAGCGCAGGGAATTTGGGACCGGCTTGAAACAGCCGTCAGAATGTTTCTCGCCGCAGGGGATATTGTTTCTGGGGTGGAGACAGCGACCATCCGTATTACGACGTTCGCAGGATCGCGCGGGTCCGCCGCGCTTCTGGCGAGCCTTGTTGAGAAAGTAACGCCCGGATCGGCCGAGGAAGCGCGTATTCAGGAGCGGCTCTCGGTGGCCTTATTGTTGGAATCTCACAACACGGCGGCCGCGCGGATTGCGATTGAGAGATGCGTCGACATCGCGACGCAATTGGATGATAGAGATCAAGAAAGTGCCGGGCTCGCGCAGATGGCGCTCGTGTACTTCAGCGAAGCGAATTGGGAAGAGGTTCTGGACTACGCAGATCGAGCGGCCTCAATGGCGGCGGAGTCCGGGAATCTCCAGGCGCAAGTCCGCGCCTGGTCTTTAAAAGCATTGCGGTCGGCTGCCTTTCAGCCCCCGATCTCCACAGGAAGGCGGCGAAGGAAGCACTCGACCTGGCCGAACGTATCCGCGAAAGAACATACATGTTCATGGGCTCAATGGAGATGTTGACCGCCAACATCAACGTCGGGAAGAGCGGCCGAGAACTCTTTGACGATGTTCCTGATCTGGTTTTGAGCAGGGTTGACGATGCGAATATTCTGGGCGAGTTCCACTACGGTGAGTTCCGAACACGGGAAGTCATCCTCGATGAGTGCAAACAAATCGTCGAGGACAGGGTCCCAAGCAATACACTAACCGCTATCCAGCCTCTGATCGCGGCACTTGCAGGTCGGATCTCTGGTGAGAAGGAAATTCTCGACGTGGCACTT
>DBZV01000196.1:26738-27040 GCA_002311865.1 Dehalococcoidia bacterium UBA1151
CGATTCTAGAAAACGCCTGGGCAGCCGCAGATTTCGCAGAGTTCCTCATTGACCGTGACTCACCCGGTGACCGCGAAAAGGCCACCGAACTCCAGGACGAAGCCATCGCTATCGCCACCAAACTCGGCATGAACCCGCTACTGGAGCGGGTGCTGGGCCAGCGTGAGATTTTGAAGGCGTAGTGCCGCTTCCACGGTGCTGCCAGAAATCCGATGCGGGGATCGGAGAGGATTGGGATGACGCTGGAGGTTGTCTTGAGCGGTTGAACGCCATCCCACCAGATGATCTCTTCAATTTCTCGT
>DBZV01000196.1:27185-27376 GCA_002311865.1 Dehalococcoidia bacterium UBA1151
AGGCGACGGCGGTTCCTTCTACAATTCCGGGGATGAATACGTGGTGCGCCGCTACTGGCGAGCGGTAACTCAGCACGAATGTGAATTCGCTGGCAATGAGACCTGTCTCCTCAAATAGCTCTCTTGCGGCGCCTTCTTCATGAGTCTCTCCCTCTTTGAGCCCGCCGCCGGGCAGGATGAAAAGATCCAGG
>DBZV01000196.1:27395-27515 GCA_002311865.1 Dehalococcoidia bacterium UBA1151
GCATCTGCATCAGAGCGGTACTGCAAGTTCGTTCCTTATTTCGCCCAGAAACAGGGCGCAATTTTTATCGAGTTGTTACTGATTGGCCCATTGTGGCGGATAAAACGTGGTGCTAGAGTG
>DBZV01000196.1:27614-52385 GCA_002311865.1 Dehalococcoidia bacterium UBA1151
CTTTAATTCAGTCCAGAGAGGCTGACAAGGCAGACCGCAGGACAGCGCGCACGTGCGACGCTGGGCCTGAACCTGCACCTCTTGTCGGCTGAGCCGCAAGAGGTTTTTTGTTGCCTCCAACTGAACATAGAGAAATTCTAGACGCCAACGAGATTCGCCGGGCGTTGACGCGCGTGGCTCACCAGATTCTTGAGCGCAACCACGGCGTTGAGGGGCTCTCTCTCGTTGGAATTCACAGTGGCGGAATCCCAATCGCGCATCGGCTGGCGTCAGCCATCGAGGCAGTTGAAGGCAGCCCCATCCCCGTGGGTGCGCTGGATCCTCGCCTGTACAGAGATGACCTGGGGACAGCCGCGGGACAGCCCGTGCAGCCAACTGAGATTGACTTTGATGTTGATGGCAGGCCGGTGGTGCTGGTGGACGATGTTCTGGCAACTGGCAGGACGATTCGCGCCGCAATGGACGCATTGATCGACTTCGGCAGGCCATCTTCCATCCAGTTGGCGGTTCTGCTGGACCGTGGACACCGGGAGCTGCCAATTCGCGCCGATTACGTTGGGAAGAACGTACCGACATCTCTTGATGAGCAGATCAAGGTGATGCTGCTGGAGTCAGATGGCAGAGATTCAGTGGTGCTGATGCGTGGCGACCGAAGGGAGCCGATCAGTGGCCAGACATAGTACTGCGGCCGTTGTGGCTGCGACGGAGCGTAAGCCGGTGACCCGGAAGAAGTCCGAGGCCGGCAACGGCGTGCCATCGGCTCGGCCTGGTCTCTGGATTGAAGGCAGGCGGCACTTGCTGGATCTGGATGATATGTCCCGCTCAGAGATTGAGGAGATCTTGAGGAACGCCGATGGCATGAAAGAAGTGCTGTCCCGGAATGTTCGCAAGACGCCTGCACTGCGCGGCAAGACTATCATTACGCTCTTTTTCGAGAACAGCACTCGGACCCGGGTGAGTTTCGAGCAGGCTGGCAAGGTGCTTGGTGCAGACGTGATCAACGTCACAGCCAGCTCAAGCAGCGTCTCCAAAGGCGAGTCGCTCCTGAACACCATCAGGACGCTGGAGTCGATGCAGATCGATGTCCTGGTGATGCGGCATCCCCACTCTGGCGCGCCATATTTCGTGGCCAATCACATCGATGCTGCCGTGGTGAACGCCGGGGACGGCACGCATGCACATCCCACGCAGGCGCTGCTTGATCTATTCACCATCGAGAGTCATCTGGGCACCATTGAAGGCAAGAAGGTCGCGATCATTGGCGACATTCTCTACAGCCGGGTGGCGCGCTCCAATCTCTGGGGCCTCAAGGCGATGGGCGCGGATGTGACGGTCTACGGACCGCCAACGTTGATGCCGCCTGAGTTGCGCGACCAGCCGGATATCGCAACCGTCGCTGGCTCAATCGAGGAAGCGGTCGATCAGGCCGACGTGGTGATGATGCTGCGGATTCAGAAGGAGCGGCAGTCTGCCGGACACCTTCCCAGCATGCGGGAGTATTCGATTCGATACGGCCTCAACGCAAAGCGATTGAAGCTGGCCAAGCCAGGCGCGCTCGTGATGCACCCCGGACCAATGAACGAAGGCATCGAGATCAGCCCGGATGTGGCCCACGGCGCGCAGGCGGTTATCGAGGATCAGGTGGCGAACGGTGTGGCGGTGCGCATGGCCGTGCTGTACACGCACGCTGCGAGGGCAAGCGTTGCCAGGTAAATCAAATAAATCGAAGGGCATCGCAATCATCGGCGGTCGGGTGATTGACCCATCTCAGGATATCGACCGACCCGCGACCGTTCTGATCAAGAACGACAAGATCGAAGAGATCACGGTGATGCCACTGGCCGAAGCGCCGGAAGGCTACGACGTAATCGATGTTGCTGAGCAGGTTGTGACGCCGGGATTTGTTGATGTTCACACTCACCTGAGGGAGCCGGGCGAAGAGCACAAAGAGACGATTGAGACGGGCACGATGGCGGCAGCACGCGGTGGTTTTACGACCGTCTGCGCCATGCCGAACACCGACCCGTGCCAGGACAACGCAAATGTAATTGCGGCGGTGATGAATCTGGCGTCTGAGTTTGCTGCCGTGCGAGTGCTGCCGATTGGCGCAGTCACAGTTGGGCGCCACGGGAAGCAGCTTGCCGATATGGCAGAGTTGGCCGAGGCTGGCGTGATTGGTTTCAGCGACGATGGCGACCCGGTGGCGGACCCAAATATGATGCGGCAGGCGCTCTTGTACGCGTCCGGTCTGGGATTGCCAATCATGAACCATCCGCAGGAGCCATCGCTCACTCGTGGAGCGCAGATGAATGAAGGGCCAATCGCAAATCGGCTTGGACTCGCCGGGTGGCCGAATGAAGCGGAATCATCCATGGTGGCGCGCGATGTGGAACTGGCCGCGTTGACGAGTGGTCGGCTGCACGAATGTCATATCTCAACGCGTGAGTCGATTGATGCAATTCGGCGGGCGAAAGAGCGCGGTCTCAACGTAACGGCAGAGGTTACGCCGCATCACCTGACGCTCACAGATGCGTGGGTTCTGGGCGAGCGTGGCGAAGACAGCGGTGGTGTTCGCGCAACGGCGTATGACACGTCCACAAAGGTGAACCCGCCACTGCGCACACAGGCTGATGTGGACGCGGTGGTCGCGGCGCTGGCCGATGGCACTATCGATCTGATTGCCACGGATCATGCGCCGCACGCGCAGACCGACAAGCTCTGCACTTATCAGGAAGCGGCAAACGGAATCGCGAATCTTGAGACGGCGTTCGCATCGGTGCTTTCACTGCACCATAGTGACGCGGTGAGCCTTCCTGTCCTGATCGAACGGATGACCGCGGCACCGGCACGATTCCTGAATATGGATATCGGAAGCCTGAAAGCGGGCGGTGCAGCAGATGTGACGATATTCGACCCCGACATTGAGTGGAGAGTCGATGTCTCCGAAATGTCGACGCTTGGCAAGAACACCCCTCTGGCTGGAACAAGTCTGAAAGGACGAGTGACTACGACGATATTTGGTGGCACGGTGGTCTGGGATGCGGCGACGGTGATTTCGATTGGTTGACGGCAGCCGGGCCCCCGCGTATTTGATTCTTGAAGATGGTTCGAAGTTTGATGGCGAGCGACTGGGTGCCGAAGGTATGGCCGTTGGCGAGGTGGTGTTCAACACCTCCATGACCGGCTACCAGGAGATGCTCACCGACCCCTCATACGGCGGACAGATACTTATGCCGACGTACCCGATGATCGGCAATTACGGCATCAACGGGAGGGACTGGGAGTCCGGGCGGATACAGGTTCGCGGATTCGTGGTTCGCCAGGACTGCGATGAGCCCAGCAACCCGGACAGCGTGATGACTGTGGACGAGTATCTCCGTATCCACGATATTCCAGGCGTATCTGGCGTCGATACTCGTGCGATCACCCGGCGACTGCGCAATCGTGGTGTGATGATGGGGGTGGTGACGAGCGACGCTGACGTGGAGGTTGCGCTGGCGGCGATCAACGCTGCGCCACGCTACGGCGAGGAGGACGTTGTCGCACAGGTCTCCGTGCCACAGGCGACTCCATGGCGGGGACAGGAGAAGCATGGAGCGCCGGAGCAGAAGGGCGCCTCGGAACCTGCGAGTTCAGATGGGCGCCTCAAGATCGTCGTTGATGACTTTGGTGTGAAGTACAACATCCTCCGGGAACTGGAGCAGCGGGGTTGTGATGTGGTCATTGTTCCGGCTGGCTCGTCTGCGGATGAAGTTATGTCACATGCGCCCGATGGTGCGTTGCTCTCGCCTGGACCTGGCGACCCGGAACTGCTGGAGCGCTCGGTAGAGACAGCGAAATCGCTGGCCGGGATAGTACCGCTGATGGGGATCTGCCTTGGCCACCAAGTGATCGCGCGCGCATTTGGGGCAGAGACGTTCAAGTTGAAGTTCGGGCATCGAGGTGGCAACCATGCTGTAAAGGACCTACAGACAGGACGTGTGTACGTCACGGCGCAGAACCACGGCTACGCGGTGAGTTCCGAGAATCTCCCCGACGAGTTAGAAGTTACCCACATCGATCTGAGCGACAACACAATAGAGGGTCTCAGGCACAAGTCGCTACCGATCATGACCATCCAGTACCACTCAGAGGCATCACCCGGACCGTTGGATAACGAATACCTTTTCGATCGATTTGTAGCCATGGTGAAAGACAGCAAAGCGGTGGCCAAATAGTGGCCCAAACGGCTGACACAAAGCAGAAAAAAGTTCTTGTTATTGGCTCTGGTCCCATTGTTATCGGCCAGGCGGCGGAGTTTGATTATGCCGGGACGCAGGCATGCACGTCGCTGCGTGAGGAGGGCTACTCGGTTGTCCTCGTCAACTCGAACCCGGCGACGATCATGACGGACCTGGATATCGCCGATCAGATCTACATTGAGCCGCTGACGGTTCCGGTCATTACCCGAATTATCGAGCGTGAGCGGCCTGATGAGTTACTGCCGACTCTTGGTGGACAGACGGGCCTGAATCTGGCCGTGGAACTGGCAGATGCGGGTGTGCTTGAGGAGTACGACGTCACCGTCATTGGCACATCTATTGAGACAATTCGAACGGCTGAAGACCGGGAGTTGTTCAGTCAGCTTCTGCACCGTATCGGCCAGCCTACCCCTCCAAGCGAAGCCACCTCGGCAGTGGAAAATTCGCTGGCGGCGGCGCACAAGATTGGCTACCCGGTTGTGGTGCGTCCTGCCTACACGCTGGGCGGCACGGGCGGCGGATTTGCCAACAACGATGCCGAGTTGCGGCAGACCGCGACCAACGGCATCGACGCCAGCCTGGTTGGGCAGGTGCTAATTGAGAAGTCACTCATTGGCTGGAAAGAGATTGAGTACGAGGTGGTGCGGGATGGCGCAGATAACTGCATCACCGTCTGCAACATGGAAAACCTGGATCCGATGGGCGTCCATACCGGCGACTCTATCGTGGTTGCGCCCAGCCAGACGCTTTCCGACAAGGACTACCAGCTACTTCGGACAGCCAGTATCGATATCGTTCGTGCCCTGGGGGTGGAGGGTGCTTGCAACGTGCAGCTTGCGTATCGCCCGGGGAATGAGGTTGCGGGTAGTCTGGCTCCCGTGGGCGAGGACGATCCCTACTACTATGTGATTGAGGTGAACCCCCGGGTTAGCCGGAGTTCGGCACTTGCCAGCAAAGCCACGGGATATCCGATTGCGCGGGTCGCAGCGAAGATCGCCACCGGCAAGACGCTGGATCAGATCACAAACCAGGTCACCAACCGAACGACAGCTGCGTTTGAGCCGGCGCTCGATTACTGTGTGGTGAAGATTCCACGCTGGCCGTTCGACAAGTTCGCGACGGGCGACCGCAGGCTGGGTACGCAGATGAAGGCCACAGGCGAGGTTATGGCCATCGACCGGACGTTTGAGGCAGCGCTGCAGAAGGCCGTGCGGGGTCTTGAGATCGGGAAGCGCTCGCTCCTCTGGGAAGACCCGAAATGGGCGGATGAGGAGCTTGATCTCTCGCCGCACGACGAGCGGATATGGCGCCTGACATCGGCCATTCGGCGTGGAATGACCTCGACCGAAGTCAGCCTCGAAACCGGCATCGACCCGTGGTTTACGCGCTCACTCGAGCGAATCGTGAAGATGGAGCGGCGGCTACTGGCTGAGGATCTGAATTCCGATCTGATGTACCGGGCAAAGCGGCTTGGTTTCTCAGATGCCCAGATTGGGACACTCTCTGATCTGCTTCCTGAACAGGTGCGGACACAGCGGCAGGAGTGGGGCATTCGGCCCGTATACAAGATGGTGGATACGTGCGCCGGGGAGTTTGAGGCCACTACACCGTACTTCTACAGCTCGTACGAGCAGGAGAACGAGGCTATCAGCACTGGTGCGAAGTCGGCCATAGTGCTTGGCAGCGGACCGATTCGTATCGGGCAGGGGATCGAGTTCGACTACTGCTCGGTCCACGCCGCATGGGCGCTGCAGAAGGCGGGCATTGAGGCCGTAATGATCAACTCGAACCCCGAGACGGTCTCCACGGACTTCGACACGAGTAATCGCCTCTACTTCGAGCCGCTTGACGAGGAGAGCGTGCGAGACATTATCGAAAATGAGACGTTCAGCGTCGTGGGGGATCATAACGGGGATTCCGCCGAGGAGATTAATGATGGGATTCCCTCAACAATCGTGCAGTTCGGTGGACAGACGGCGATCAATCTTTCGCAAGCGCTCG
Source organism: Dehalococcoidia bacterium UBA1151 (assembly GCA_002311865.1). Classification (GTDB taxonomy): domain Bacteria; phylum Chloroflexota; class Dehalococcoidia; order Lucifugimonadales; family Lucifugimonadaceae; genus UBA1151. Next base: position 33,857 of record DBZV01000196.1, read on the forward strand.
GGATATCCGGCCTTCCGATCATGGGGTCGTCTGCTGATGCGATAGACGTTGCATCGGACAGGCGGCGTTTTGAGGATCTGTGCGAGGAGATAGGAATCCCGCAGCCGCCCGCTGGTATAGCGCGCGACGCCGAAGGGGCGATTCGCATCGCCGACTCGATTGGCTATCCGGTGCTTGTCAGGCCAAGTTACGTGCTTGGTGGGCGGGCGATGGAGATTCTGTATTCGGCCGGTGAACTGGTCAGGTATTTCGGCCAGGTCGGGTCCCCGGAGACTGGTCAAGAGCTCCTGGTAGATAAGTACCTGACGGGGATTGAAGTGGAAGTTGATGCCGTTTGCGATGGCGAAGACGTCCTCATCCCCGGCATCATGCAGCATATTGAGCGGGCCGGTGTGCACTCTGGTGACTCTATGGCCGTCTATCCGGCGCCATCCCTGAGCAAGAGCGAGATTGCCATGCTGGTGGACTACACTCGCCGCGTTGGCGTAGGTCTTGGAGTGCAGGGGCTGATGAATATCCAGTTCGTAATCACGGGCGGCGGCGCGTATCGTGATCCATCTTTCTCTCGCCTGGGGCTACCGGACGGGAATTCTCGTATTCACATCATCGAGGTGAACCCTCGTTCCAGCCGGACGATTCCGTTTATCTCAAAGGTGACCGGGGTGCCGATGGTGCAGATCGCTATCGATGTCATGCAGGGCAAGTCGATTCGAGATCAGGGGCTGGCTCCGGGACTGGTGCCCAGCAAGAATCTGGTTGCCGTAAAAGCGCCGGTCTTCTCAATGTCGAAACTGGCCGATGTGGATACGTTCCTGGGTCCGGAGATGAAATCCACCGGCGAGGTGATGGGGATCGACGACGACTACTCCGGCGCGGTGGCGAAAGCGCTTATCGCGGGTGGGCTTGAGATTCCGGAAGGCGGAGGAGTCTTGCTGAGTATCTCGGACGCTGACAAGGCGGACTCGATTGGGCTTGTGCGGCAACTCCACGCTGAACAGCACCCCCTGTATGCCACAGTCGGTACCGCGGCGATGATCGAAGCCCTGGGTATACCGGTGACAGCCGTGAAAAAGTTCGGCGAGGGCCACACCGATGTGCTGGACATCATTGCCGACAAGAGCGTGTCAGCGGTGGTGAATACCATGACTGGTGCGGCGGCGATACTGGACGATGGGTTTAGCATTCGAAGAGCCGCGGCAGACAACCGAATCCCCTGTTTCACATCGATAGACACCGCCCGAGCGGCGATCGAGTCGATCAAGGGGTTCACTTACAACGTAAAGAGCCTGGCAGAATACCTGGCGAACTGAGGATAGATCACTCCAGATGGTGAAGCAAGACGTATATCTCCACGGCCATGATGAGTCGGTGGTGTCGCAGCATGCGATGCGGACTGCTGGCGAGGCCGCGGCATTCTTTCGGCCGCATCTGCGCTCTGATATGAATTTGCTGGATATGGGGTGCGGCCCCGGAAGCATCACCGTGGGGTTGGCTGAGTGGTTGCCTGATGGACACGTGACTGGCCTCGACTTTGACGAGAGCGTGGTTGAGACGGCTCAGAAGGACGCTGCCGAGCGGGGTTTGACGAACATAGATTTCATATCTGGTAGCGTCTATGAGTTGCCCTTTGAAGACTCTTCCTTCGACGCGATTTACTCGCACCAGGTGTTGCAGCACCTCAGCGATCCTCAAGGCATGCTGAAGGAGGCGCTTCGGGTGGTGAAGCCGGGTGGCGTTGTTGGCATTCGTGAAGTCGATTGGGGTACTGCCAGGTGGTGGCCCGAATCAGAAGCACTGAGCCGATTCCTGGAGATCTACAATGCTGTGGCGGATCGGAACGGCGGCGACGCTAATATGGGGCGTAGAGTGCGCTCTGAGATGAACAAGGCTGGCTTTGTTAATGTTGCCGTTGGTGCGGGAGCCTGGTCGTTCGGCAACCCGGAAGAGATCAAGGGGTGGGGCGAGCAGTGGGCAACTCGCACACTTGAGTCAAACATCGCCACGAAAGCTGTGGAGTACGGTATTTCTGATCGATCAGAATTGGAGTCGGTATCTGAGGGTTGGACGGTGTGGAGCCGTGACCCGGACGCCTACTACACATTTATCCATGCTGAAGCGCTTGGCTGGAAGCCCGCCGCGGCGTCCCAATAGATAATAAGTATTGCGAGGGGTTGAAGGAAGGAATTACGGACCATGGAACTTTACTGGCGTGAGTTGAAGAACGGCTTAAATCTTGTTGTGGATGATGGCGAGACCGAAACCAGAGTAGGCGGAATCCGCGTACTGAAGAAGGGCATTCAGGCCATCGCAGAGACGCGGGGCTATGATCCCGGCCGCGCGGAGCGCGATTTACCGAGTGTGGAAGTGGCACGAGAATTTGTTGAGCATTTTGAGCCGTGGCGAGAGTTTTTCGCGGAGCCGATGGAAGTGGAAGCGGAGATTCGTCCGCGGGTGGAGAGCTAGGCCGGTTCGCGTCCCTCTCATGTAACGGCTATTATCTGGCGTTCACGGCAACCCTAAAACGTGTCATCCTGTGGCCACTTCGGACCACGGGATCTCAGCGGGGTAGTCCGATGAGGTTCTAGCAACCGGTGAGGCTGGTTGAACGCGGGTTGCACAGTGCGAGGATGAGATCCCGGTCGCGGGGCCGCCCAGGATGACAATGTTGGGGCGATAGGCGTTCGCGATGAACCGTCGATGGTGATAGCAGACGCGGTACTAAACTCCTCCGACCATCTCACCAACAAACGCCTCAACATCTGCCACTGTTTTCTCTGGCAGTTCAGCGTGGATTCCGTGCCCGATGCCTTCGTATTTGATGTGGCGGGCGTTGGAGAGCAGTTTCATGGCCCGTACGCTTGATCGTCCATGACGGCAGCTCCAACCTCAGAATCGGCCTGCATCAGCAGTGTGGGCGCCTTGATGGCGCTGAGGATGGAGTTGGCGTCCCAGGTTTCCTTCGATCTTCCGGCCAGTGGGGCGGTGTAGATTTCCGGATCGTTCACCCTGATCCTCTGTAATTGCCGTTCCAGGTCTTCATTCTCGAGCTCTGGCGCTCTCTCTCAGGGTGGCGAGCAGATCATTGTCTGAGGTGCTGCTGCGCATCAAGTCTTGAGTGGCCTTGAAATTTGCGAGGAACGGTGAGTGAGACGGATCGCCGCCAATCATCATTGGCGGGTCTTCGAGAATGGCCGCTGTCACCAGGTAGGGTGCATATGCAGCGATGCTCATGGCGGTGATCGCGCCAAGTGAGTGACCCCAGCCTACCGCCGGGCCGCCGATGACATGTCGCATCAGTCCCACGATGTCATGGTGGTAGCTATCGAAATTGTAGCCAGTTGTGGTCCATGTGGACTTTCCATGACCGCGGAGATCCAGCAGCGTTACCTGCCAGCGGTCTTTGAGAAGTTCGTACACGTTCAGGAAATCGTGCATCATGCCGCCAAGGCCGTGGATGAGGAGTAACGAGGGACCATTGCTCTGACCAGTGGCGTAGTTGAGAGTTACGTCACTCGCATCGTACTTCTGCTCTATCAAGCCAGCTGGGAGTGGCGACAGTGGTGTGAGTTCTGGGCTCAACTGTGATTCGCCATGGTGTTTCGGAATGCGGTGGCTCCGGCGGCGAGCCATGGAGCGGGTGCAATGCCAAGGCACTTCACGCCCATCTTCAGGTATCGCTCGACTGTGGCGTCAGATACCAGTGTGCCTGCGATTCGGCCAGCTTTCAGGATTTCGCCGATGGCGTCATCTATGGCCTGTTGTACGTCTCCGTGGGCCGCGTCTCCGGTATGGCCCATGCTTTGCGCAAGGTCGCCCGGCGCAACATAGAAGGCGTCGATGCCATCCACCGCGGCGATCTCTTTGATATTTCTGACGGCGACGATGTCCTCGATAAGTGGCACGGCGAGGATGTTCTCATTGGCCTTGCGGTGAAAGTTATCGACGCCGAGCGCACGCCGTCCGCCAAACTGGCCTCGGATGCCGTCTGGACCGAATCGAACTGCTGAAGCGAAGAGTTGGGCTTCCTCGCCAGTGTCAACGTGGGGAACCATGATGCCGCTGGCGCCGCGATCAAGCGCCCGTGTGATCAATGATGGGTCGTTACGATGAACGCGGACCATTGAGCAGACGTCCCAGAGATCGCAGGCGCGGGAGATGTCGCCAATTGCGTCCCATGAGATGGGGCCATGTTCGCCTTCCGCGAGAATCGCCTCGAATCCAAGGTTGCCGTAGATTTCAGCCGTATCGCCGTCGTTGACGCCGTTGATGATGGTGATCACGCCACCTGCTTCCAGCTTCTTCTTCGCCAGATTGATCCTGTATTCGGCCACTTATAACTCCTGGAAACTGGTCAGTTGAGAGTGGCGAGTCTAGCAGGACTAGAATCCCGTCATGAGAGAATTATTTCTGGTTCGGCACGCCGAATCCGATCTTGATCCGACCATTCCGCCAGAAGGTTGGGGCCTGACGTCCAACGGGGTTAAACAGGCCCGCGATGCGGGGAATGAGTTGAGGAATGCAGGGCTGGTGGCGATCTTCTGCAGTGCGGAGCCAAAGGCGCAGCGTACCGCCGATCTGATTGCCGGCGCCGTGGGTCTGAGATCGCGCGAAATTGAGGGCCTCGGCGAGCATAGACGCGATTCGTGGGGCTTTCTTGGGAGAGACGAGTTCAATCGGGCCGTGGGTGAAGTGTTTGATGCGCCGGGAGAGTCGGTCCTCGGTGCGGAGACCGGGAAGCCTGCGTTACGAAGGTTTAACGACGCGATTGTTGAAGCCGACCGGAAATCACCGCCGGGGGCTATTGCGCTGGTAAGTCACGGTACTGTGATGTCGCTGGTTCTGTCTCACTTGAATGACGAGCCCGCGGGACCAATATGGGAGGCGATGGATTTCGCTCAGGTGTTTCGCATCGAGTGGGTGGCGTCCGCCGATTAGCCAGTACCGGCAATGTAGGCTTTGGCGGCGTCACATCGACATTTCACATCTGGAGCAGGGTAATTGATTGAGACGAAACTGATTTCAAGGGCAGTTCTGTTTGGGAACCCGGACCGAGCCTCTGTGAAGCTGAGTCCGGATGGCAAGCGAATCAGCTACCTGGCTCCAGACGATGGATATATGAACGTATTCGTGGCTCCTGCTGATCGCCTTGAGGAAGCCACGGCTGTCACCCACGACCAGGTCCGCGGGATCAGGATGTACGCGTGGGCTCATGACAACCGGCATCTTCTCTACATGCAGGATGACGGCGGTGACGAGAACTGGAACGTATTTGTAGTTGACCTGGAGACAGGTGAGTCCCGCAATCTGACACCGTTCAAGGAGATCGCCGCGCATATTTCTGGCAGCAGCATGGATTATCCTGGCGAAATCTTGCTCAGCATCAATAATCGCGATCCTCAGTTGCACGATCTGTATCGAGTTGAACTTGCGACTGGTGAACTGGCTTTGGTGGAAGAGAATACAGAGGGTTTCGCTGGATACGTCAGCGACATAGCTTTGCTGCCCAGAGTGGCGATGCGCATGGATGAGGAGGGCGGCGAGGAGGTCTTCCGCAAGGGTTCGGACGGCTGGCAGCAGATCGGCTATGTGCCATCGGACGATGGCCTGACCACGCATCCCCATGGCTTCAAAGGCGCCAGCAACATCATGTACTGGACTGATAGCCGTGATCGCAACACGGGGGCGCTTGTGGAGTACGACCTGGAGACGGGTGAGTCCACGTTGCTGGCGTCTGACGATAAGTCTGACGTAGCCGATGTGATGATCCACCCAACTCGTCGAGAAGTGGAAGCGGTAGCTTTCACCTACAAGCGAAAGCAGTGGGTTGTGCTGGATGATTCGGTCCGCGGTGATCTGGATTTTCTTGCAACCGTGGCCGCCGGTGAAGTTGAAGTTGTGAGCCGTACGGACGCCGATGACAGGTGGATGGTGGCGTATCTGCTTGATGATGGCTCCGTTCGCTACTACCTCTACGATCGTCCCAATAAGAGCGCGAAATTCCTGTTCTCGAATCGGGCGGAGCTGGACGATGAGCCGCTGGTCAAGATGCATCCAGAGATTGTGCGTGCGCGTGATGGGCTGGAGATGGTCTGTTATCTGTCGCTACCAGCCGAGTCAACGCCGGATGGCGGCAACCGACCCGTCGCGCCTGTGCCGCTGGTCCTGTACGTTCACGGTGGGCCGTGGGCGCGTGATCACTGGGGGTATGACCCGTACCACCAGCTTCTGGCAAATCGTGGATACGCGGTGCTGAGCGTGAACTATCGGACTTCCACAGGCTTCGGAAAAGAGTTCGCCAACGCCGGAAAGTTGGAGTGGGGCCGGGATATGCAGCATGACCTGACGGACGCTGTGGGATGGGCGGTAGACGAGGGAATCGCTGACCCTGCGAAGGTGGCGATCATGGGTGGCAGCTACGGCGGCTATGCCACACTTGCGGGGCTCACAATGACTCCCGACCTATACGCATGCGGCGTGGACCTTGTTGGACCGTCAAATCTGATCACGCTGCTTGAAACAGTGCCACCGTACTGGGTGCCGGTGCTGAACATGTTCCGAACCAGGATGGGCGATGACCGAACCGAGGAGGGCAGGGCACTGCTGATTGAACGATCGCCCCTGACGCACGTTGAAAAGATCAAGCGTCCGCTGTTGATTGCGCAGGGTGCGAACGACCCGCGAGTGAAGCAGGCTGAGTCAGATCAGATAATTGAAGCCATGACGACCCGAGAAATTCCGGTGACCTATGTTTTGTTCCCGGATGAGGGCCACGGTTTTGCCAGGCCTGAGAACCGGTTGGCATTCACAGCCGTGGCAGAAGCGTTCCTGGCGGCAAATCTGGGCGGCAGATTTGAGCCAGTTGGTGAATCGTTTGAGGGTTCCAGCGTCACCGTTCCCGTTGGCGCCAGCGAGGTTTGCGGTGTTGAAGAGGCGTTAGCCGCTCAAGGCTAACTTGCCTTGCGAAGCGTGGCTGCTTCTAGAATCCAGCCGGTGCGAAGTTCAACTTCCCTGTCTTCCCAGGGCTTGCTGATGTAGTCGCGCGCTCCAGATCCTGCGTTCGGCCTTTGGCAGTGCCATAATCACTGGGATGTGAGAGTAACGACCATCTGCACTTAGCTCCGAAAGGGTCTGGAAGCCGTCCTGGATGGGCATCGCTACGTCAAGCAGAATCATGTCTGGCGCATTCGACTGTAGCCAGGGCAGGACTTCCACGCCATCAGAGAGTTCATGGACATCATGGCCCACTTCTTCCAGAATCGTCCTTAGCGCGAGTCTGATGTCATCGCTATCATCGACTATAAGAACGTTCGTCATATTCCCCCCGACGTTCCGAGTGCCAACGAGAGCGTCTGGTTCCCCCCATGCGGTACACATGTATCGCTTGACGCTATGACTGAGGTCCGTCGTTATCTATGCTGCTTGGGAGAGTGTGGCCCGCGCATACGTACAGCGCATGTGAATAAGCGAGGTTGTCCGCCATTCAATGGCGAGTCTGAGACAGGGGCCCCAGAGGTGTGCCCTCAACTGGTGCGGAGGGCGACGACGCTCAACCAGTTTCGATTTACGAACTGGATGTCCATCTCCTCGTAGGTCTGCTTCGCGCCCTTTTGAAGCGCTGCGCTGGCTTCCTTGAGAGGCACACCTGGGAGCGTTCCCTCAATGAAGTCTCGGAATGCGCTGATCTCTACCCATCCGGCCAATGGGACTTGAACCTTCATGATCTCTGTCAGTTTGACCTTGAAGCCCTGAGACTCAACCAGATTCTTATAATCGTCAGGAGTGAGTTGTTTGCGGCTCTCAACCTTGTCTTTCTTCTTGGGCATCATTCCGTATTCACGGCGCAAGATGCGGATCGATTTCATCATCCACTTGCGGTAGAAGTGAAGACTCTCTTCAGGCTGCCCACCTTCAAAGAAGCTGCTGTTGAATGCAAGAATTCCGCCCGGCTTCAGTGAGCCCTTGATCTGGCTCAGGAGTTTCTCCTTGTCCGGGACGTAGTGGATTGAGTTGCAGTAAACAACTGCATCAACATCACCAGCGAGTTTCTCGCGAAGGTTTGCCGCGTCGCCCTGGATGAACTTGACGGCTACTTCCTTGCGATCGCCAATATTGGCAATTGCTTCCTTGATGGCAGCGGCGGAGTGATCGATTGCGTAGATGCAGGATTGACGAGCGGCCTGAAGCCGGTCGAGTATGAGTTTAGTCACGCCGCCGTCGCCGCATCCAAGATCTACAATCTGGCGTTGCTCGCTGATCTCAGCGATGTCCAGCAACCTGGAGTTGATGATCTTGTAGAAATCGAGATTGGCAAAGGAGCCGAAAGCATAGTCTTCTTCAGATTTGCTCATTCAGTTTCTCCGAACGGGCCTTCATATCATGCAGTAGTGATTCGAATAGGGGATTTGCATCGGGAATACCAGCCGAATCACAATTGCCAGACCCCATTTCACGCACATCGAATTCTATCATGTAGCAAGGTTCTCTTCGGTACATCAAAATTGAATGCACATGGTGTTTCAACTTCCTCCTAAAATCATATCGAATCATGGGCTTCGGTTCGTTTTATTTTTGGCTTGCGTCATCGCATTGGTTTCGTGTGGCAGTAACGATCGGTTGGTTGTTTCAGTCGCGGCCTCCCTCGGCGATGCGATGAGCGAAATTTCGGCCGAGTTTGAGCGCGATGAACCTGTTCACATAGCGCTGAATCTGAGTGGCTCAAACGCGCTCGCATCCCAGGTCCAATCGGGCGCCCCGATTGACGTGGTGTTCTTTGCCGGGCTATGGCCTATGGAACGATTGGAGACTGGCGGCCAGGTGGACGCTGCCAGCGTTGAAAGCATCATAGAAAATCGGCTCGTTGTAATCGGCAGACGTAGCACAGAGGCTGGCCCGTTCCCTGATTTGCTTACCGGATCCGATGAGAAAATCGCAATTGCCGATCCCGGACTGTCACCCGCTGGCAGGTATGCAGAAGAAGCGATGCGGTCAACTGCAATCTACGATGACGTTGAACACCGTCTTCTCCCTTCACTGGATGTGCGTGCGGCGGCGGCGGCAGTGCAGAGCGGTGGGGCGGAGCTGGGGATTGTGTATGCGACCGATGCGAAAGCGTTCGATGCCGTGGAAATTCTGACCGAGATTTCCCCCGATCTCCACTCGCCCATCATCTACCCTGCCGCGGTGACTGTCTCATCGCCTAAACAGGAGATCGGCCNNAGTTTTTAGGCTCAGACTTCGCGAAATCGGTGTTTGAGCGCCACGGTTTTATTCCGGTTGATTAGTAAACTCCCGACTTATGAGCTCTGAAGGCGAAGTCATCCTCCTCTCGTTGCGCGTTGCGGTGTTGGCTATGCTTGGCCTTGTTCCGATCAGTCTGGGCATAGCCTGGATGCTGGTCCGACGGAATCCCAGAGGCCGATGGCTGATCGAGGCACTCGTCTCAATGCCGCTGGCTCTGCCTCCGGTCGTAATCGGATTTGGACTCCTCTGGCTATTCAGCCCAACCGGGCCGCTTGGGAAGGTGATTGACGGTGTGTTCGGCGGCGACCTTGTGTTCACCTGGTTCGCCGCATCGCTCGCATCTGCAATCGTGGCGCTTCCGCTGGTCGTACGGACATTCGTGATCGCACTTGAGGCGGTGGATCCCAGGTTGGAGCTGGCGGCGCGGAGCCTGGGAGCGGGACCGTGGCGGACGTTTGCGCATGTGACCATCCCAATAGCGGCACGCGGACTGCTGGCGGGTGTGCTGATTGGCTTTGTGCGTGCGCTGTCAGAGTTTGGTGCAACCATCGTTGTAGCAGGCAACATCCCTGGCCAGACGCAGACTTTGCCGCTGGCCATCTTCACCCGGATTCAAACGGGTGACGATAGCGTCGCGATTCGTCTCGTTGTCATATCAGTGACGCTGGCCCTGGCCAGCCTTCTATTGCACAACCGGCTGGTGGGTAGGCTGGCGTCAGGAAAGTCGCGATGATTGATCTTGATATCGCTATCGCACGCGGAGATTTCCAACTGGAGATAGAGGCTTCTCTCGATAATGGGATCAGTGCTATTTTCGGGCCTTCGGGCTCCGGAAAATCGACCATTCTGGCGTGCATTGCCGGGTTGATGCGCCCGGATAGCGGGTCAATCATCCTGGACGGGGAGTCGCTATTCGATTCCACTACAAACGTTCACATATCACCGGAGAATCGATCGGTTGGCCTGGTGTTTCAGGATGGAGCGTTGTTCCCTCACCTGGATGTCCGGGGCAACATCGAGTTCGGTGCGAGATATGGCAGCCCGGGCGATTGCAAAGTCTCTCCGGACCAGCTAATGAGGTTGCTCGATATCTTCGATCTGGCACCGCGGAATATCGCCGATCTGTCGGGTGGTGAACGGCAGAGGGTCGCGCTTGCGCGGTCATTTGCTGCCGGGCCAAGGGGGCTGCTGCTGGACGAGCCTGTCGCTTCACTGGACGCCCGGTTGAGGACAACAGTGCTGGGCTATCTGAAAGAGATACACCGAGAGCTTGGCATTCCGATGGTCTACGTGTCTCACAACATCTCGGAGATTGTTCACATCGCGGATCAGGTGGTGGTTCTCGATCGAGGCAAAGTGGTGGCAGAAGGGCCTCCCAGGACGGTGCTGCTGAGTCAGGTGATTGGTCAGCCAGCAGACTTTGAGGATGTTGAAAACTACCTGAGCGGCACGCTGGTGGATCGTGGAGGCGGTAATAAGTCGGCACGCGTGAAAGTTGGCGATCATGAGTTCGTAACGCCGTCGGCGGAGCACATCGCATCGGATGAGGTGATCGTTACGCTGCGCGCCTCGGATGTGATAGTGGCTACAGAGCTCCCGCGAGCGATCTCAGCACGCAATGTGATCAGCTCTCGCTGCATAGATGTAACACACTCTGAGCGGCGTTCGTTTGCAACGTTCGATGTGGGTGAGCCTCTGGTAGTTGAGCTGACATCAAGCGCGATCGATGAACTGGCACTCGCTGTTGGTACCTCTGTGCATCTCGTGTTCAAGACGACAAGTCTGACTCTGACTCCGCGGGGCGTGTTGCGGTCTTAGCCCTTGAACGCCCGGCCCATTTCGCAGATATCTGCGATGGGGCAATCGCCGCACTTCGGGGTCTTCGTGCATGTGCCGTTGCAGTGATGGTCGATTAGGGCGTGGTATTCGCCGTACATTTCTGCATTAGGCCTGAGCAGGGACTCAAACATCGCGCGGTGACCCTCGTAATCCGGCGGCAAAACTTCCCATCCAAGCCTGGTGGTGAGTCTACGGGTATAGTTGTCGATCACGAACACGGGCTTTTTTGCGGCGTAGAGGATGATATCGTCGGCTGTCTCGGGTCCGATGCCCCACTGTGCAAGAAGCAGATCGCGTAGATCGGGAAGAGGAACCTGGAAAAGGCTGTCAGTTGAGCGTTCAAATTCTCGATCAAGGAAATAGGCGAATAATTTGATTTTGCGGGCTTTCTGGTTGAAGTAGCCGCTGGGTCTGATCACTTCTGCCAGCGTCTCTACCGGCACTTCAAGTACCGCATCCCACGACCAGATCTGCTCCAATTTCATTTTGTCCAGAGCGGTCTCAACGTTTCGCCACGCTGTGTTCTGGGTGAGGATTGCGCCAACGATCATCTCGAAGTCCGATTCCGCGGGCCACCAGTGTTGAGGACCATACGCTGCCAATAGCCTGTCAAAGAGGCGCTGGAGGTCTGCTGTGCCCGGGTGCTGTTTGCGAATTGGCTTCATGTGGCGGCGGATTGTGGGTTGGTAAGCGGTAGTGGTTCCGCAATATACTCAAAGCTACGGTTCAGATTATCCCGACCGGAGGTCCAGTTGAGCACGTGGGTTGAAAAGTTGGATTCGCGAGCCAAATCTGCCAGCAGCATGGTCTGTGTTGGGCTGGACCCGGATCCGGCTCGAATGGCGATATCGGACACGCTGGAGTTCAATCGCCGCATCATTGATGCCACTCACGATCTTGTATGTGCGTACAAGCCGCAACTGGCGTTTTATGAGGCGATGGGCGCGGAGGGGTTCGAAGCTCTGCGGGCCACCGTCGCCCACATTCGGGCTGTAGCTCCAGATGTTGTAGTTGTGGGTGACGGCAAGCGCGGCGATATGGGACCGACCGCTGATGCCTACGCTCGTGCGATGTTCGACTACTTTGACTTCGATACGGTTACTCTTCATGCCTATCTGGGCCGAGATTCCGTTGCTCCGTTCCTGGAGTACGGCGGGCGTGGCGCAATAATCGTCTGCCGCACCAGCAATCCGGGTGCCACGGAGCTGCAGGACTATGTACTGGAAGGCACCGATGGCAAAACGGTGTACCAGCGTGTGGCTGATGCCACGGAGCAGTGGGACGATCAGGGTCGGTTAGGTATTGTGGTTGGTGCGACGTACCCCGGTGAGATGGCGGTGCTTCGTGCGGCGCACCCAGATCTGCCAATCCTGATACCCGGAGTTGGGTCGCAGGGCGGAGATGTGGAAGCCGCTACTCAAGCCGGGGCGAATGCTGATGGTCGCGGCGTGATGATCAGCTCTTCACGGGGCATCATCTACGCATCGGAACGCGAAGATGAGTTCGAAAGTGCGGCCCGGGACGCCACAAGTGCGCTGAGAGATGAGATCAATCGGTCGTTGCCGGCAGCTTCCGGCAAGTAGGTCAGGATTGACGTGGGGGATGAGCGGCCGACGTTAGTAACTCCATATTCCGTGGGTGATCGTATTACTCTGAGGAAGCCACATCCGTGCGGCAGCACTTCGTGGACTGTGTTTCGCGTTAGCGCCGACATCGGGTTGACGTGCGACGAGTGCGACAGGAAGCTAGCGCTGAGTACGAGAGATCTTGCGAAGCGAGTAAAGTCAGTTTCCTCGCCAGGGTGACAAGTCGACAATATCGGTGTCAGAGATAGGTTGAGGTCTGAACCTGCGATAATCGAAACTTATGTGTAGTAGGGATAGATGATCCAGGTGGTTGAACGGTGACCGGGTTCGGGATGACGGAAATATTGAGGTAACAATCTCATGCGTGACATGGTTATTGACAGCATCAGAGTTAGTCTTCTGAACTATCAGCGCGTGGTCATTCTCAAAGAGAAGGACTCAGATCGATACCTCCCAATCTGGATTGGCCCTTCTGAAGCGGATGCGATTGCCGTGAAGCTTCAGGAAGTGAATGTGCCGCGCCCGCTCACTCACGATCTTCTGAATATCATCATTGGTGAACTGGGCGCCACGGTGGATCACATTCTCATCTCAGGCCTGGATCACGATACCTACTTTGCCAAGATTGTCTTGCAGGTTGGCGAGAAGAGCGTGGAGATAGATTCACGCCCGTCAGACGCTCTGGCTCTTGCCGTGCGCGTGCAGGTTCCAATCTACGCGGAAGATGCTGTGATGGAGAAGGCTGGCGTTCATCTGGACAAAGAGACTGGCAAGGCTATTGTTGGGGAAGCCGTCAAAGAGGGCGCCGAACGGGGCGGGACTCCGGTTGCGGAGAGCGAAATTCAATCGATGTCGGCGTTCAGGGAGTTCATCGACTCACTGGACCTCAGCGATTTTGAAGAGGGCACCGGCGGCACTCCACCCAAGCCAAACAAAAACTGATCGAGCCTGTCGGCAGTTTGGAAATACGTTGACTCGCGCCACTTTTCAGGTGGTTAATCACAGCTGCTCCAGTGGTCGCCAAAATTCAATTGTGGTAAAGTTCACAATCGGATTTTGTGAGTAAGTCGCGGCTTCTCAAGATCGATTTGAGACGTTGTAATTATCGTTACGGCACGGAGCCGAGTCAGTATGCCAAATGCCTGAAAAGCATGAGGAATCCGGCTCAAACGGACCTTCAACAATCTTGCTCTTTGGCCGCCTTGCGGGCTTTGGCTGGTATGTAGCCGTAAGCATCGCCGGGGGTGCGATTGGGGGTGCCTGGCTGGATAAGCAGTTGGACACATCACCGGTGTTCGTGCTTGTCGGATTGGCGCTGGGGCTTGCGGTGGCAGGGCTTGGGCTTGCAAAATTACTTCGCGCATTTGGCGCGAGTGAAGTGGACGATGAGGGCGCCGAGGATCAGATCGCGGCGAACGGGCAGGGAGACGAAAACGATAGAAGTTGAATAAGCCACTGCTTCTAGCCGTCCTGCTGGCAGTTGGAACCGTCGGCATTATTTCAGTTCTTGGTGGCGCCCTTGGCGCAGCCTTTGGTTTTGGCTTTCTTGGAAGCCCTATCCCCGAAATCTCCGTACCCGGTGAGAAGATCGCGGATATTGGCGGCTACCCGCTGGTCAACTCCTCGATTCTCTTGTGGGTCGCATCCCTGATCCTTATCTTCATGGCCTGGCGTGGCACCCGTAAGATGGAGATGGTCCCCACCGGTTTCCAGAACTTGATGGAGATGATGGTGGACGGCTTCATTGGCCTGGTTGAGAGTGTAGGTGGCGCACCCGCACGCAAATTCCTGCCCCTTGTGATGACGATCTTCCTCGTCATCGTTCTATCCAACTGGCTTGGCATACTGCCGGGCGTTGGAACTATCGGAAAGTTTGAGTCCACTGAAGAATTCGTTACGCACGAACTTCACGAGCAGGAAGAGCCTGGCAAGAGCCACGATGACGCTCTGAGGGATGCTCTGGAAGAGGTGCGCAACAAGAAGATGACCGTCTTCGATACCAGCGGCGGCATCAAAATTCTTCCATTTGGCCGAGGTGAAAAGACCAAGGTCCCCGTCTCCGGCATTGTTGAATTTGACGTTGATGAATTTGACGCCCATGACGCTGAAGAGCAACTTCACGAAGGCGTGGTGAGGATTGCGCCCGAGGATGAGCCGGAAGTTTTGGGCAAAGAGACGGGAATCCTGATCCCGTTCCTGCGCGGTCCAAACACTGATATCAACACCACTCTCGCCATCGCGCTAACGGCCATGTTTATGATTCAGATGTGGGGCTTCAAGGCGCTAGGTTTCAAAGGCTACGGTGGAAAGTTCATCAACCTGAGGGAAGGCCCGATCTTCTTTGCGGTTGGCATATTGGAGATCATCAGCGAGATCTCCAAGATCATCAGCTTTACTTTCCGTCTGTTTGGAAACATGTTTGCCGGTGAGATTTTGCTGGTAGCTATGGGCTTCCTGTTCCCGCTGGTCGGGATCATCCCGTTCCTCGGCCTGGAGCTGTTTGTTGGCGCCGTCCAGGGCTTTATTTTCGCCATGCTGACATTAGTTTTCGCCGTGGTTGCAACCTCAGGACACGGAGATGAGGAACACTAGGCGGGCTACAGTTGGCCGGCGCGTTGGCCATGGGCAGGCCCATGGACATGCAAGAAAGCGCGCAGGAATTATTTAGGCACGCGAGGGGAGTGGTTCCCCTCATTTGCGAGGAATCGCACAGGAGGATTTAGGTGGCAGTAATCGATCCAGAGATCGTGAGAGCGGTTTCTCAGGTAGTTGTCCATGGGACGGAAAACAAAGAAGTAGCTGTTGAGGCTGCTGCTGGTGTCAAGGCGATTGCAGCTGGCCTCGCAATGGGACTTGGCGCAATTGGACCGGGAATTGGGGTTGGTCTGCTCGCTTCAAAGGCGATGGAGGCTCTTGGCCGCAACCCGGAAGCACGAGCACCAATACAGCAGAACATGATTCTTGGCCTGGCATTCGCCGAAGCCATTGGGATCTACGCGCTGGTCGTCTCGATCATCATTCTCTTCGTTGCATAGAGTGGTCTAAATTAGGCCTTAGATTCGGAGAGGACACTCGTTAGTGGTGTGTAAAGGGTAGTAAGAGATGGACGCACTCGGAATTAATCTGCCTGGATTGCTGACACAACTGGTCAGTTTCCTGATTCTGTTTGCCGTACTTTCAAAGCTTCTCTACGGACCAATCCAGAAAATTCTCACTGAGAGAACGGAAAAGATTCGTGAGAGCCTTAAAGCGGCAGAGAGAGCCTCGGAACAGGCGGCATCGGCAGCAGAGCAGGTAGAAAAAGAGATTGCTGAAGCACGCGCTCAGGGTCAGGTTCATATTGCAGAAGCTCGGGAAGCCGCTGGCAAGTACCGGGAAGATCAAGAGGAACGGGCACGAGGAGAGGCTGAGACCTTTATCGTGCGTGCGAAGGCCGAAATTGAACAAGAGCGTGATGCGGCAGTTGAACAGGTTCGACAGGAGTTCGCGTCGCTTGCAATTAGCGCGGCCGAGCAGATCGTCGGCAAGTCGCTGGATGAATCCACGCATCGGCAGTTGATTGAAAGCACCCTCGAAGAGGGTCTTCAGGACCGGAAGAACTAGTGGAATCAAATCGCATCACGCGGCCAGGGACCAGGACGATGAGGGAGTCCACCTAAATGGCGGGACGACCTACCGCGCGCCGGTACGCACAGGCGGTTTTCCAGATCGCTCTGGAGAACGACTCATTGGATCAGTGGTCCTCAGACCTTGATCAAATTGCAGATACGCTTGGAAATGACGACTTTTTCGCATTCCTTGAGGCACCGCAAGTGCCTGAGAGGGAGAAGCTCCAGGGAATCGACACGGTTCTTGCCGGAGTGAGTGATCTGGCCCGCAACCTCGTGGGCGTGCTGGTCGATCATCGATCAGTCAGGTTCGCGGTGAAAGTGAGAGACCAGTTCGGTGCGCTTGTGGATCAGCACAACGGCGTCGCACGAGCAAGTGTCACCACGGCCGTTCCGCTCACAGATGAGCAGCGTGCTCGTGTTCAGGATCTGCTTGGTGAGCTGGTAGGCGGAAAGGTTGACGCAACCGAGGATGTTGATCCGCAGATTGTCGGCGGCATTATTGCCCGGGTGGGCGACCATCTGATTGATGGCAGTGTCACCACAAAGCTGAGAAATATGCAGGATGCACTGGCAAGACCGCCAGCGCAGGTGAAATAGGAATAAATAAGCCCCAGCAGGGTTTTTGGTAAACGATTAATCGTGGCGCAAATGTCGCGGAGGGAGCCGGATGGCAATTAGAGGGCAGGACATAGCCTCAGTCATCAAGAAGCAGATAGAAGAGTTCGGCGGCGAACTCACTATGGTTGACGTTGGAACTGTCATCGAAGCGGGAGATGGTGTTGCGACGATTCATGGCCTTTCTGATGTGAGATCAATGGAGTTGCTGCAATTCCCGGGGGACACCCTTGGAATGGCGCTGAACCTTGAAGAGGACAGCGTTAGTGCGGTGATTCTTGGTGAGTTTTCTCACATTAAAGAGGGCGATGAAGTTCGCAGCACCGGACGTATTGTTGAGGTTCCGGTAGGCGACGCGCTCATCGGTCGCGTGGTTGACTCGCTTGGTCGACCGCTCGATGGCAAAGGCGCTATCAATGCCGATGAGACCAGCCCGGTTGAGCAGGTTGCTCCCAACGTTGTTGTGCGGAAGTCTGTTAGCACCCCGCTGCAGTTCGGCCTCAAAGTGGTTGACGCAATAATCCCAGTTGGCCGAGGACAGCGCGAGCTGATCATCGGCGACCGCAACACGGGCAAGACCTCTATGTGCATCGACGCCATCATCAACCAGAAGGGCGGAGATGTTACTTGCATTTACGTAGCCATCGGTCAGAAGGTCGGTAAGGTTGCCGCGACGGTGGCAGCACTTGAGGCTAACGGCGCAATGGATTACACCATTGTGGTGACAGCCAGCGCTTCTGATCCGGCTCCGTTGCAGTACCTGGCACCTTACGCTGGCGCTGCTATGGCTGAGAAGATCATGTATTCCGGAAGGGATGCATTGATTGTTTACGATGACCTCACCAAGCATGCCTGGGCCTACCGGCAGATGTCCCTGCTTTTGCGCCGGCCACCTGGTCGAGAGGCATATCCCGGTGACGTTTTCTACCTGCACTCACGCCTGCTTGAGCGCTCAGCTCGATTGGATGATGAACACGGCGGTGGATCGTCAACCGCGCTTCCAATCATCGAAACGCAGTTGGGCGACGGGTCGGCGTACGTGCCCACAAACGTCATTTCGATAACCGACGGCCAGATCTTCCTGGAGTCAGAACTGTTCAACGCCGGTATCAGGCCAGCATTAAATGCAGGAACCAGCGTTTCAAGAGTGGGAGGCGCCGCGCAGACAAAGGCGATGAAGAGTGTTGCCGGTCGTCTCAGAGGCGAGCTTGCCCAGTACCGTGAACTTGCTGCATTTGCAACGTTTGGTACAGACGATCTTGATCCGGCAACGCGGCGGCAACTTGAGCGAGGGCAGCGGGCGACGGAGTTGATGAAACAGGTTGAGGTGAACGTGCTCACCATGGAGCAGCAGGTCTCAATCTTCTACCTTCTTGGAGCCGGAGCCCTTGATGATATTCCTCCTACAGACATCGTCGCGTTTGAGCGGGGCTGGCATGAGTACGCTGCTGCCAATGTGCCGGATGTGCTGAAGAATATCGCTGAGAGCGGTGAACTGTCAGAGGAGTCGGAAAAGGCTCTTGACGAGGCGGCAACTGGCTATAAGAGCACGGCGCAACTCTAGATATGGCAACTAATACCCGGGCGCTAAAGCGCAGAATCACCTCACTGCAAAACACGGCCAAGATAACCAAGGCC
>DBZV01000196.1:52431-53003 GCA_002311865.1 Dehalococcoidia bacterium UBA1151
CTCCAAGATGCGCCGCGCCCAGGACATGGTGATCGCCGGTAGGCCCTATGCGGAGAAAATTGAAGGTCTTCTTGCGGATCTGGCGGCAATCGAACATGGCGAAGAAGAAGCTGCCGTGCCGTTGCTTGATATCCGTCCGGTGATAAAGACAGCAATCGTGCTGGTGACATCTGACAGAGGTCTCTGTGGTGGCCTCAACGCGAATATGATTCGTGCTGCCGCTGCTGTTATCCAGGAAGCTGATGGCGAGGTCACCATGATCTCTGTCGGCAAAAAGGGGCGAAACTTCGTCGTTCGATCTGGAACGGAACTGCTGGCCACGTTTGAGGGTCTTGGTGATAGGCCAACTTTGGACGATACGCGGCCTATCTCAAGCATCGTAATCAGTGAGTTTGAGAAGCGAAACATAGACCGGGTGCTGCTTGGATACACGGATTTCATCAACACGGCGGTTCAGAAGCCGGTGATCAAGACGCTGATCCCCGTGGAGCCAGCTGAACTAGAAGACAATCAGGCAGCCGGTTATATCTATGAGCCATCCCCACGCGACGTGCTGGAAGAGTTGCTTCCCA
>DBZV01000204.1:0-3215 GCA_002311865.1 Dehalococcoidia bacterium UBA1151
TACAACTATTTGGGGCAGGTCAGGCTAGCCCCTCTCATCCGCATCGCCTCTCAGGAATGATTCGCGTATGAGCGAACTTGAGATCACCCGGGAAGACGCCGCCCACGGCACGCTATCGACCCTCCTCACCGAACAGATATACAACTTCAATCAGGCCACCACAGGCTTCACCGACGCCCAACTCGGCTTCGAAATTTGGGCAGTGATTGATCACCACCTAACCGGCCACAAGTTCTACATAATGAGCAAGCTACTCTGAACATCTCTACATCCATCGCACCCACCAGCACCGTCATCGCAGAATCTTTGACCCGTGAAGATGTCCGGGTCCCAGGCATGTCCACGCATTTCCGCCGACAGCTACAAGTGCGTCGTCTGGTGGTGGGGTGTCTTTTGACATTGAGAGTATGCGTGACTGGTTTCCTGCCTACGCCGGAAAGACGGATGGGCCGCCGGCGGTTATCAGTGATTCGGCAGATTCTGGCAAGAAAAAGCAGATCGCGAACCCGCCGCAGAATGTATGCAGGTAGCGACCGTCTACAACCGTCGTTCCGAAATTTGCGGCCCCGTGCAAACGTCCGGAATCCAGGCACGGCCACTCAGAAATTACTGGCACACCACGCACCCTCCAAATCAACGCGGCCCCACCGCCAATGCCAGCTTCGCTGCTATAATCCAGCCGCCTGTGCAATTTCGGCAACCCGCGCGAACGGCTGCCGATCTGGCGTCGACGCCATCGTCACAACCAGCCGATCCACACCAGCCGCCTCAAACGCTGCAAACGAATCGGCATCCCTAAGTCCCGTGAACGCCGTCACCGACACCTCAGCCGCATCCCTGCCAACCGCCTCGCTAGCCGCATTCAGCGCAGCACGACCCCTCGCCACATCATCCGGGCTTGGACTCCACGGCGCCCAGCCATCCGCCCAGCGCGCGATCCGATCGAACAACCGCTTCGAGCCACCACCCAGCAGAATCGGCGGGTGTGGCTTCTGCACCGGCTGCGGATGGAACTTCAGCGGAGGGAAGCTGTAGTAGTGGCCATCGTGCTCCGGCTCATCCTCCGTCCACAGCTTCTTCATAACCGCGATCGACTCCGTCGTCTGCGCCCACCGCCGCGGGAAATCGCCACCAAGCGCCGCCGACTCCTCCGGCTGCCACCCGGCACCAACACCAAGCACAAACCGCCCATTCGAATACAGATCAAGCGACGAAATGCGCTTCGCAAGATCAACCGGATGATGCTCCGGAATCAGTAGCACGCCCGTCCCCAGCCGCAACGTCTTCGTTGCTGCCGCAACCACCGTCAGCCCAATCAGTGGATCCGTCATCAGCAGATACGAATCCGGAATCGGCTCACCCACCGCGCCTCCCGGCCCAACCGACGGATTCACCGGTATTACCGTATGCTCCGGCAACCAAAGCGATTCAAACCCCAACTGCTCGCACCGCGCCGCAAACTCCGCCAAATCAACCGACCCGGCATGAAAAGCAGAATGAATTCCGTACTGCATTATTCCTCCTGGCTCTTCGCAAGCTGTGCCAGCAACTCTACTGTCCTATCGACAGGCGCACCCTCCAGGGGCGCCGGCTTCCCAGGCTCGCCCCTCGATCCACCCGTAATCGGCATCGCAAGCACCTCCACGTTGCCCAGATCAAGAATCGCGTTCAGCCTGCTTGAAACCTCCGCCTCGTCACCCGTTACCACCACCGCATCAAGCATCTCCTGAGTCCAGCCGCTCGAACTGACATTCGAGAACCCTGCTATCTCAAACATCGCCGGGTAATACACCGTCTGAAGATAGAAGCTCGCCTGCTCCGCAAACGCCGCATACACAGCGTCGCGATCCTCATGCACCAGCACCGGAACGTGCACCACCAGCCGCGGCGCATCCCTCCCGGCTCGCTCGGCGCCAAGCTGCAGCGCAGGCATCGCCACATCTTCTATATACCGCGCCGGACACAGCCAGCTGATCGCCCCGTCCGACATCTCACCACACACCTCAAACGACCTCGGCCGCAACGCCGACGCCATCACCGGAATATCCGCCGGACCCGCGATACTTGCTCGGGCCGTGTAGTGCTCACCCTCGAAATCCACACTCCCGTCTCGGAATAGCGTGCGAGTGATCTCCAGATACTCCTTCAAGTGCCCAAGCGGCCGCTCGAACTGCGCCCCGAGCAACTGCACCATCGCCTGCTTGTGCCCCGTCCCAATCCCAAGCCGAAACCGTCCCGGCGCAAGCCCATTGGCAATCAACGCCTGCTGCGCCATCGTCACCGGATGCCGGGTCCATATCTGCGCAATCGACGTCCCCAGCAGTATCTGAGAAGTGTGCCCCGCAGCAGCAATCAGCATCGTCAGCGCATCACCACCCCCAACAACGGAAGTCGACCACACCGCATCAATCCCCGCAGCGTCATACTCAACAATCCGCGCCAACGCATCCTGCGCATCCCCGGCCGTAAGCGCAATGCCAATATTCTTCTTTGCCATCAAGAGATCTCCTCACATCAATACAGGCAACGTGACGTACAGAGCACAGGGAGACTACACCCCGTTCCCCTGGCGGCTCCGCGCCCCATGCCCGTACGGCAGATGCCCTCAACGCGACGCGTAGCGGCAATTCACGAATTGCCCTCCCCAGCGCACCGCGCTCAGTGCTCGTGTGGCAGATCCCCCCGCGCTCAGTGCCCGTACGGCGAGTACCTACACCAGTGGGCGAACCACACTCGCAAACCGCTCCATCCGCGCAATCGTCTCGTCCGTCGAAGCCCCCGCAACACCCACAATCAAATGCCGCACACCAAGCACCTCAAACCGCCGAATATCCTCCGCCACCTCTTCGGGACTCCCCGTGAACACCCGACGCGCGCCGTCAGTTCCCACATGCGCACCCGTATCGTCATACCAACCGGCGCTGAACGCAAAGTCCATTGCATCGGGATCACGACCCGCTTTCTCAGCATGATCACGCACCGTAACCATCGCCGCCGCCAACCGCTCCGGCGTATCCATTGGGAATCGAGGATTATTGCCAATCGGATACCACGCATCGGCGTGCCGACCCGCCCTACGCAGCGCCGGCGCACTCTCGCCGCCAACCCAGATCGGCGGATGCGGCTTCTGCACCGGCTTCGGCAGGAAACTGATGTTGTCGAACTGGCAGTACTTTCCCTGAAAAGAGGGTTTGTCGCTGGTCCACAGCTCCTTG
>DBZV01000204.1:3225-3524 GCA_002311865.1 Dehalococcoidia bacterium UBA1151
TCAGGCGTATCACTGGCCCACATCTCCTTGAACGCCTCAAGATACTCGCCCGAAACCGACCCCCGATGCTCGAACGGAGGAGCGCCCAGCGCCTCAAACTCCTCCCTCATCCAACCCGCACCAACGCCAATAATCAACCGACCCTTCGACAGCACATCGATCGACGCCAGCACCTTCGCCGCCAGAATGGGAGGTCGATGCGGCAACACCATGATCGAAGTCAGAATCTTTATCTTCGAGGTATTCGCCGCCAGGAACATAGCAACCGTCAACTGCTCCAGGCACTCCCCGGAATCCGA
>DBZV01000204.1:3593-10733 GCA_002311865.1 Dehalococcoidia bacterium UBA1151
TTCCAAAATAGGGGTATTCCCCCCCCCCCCCCTTTCTGTGGGGGTGGGGGGGGACACCCCCCCCCCCCCCCCCCCCACCCCCCGCCCCGCCCCCGGCCCCCGGGTAGCCACCCCAAATCCAAACTCCATATCAGCCCCCCCATAAACCATCAGCAACCCGTAGATCATAAACGAACCGCTGCTGATCTCAAGGCTCATACGGCACGCACCGCGCCGCTTCCAACTCCCGGAGACCCGCGCTAACTCCCTTTTCGGCAGGTACTTTGAGGACGCGATTGTCTGGTTGTATAGGAGTGGGTAGCGAAAAGAAAATGGCGCGCAGACAGGGCCAGGGCGCCGTGGCCGGTCTCGGTCGGATCCGGGAGGGGGTATGGGGGCGTTCCGCTCGACCCATTGAGGAGTTGGGATCATCCAGCCTCGATGTTCAACGAGGACATCTCGCTATTCCGCTACGTTCTCGAGACGCAACGGAATTTTGAATCAGGGGTACGTACGGGATCTAAGCCCGTCGCACATCATGTCCGTTGCTGTCGATCCGAGAACGCCGGCAGGCGGGTTATCGACGGGGTTCTTGGTGTCCCGCTTTACCGCTGTTCTGGTGGCGGCTCCTTTCCCGAACGGCACATCGCTTGAAGATGTACCGGAGCGCGCCTGCTGCTTTCGGATTCCTCCGTTGGAAGCATCCCGGCCAGTCCCGTTATTGCATTGCGGGATTTCACGACATCCTGGCCCTGTTTGATGAGATGTTCAGCGTTGCGTTATGGCGATGCTTTGTTGGTGTGCGTGGGTGGGCTGCTCCTTATGTCGGTTCCCGATTGCTTCGAGATCTTCGACAGGGGGTTTTGTGGTTTGAGAGTCGCGCGTTTCTTTGTCTTTTAACTGGAGTTTCCGGTGGATTACGGGATGTGTTGAGGGGCGCGTGTCGCATCTGCCATGCACGCGAGTGCCGCGGGGCCATTCCTCTTCTGCCGCCCCTACGCGACCACTTCAGGTCCTTCGCCTGCGGCGCGGAGCCGCCTTCGCTTAGGATGACATCTGGGGCGTGCGTGGCGCGCAAGATGAAGGTAATTCACGAATTGCTCCTCCCCTGTACCTTGCGCTCAGTGCCTCCATGGCAGATGCCTCAATTGTCGAAGAAACCTGCGTCCTCATCGCTTAGATACTGGCGCGTTTCGTCCACGTTGAAATGCACGCCCAGCCCCGGCGTGTCCCACACGTCAATGAACCCATCCTTAACGATAGGGGAAGGCAGACCCTCCAGAACGTCGTACCACCAGGAAGGCTCGCCTGTGGAATATTCAAACGCAATGTAGTTATCCGGTAACACCGCGGCAACCTGCACCTGCGCCGCCAGCCCAATCAGCCCAACGCCAATTCCGTGTGGAGCAATCAGAATCCCGTGGAGATCGGCCAGCTCCGCCACCCGTTTCATCTCCGCAATCCCACCAACATCTCCGCAATCTGGCCCAACCACATTCACCGCATGCTTCTCGATAAGCTCGCGGAAATTGCGGGCCAGATAGATCTGCTCACCCGTGTGAATCGGCGTCGACGTATGCGGTGTGACCTGCAAGTAAAGGTCGGGGTTCACCTCAGGCGAATAGTCGCCCGTGACCGTATCTTCCATCCACATGAGGTTGAACGGCTCCAGCAACTGCGCCAGCCGCAGCGTATCGGACGCAGTCAGCCCCGGACCGCAGTCCAACGCCAGCCCCACCTCATCGCCCAGTACATCCTTCATCGCCTCCACACACGCAATCGTGTGCTTCAACCCGCGCTCCGATAGCGGTCCGCGCAGCGGATGATACATAGGGTCGCCGCGACCTTCTGTCTCGCCCAAGAAGAAGCCCGGAATCTCGCGCGCCATCGCGCTATGAAACGCCACCCCCTGTTTGATGATCGTGAAGTTTTCAGGCGACGCCTTCATCTTCGCCATATTGTCGGCATAGTCCTGCGGCTCAGTTCCACTCATTGGGAAGCGGATTCGCCCGTTGTAAGTACGAACTCGGTCGCGGACCTTCCCGCCCAGCAGCTTGTAAACCGGCACCCCCGCAGCCTTGCCGGCAATGTCCCATAGTGCAATCTCAATGCCGCTAACGGCGCTCCCCCACGGCTTAAACGCACCCATGCGCCGAATCTTCAGCATCACCCGTTCAACGTCAGTCGGATCCTCGCCAACGATGTGCTCCTTATAGAACGGCACATGCCACCGGATATGGCCCGCTCGCGGTATCGCCACCGGCCCCAGGCCGTCAATCCCTTCGTCCGTCGTGATTCGGATAACCGGTGAATGTCCAATAATGGCAACTCTAAGATCCGTGATGTTCAAAGGTTTAATTCCCTTTCGTGAAGTCCGCTGTAATCGTCGCCACTCAGGCCCGGCTTGGTCCCCATCCATCTTCCGAGTGCTCGGTCACGTAGTCCATGTTGAGCTCGATCCCAAGCCCCGGCTGGTCCGACAGATACAACTCGCCATTCCGAATATCCAGCGGGCCATCAAACGCCTGCGCGTAATTAGGCATCTGGAGCGAAGCTATTTCAAGCCGATAGAAGTTAGGCACCGTCATCATGGTGTGCCCACCAGCCACAATCTGGATAGGACTCTGAACGTTGTGCGGGCTGATCGGGACGTAGTAAGTCTCAGCCAGCGTCGCAATCTTCTTCATCTCGCTGATCCCGCCGGTCCAGCAGATGTCCGGCATGATGTACTCGGCCAGCCGCCCCTCGAGAATCGGCGCGAAATCGTAGCGAGTAAACAGCCGCTCCCCTACACAAATTGGCACCCGCACGTTCTCCTTAACCTGCCGCAGCGCCTGGTAGCTCTCCGGCTGCACAGGCTCCTCGAACCACGTGATGTCGAACTCCTCCAGCCTGTTTGCTGCCCTGATAGCTGAGGCCACGTTGAAGTTGGCGTGAACGTCGATCAGAACCTCGATATTCGGCCCAACCGCAGCGCGCAACGCTGAGATCAACTCGGCGCCGTATTCAAGGCCCTCCATCGAGATGACGCCGTTCATATAGGCGTTGGATTTGCTGCCCATCTCGGGAGAGTACGGGTCCGTTTTTACGGCCCTGAATCCCTCCGCGACCAGTCCTTTAGCGCTCTCTGCCAGCTGATCCGGCGTACCAGTCCGCGGATGCGTATACAGCGATATCGAATCCCTGACAGGCCCGCCAAGCAGGTCGTACACCGGCCGGCCAAGAGCCTTCCCCTTGATGTCCCACAGCGCTATATCAATGCCGCTGATCGCCCTGGTAATTGGCCCCCGGGGTCCCGCATAGGTGTATTGGCGGAAAAGCCGCTGCCAGATCGCCTCAATGTTGTTCGGATCCTCGCCAATCAGCGTCTCGCGCATGATTCTGAGGATTCCTCCTGTCAGCTCGCTCCCTCCGCCCGACGGTTGCGAGGAGTCGCCGATTCCGCTGATGCCTTCATCGGTGTCGATCTTCACCAGCACCCAGGTCCGCGGCCGATCAAGCCCGCGACCTGCCTGCTCAGGTCTCGGCGTTGCTACCGGCACCGTCACCATCAGTACGTCTACATTAGTGATTTTCATATGAAGCTTCCTGGCCTTACTGTTTCAGTGAATCCCGGTAACGTTGCTTAAGCTCTTCGCTTGGCGGATAGAAACGGCCCGGAGAGCACTGCTCCTCATCCACCAGCCCGGCAATGAAATCCTCCACACGTTCATGCTCCTCGATCCACTCGATAACCTGTTCCGCCAGCTGCTGTGGCACCACCACCACACCATCGTCGTCAGCCACCATAAGATCGCCAGGCATCACCAGCACGCCGTCGCAACTGATCGGCACATTCGCCTCATGCCATGGACTGCCCTCCAGCCCCGTGATCGCCGATCGACCGACCCCAAACACCGCCAGTCCGTACTCGTCGCGAATCTTGTCCAAATCGCGCACCGACGCATCCGTGATCAGCCCCGTACCACCGCGTGCCCACAACCGACGGGTCTTCATGTTCCCAAGAATGCCCAGGTCAGACATCCGATTGGCATCCACCACCAGCACATCACCCGGCCCACAACTCTCCATCGCCTCAAACTCCGGCGAGTCTTCGCCCTTTCGCAGCGTCGCCGATAGATCCGGCCGCGGCGGTAGGAAGCTCAACGTACGCGCCCGGGCAGCGATCTTTCGACCGTGCGTCAACGGCTTCACGTTCTTCATATAGCAGTTAGTCCACGAAGAACTCGTATCGCCATCCTTCGCTGCCCTCGCCTGACGAGTCAGATAACCCAATGCCCCGGCGCAAGTCTGCAAACTAACCTGCTCGAACCGCCTCAAAATATCCTCTGAGAGATCGGTCTTCAATTCCGTATTCACCATCGCATCACACTCTCCTACCGTCCCAATCAATCACATGGAATTCATACCGCACTGAGAAACGCACCTTATGTCGTCCCTGGTCACCTGACCACCCGCATTCGCCATTACCACATTGAGCATCGGTTCCCTGAGCCTCTCAAAGGGCCCGATACCAGCGGGGCGAAGACCTGAGATCAAGTCAACCTGCTGATTACCCGCTATGATGGCCCGGCAAACAGACTCAGACCACCGACATCAGTAATGCTCCCTCATGGGCATGGCAGGGGAGAGCGAACGTATGGCCAGTGATTCGATCGGAGCACTGCACTACAGTCGTGATGTGACCGAAGAGATTCGGGATACAGATTTCATTTTCACCAACCCGCACAACCAGCGAGTTGGCCCCCGCTGGGTACGCGGCGAACGCGTCTTCGCCATGCCACAGGGCGTCATCCACATCGACCCCATAAAACAGAAGTGGGCCAAAGAATTCGTCCTCATCTACGGCATGGACGGACCCGACGGAAATCCTGAGCGCGTCCCCGACCAGTGGGGCATCTACGACACGAAACCTGGCGACGCCGACTACAGTCCCATCTGGCGATACCACGCTGTCACCGTCCCGCGCGACTACGAGCCCAACACCATCCGCGCGGAAGATGACATCCTAAGCAGCGGATACCCAGTCAGACACCTACAACAATTGACCGGTTCTATAAGATCAGCGTGACTGGTCTACAGATCGAAGTGCCCGCCATCCCGCCAGTGGAGGTGACGGGGAATCATTGTGGTCGAATCGCAGCGCAAATCATCGGAACACGCACCGGCCCCGAAGCCAAGCCCAGGGAGAAGATCATGCCCGAGTACATCCCCAGTCCATCTGACTGGGTCCGCGAACAGGTCGAACTCTACGAAAGTAGTGGCGGAACCAAAGGCCTCACCCTCAGAGACACCGGCCTCCCGGTGATCATCGTCACCAATACCGGCCGCAACTCCGGTGCCATCCGTAAGACGCCGCTCATGCGAGTGGCCGATGGCGACAACTACGTACTCGTCGCATCCAAAGGCGGCGCACCCAAGCACCCCGTCTGGTACTACAACCTCAAGGCCGAATCAAACGTCCAGATCCAAGACGCGACCGAGAAGTACGACATGAGAGTCCGCGAGGTATACGACCCCACGGAGAAAGCCCGCCTCTGGGTCCTCGCGGTCGCCGCATATCCCCCATACCAGGACTACCAGGACAAAGCCGGACGTGCCATCCCGGTGTTCATCGCGGAACCAATCAGTTAGCCAAAAAGGGTGCGATCAACGCACAACCGTCAGCGCAAACAGGAAACCCACTTGAAGATCACCAAGATCGAAACACTGCGCCTCAATGACATTGGCGGATTCGCCTGGGTTCAGATCCACACCGACACCGGCCTGATCGGCCTCGGCGAGACCCCAAACTTCCCGCACTCCGTCGCCACATTCATTGATGAAGTCCTCGCCCCCAAACTCCTCGGCGAAAACCCCCTCGACATCGAACGTCACTGGCAAGCCATGTTCAAAGCCTCCCGCACCTCAGCTAATCGCGGCGTCAACATCTGCTCAATCTCAGCGCTCGATATGGCCCTCTGGGACCTCTACGGACAGGCCGTCAAGCAGCCCCTCTACCAGGTCCTTGGCGGACGCTTCCGCGACGAGATCCGCGTCTACAACACCTGCGCTGGCGGCAGCGCCGAAGGTGGCGAAGAGTGGGACGACTTCGCAGCCCAGTGGAAGCGCCCCGGCGAGCTCGCCGAATCGCTCCTTGCTGAAGGCATCACAGCAATGAAAATATGGCCCTTCGACCGCTACGTGCAGAAGTCCAACGGCCAGTTCATCAGCGCCCAGGACCTGGAAGCAGGCACCCGCCCGTTCCGCGAAATCCGCGAAGCCGTTGGCAACAAGATGGACATCGCCCTGGAGCTACACAACAACTGGAACCTCCCCGCCGCCATTCAAATATCAAGAGCCGTCGAAGAGTACAGCCCCATGTGGTTCGAAGACTGCATCACCATGAACAACCTGGACGCACTCCGAGAGCTTAAGCGCTCCACAAACGTCCCCGTCTGCGCCTCCGAAACCCTCTCAACCCGCTGGTCATTCCGTGAGATGTTCGAGAAAAACGCCACCGATATCGTGATGATCGACATTGGCTGGGTAGGCGGCCTCAGCGAAGCCCGCAAAATCGGCTATGCCGCCGAAACCTACGCCCTGCCGTTCGCCCCACACGACTGTGTCGGCCCAGTCATCCTCGCCGCATCCGTCCATCTCGACATGCACCTCCCCAACGCCGTAATCCAGGAAACCGTCCGCAACTTCATGCGCACCTGGTACCTCGACCTGGTCGACACCCTCCCCGTAGTCCAAAACGGCCACATCACCGCCTCCGAAACCCCCGGCCTCGGAATGTCCCTTCGCCCTGAAGTCTTCACCCGCCCAGACGCCCAACTAACCGTCTCAAAACTCGATGGTGCTTCGTAGCGTCAACACTCATGGCACGCGGGGGTGGCTGCGATAGGTTCTCCTGAGGCCACTCGAAGGGCTGCGGCCCCCGATCCGGAACCACGGGGGGATTGCCTCCTACACCGCCGTGTGCGGTCGACCGACATCCGTCATCCCGGAATTTTCGGCCCCGCGAAAATATCCGGGATCCAGGCACGCCCACCCCCTTAACCAGCCCACGCGAGGAAAGGTTTCCTATCGTGGATTCCGAGACAATCGGGGAGAAAACTCGAAGGACACCTTTCCGGCTTCTCGCTCATTCCTTCTTCAGCGCCCCGCGCTCAGTGC
>DBZV01000204.1:10762-12028 GCA_002311865.1 Dehalococcoidia bacterium UBA1151
CCGCGCTCAGTGCCCGTACGGCAGTACTGTTCCGCAAATCGAATCCGCTTCCCAAGCGACGGATGCGAGTGAAACAGAAATTCCATAATCGGGTTCGGATCCTCTTGCGCAAGATTCTGCTCACCCAGCGACCGCATCGCAGAAATGAAATCCTCCGGCCGCCCAGTCGCCTCCAGCGCAAACACATCTGCAGCATGCTCGCGCCGACGGCTATAGGCGTTGATCGCCGGCAAAATCAGCAACATCCCAACCGAAGCGATCAGCATCAGCAGCGGCAAATTCGCAAAATCATCCAACCCGCGCAGCCCAAACGAGTCACTCAGCGCGCCAAGTACCACGTTAATCACGCCAAATCCCACCACCATCACCACCGCCTGAACCGCAATCAGCCGCGGAATATCACGATGGACGTGATGCCCAAGCTCGTGCGCCAGGACAACCTCAATCTCATCCGGCGTATTGGCCTCAATCATCGTGTCCGCCACCACAATCCGCCGAGTCGGTCCGAACCCCATCAGCGCAGCATTCGACTTGCTCGTCTTCTCGCCCAATTTCCAGATGTACACACCCCGCACCTGCGTATTGAAGCGATCCGCAAGGCGCAGCAACCGATCTCGTAATTCACCCTCACCCGCCGGCTCAAACTTGAAAAACAGCGGCATAATTAGCACCGGAGCCAACTGCGCCATCACCACGAAGAAGCCGATGAACACACCCGCCGAAATAAGCCACCAGTACGTCTCACTCAGATCGATCAGCCCGTAAATCGCCTCAATCGCCGCCACCCCAAAAACAAGCTGCAACCCCAGTGACTTCCCGAAATCCGACAACCACGATCGCGCGCTAGCCCGAGATAACCCGAATCGATGTTCCACAACATGCCCGGAATAGTAGTCAATTGGCATCGTCAAAATCGCAAACCCGGCAATCAGAATCACAGAGTAGATAAGAATCGCCAGCGGATTATTTGCCGTGATATGTAGCGCCAGATCGCGCAGCCCATTCGAGCCCCCCACCGCAATAAACACAATCGGCGCCGCCATGCTAATCGCAATCTCAAAAAACATCACACGCCGCTTTATCCGCGCATACCCAGCCTTAGCCTGGTCGGACTGGCCGGGACCGGATGATCGCATTGCGTCTTGCTGCATAATCCCGCATTATCCACCACCCAGACCGCGCGCACAGAACTCAAGTCCCCCAATCCCACACCGCATAAGTGGGGGCGTCTGCGACAGCTACGCCCCTCTTCAGCGCCCCGCGCTC
>DBZV01000204.1:12034-14874 GCA_002311865.1 Dehalococcoidia bacterium UBA1151
TCAGTGCCCGTGCGGCAGGCACCTTCGGCCCCGCGGAGATATCCGAGCCCCAGGCACACGCACTCACATCAGCCAATCAATGTGAGGAAAGGTTGCCTGAGCCTGTCGAAGGGCACCTTTCCGGCGAACCCGCAGCCACTCGCCATACCCACACCACCCCCAAACGCGATTACAATCAACCCATCCAACCCGCATCCAAGGCGCCCCGCCAGAAAAAGGATTTCACCAAATGCCCCTCATAAGCCTTACCTGACTGCAAATGGGTTTCACCTGTGGTGGAACGGTAACCGGCGGCTCGCTCACCGAGCTAATCTCAGCCATCCAGAAGCACGCGATAGACCATTACGACTTCACAGAGAAAATGGCCTACTCGCCAGAAAAGGTCGCCGAATGGCGAGGCGCAATCATGAGCTCCTCAAGACCGACAGCAATCAGGACCGATAGAACAGACCTCTAACGCGCGCCGACTCCCCGCGCACCTGGTGCACGTGCCTGACGCGCCCCCGGCGCAAATGCATGCAACGCAGTTGTTCAGACTGCTGTGACGGCTGACTCGACCCACTCGCGCTCCGGCACGCCCTCGTAGCCATTGGGCGTGAAGTACACCCGGCAACGCGGCGTGAAATCGTCCGTCTCTTCATAGCCCGGCTCCACGTCATTACCGTCGATGCGAATCGTTGGAGAGCCAGGGAATCGCACCCGCTCGCCCGTCTCAAGATCGGGAACTTCAATCGTCTCGATACTGGCCTCAATACCCTTCTCCGCCAGAACTTCTTCAACTAGCTCTCGTGCTGCGTGGTGGTTTGGGCAGCCCTCGAACCAAAGGATTTGGATATTCATTTTCGTTACTCCATGTATCAAGCGCCCGGGTGCAGGCTGCACATCCACAAAGATGATTCTCGGACGAACGGACGGCCCCGCACACCGGGCCTGAAAAGGTTGTTTTCCTGATTTGATGCTCAGAACTACTTCTGCGCTGCTTCAATCAGCTTTGCAGCGGCCTTGATGCCCACTTCAAAGGCCTCGTCTCTCGAAAGTATGGCGAAGTCGTACTCGCTATCGGCGCTCCACTTCTCTGCCACTTCACGTGACGGGAAGAAGTGGATCTGGTGGCAAAACACCATGTAGACCGAGTCCAACGAGCACCACGACTTCACCGATGAGATGGCCTACTCCCCGGGAAAAGTTGCTGGTTGGCGAGGCGCAATCATGAGTTCCTCAAGACCGACAGCAATCAGGACCGAAAGAACAGACCTCCAACGAGCTTCCGCTCCCCGCGCCCCCGGCGCAAGTGCATCCAATGCAATTGGTTACTCGGGGCCGGCTACTCCTGGGGTTATGGATTTACCGCTTCTCAGCACCGGCCTACCCTCCGCCTCATCCAACTCCGCAGCCGCAAGCGCCGCCTCGTTCTCGCGAATCTTCGCGGCAATGGCGTCACCCGCGCGCAACCACGTACTTCGATTCTCGATAACGAACTTGTTCGACTCCCGATAATCATCCAGTATGCCGTTGACCTCGGGAATCACGTAGCGCGCAACCATGTCCCAGCTGCGAGCCGTATTCTCACGATTCGCCCAATCGTGCACGAAACCAATCACCGTGCCAAAGCCGCCCGTAAGCTCCAGCATCTGCCGAATCCGATCGACTAGATCATCCGGCGTGCCAATCACCGCAGTGCTCACATCGGCAAACGCAACACCATCCACCGCATCGTCCGGCGTCTTGTAGATCACACCCTCGCCACCGGCCAGCGTACCCACCGTGTACTCATTGTTGTGCTTCATCAACCCGTCGCGGGCCTCTTCGCGCGCCTTCTCCCTCGTCTCAGCAATGTGCCAGCTCAGGACAATTCGCCAATTCTTTCGATCGACCGTGGTGCCGTGCTTGGCTGCCGACTCCTCGGCAAAACCCCACTGGGTTGGCAATGCTCTTATACCAGCCGAGGACATGGAGCCTATGGAAAGCACACCAGCCTCATGCTTGCCCGCCAACGTCATCCCAGAAGGACTCACAATAGACGCGACGGCAAACTCGATATCCTTCTGAAGCGGCAACAGTTGTAGCTTCGCATCCTTCAACTTGAACCACTCGGACTCGTAACTGAACGGCTCCTCACCCCTGAACAGACGACGGATCACGCCCATAGCCTCGTCCTGCCTGTCCCGCTGAACCATGGGGTCGATGCCCATCGTGTGAGCATCCGATGGCAGCGCCCCTGGGCCAGAACCAAAAATCACCCGGCCCCGAGATTGATAATCGAGCTGCACGATTCGCTGCGCCACCATGTACGGGTGGTGGTAGGGCAGAGACACGACACCTGTGCCCAACATGATCCGACTCGTCCTCTCCGCAGCAGCAGCCAGGAACAGCTCTGGCGATGCGATCATCTCCCAGCCGGTGGAGTGATGCTCCCCACACCAGAACTCGTCATATCCAAGCTGTTCGAGCTGTTCCACAAACGCGAGGTCGCTCTGAAATTGCAGCACCGGGTGCTCGCCAATCGGGTGGTGTGGCGCAAGAAATGCACCGAATCGCAGATCTACCATTTACTCGCCTTCAAGTCCCTGAGTATTCGTAACCGTCGAGGAAGCCTCACAAGTCGCCGCAACTCTAGCGGAGTCCCACCGCCTCTGCAGAGTTTTCTGAGGTGATATAGGTCGCTCTACCCCGCTCCCGCCCCCACCTCAACCTCGCGCCCCTCTTCCGACGACTGCCGAATCGCGTCCAGCAACACATGCAACTCAACCGCGGTATCGAAGTCCGGATAGCTGCTCGCCTCGCCCTGAATACCCCGACCAAATTGGTCGTACATCTGCCCCACATTGAACGGCGCACCC
>DBZV01000158.1:0-661 GCA_002311865.1 Dehalococcoidia bacterium UBA1151
CGGCTCTGTTTGGGGCTTTCATTACTACGGGTGGCCCCACCCGTGGATTTGTAACCGTTTAACGTCTTTGCGGGTTTCCGATCGCTCGGTCATCGCGCCACGACGATACGCATCAAGAGCTGGGAACCATCTGCCATGGAGGCACATCAGAGCCGGGGGCACCGCATGCTATGAAAGCAGATGGCCAGTGTCTCTCTTGCTGTCATCAGGGTTTGCTGTGGTGTCTCTCCGCGGCGCTGCCTGAATCTGGCTCAAAGGTTCATTCCCTCTATTCTCTTATTGACGGCCAGGATGACACTCACCCTATGTGGCCGCCCGTATAAAACCCCACCTTGCGGCAGGTGCTCACCACTTTCTCAGGGAACGGCGGTGCTAATACAGGTGCCGAGTTCTGTCGCTGCTGCGGTGGAAGGCCTTCCAACGGGTTGGGCGATGGGAAGCTCAAGGCTTCCCGCCTATGGCCGGTTTTTGTCCGATGCTCCGCCTGAAGCGGATGCCTGTTCCTTATTCAGGGGTTGAATTGGGTCGTGGATCGTTCTGAGCTGTTCCGGGTGATCGGGTCCGGTTGAGCGGTCTGGGTCTGTAGTCGTCGTCTGGTGCTACTGGGTTGATGTTCTGATGGATGGTGGGATTGGTCAATGAGCGGATGTCGCATCTGCCA
>DBZV01000158.1:766-5327 GCA_002311865.1 Dehalococcoidia bacterium UBA1151
GGCGGACGGAGTCGAAAGATCTCAAGTGCCACGATATCAGTGGCACACGCGACGAAAGGCGCGGGATGATTGCGGCGCTGAGATTCTTCGGCTGCGTTCCGGCTACCGCCTCCACTTCGCTCAGAATGACGCGGCGGCGGTGCACCACAGACACGCGACGGAACTAACTGGCGCGTTTAGCGCGGCTATTGCTTACCCAATCGCTCCGGCCGCCCTCAGCTCCTCAACCTTCGCATCTCCATAACCCAGCAGATCACGCAACACAACATTCGTGTGCTCGCCAAGCTTCGGGGCAGGGGCGGGGTGCTTGATCTCCCCGGCCATCTTGACCGGATTCGCAACCTCTCGAATCGTTCCGTACACAGGATGTTCGACCTCGATAATCATCTCCCTGGCCTGCACCTGGTCCAGCTCAAGGGCGCCAGCAACATCGTTCACCGGCCCGCACGGCACCTTCCCGTTCAGCACAGTGAGCCAGTCGATCGTTGTTCGCTCCCGGAGCCCATCCGACAGCAGCGCAAGCAACTCTGACCGATTTTCTAGGCGCGCCGCGAACGAGTCGAACCGCGGATCGTCAGCCAGTTCGGGCATCCCCATGATCTCCACCAGATCGCGATAGAACTTCTCCTTCGCACAGAAGATCACTATCCAGCCATCCGACGTCTGGAAATTCTGCGACGGCACAAGCGTCTGATGTGATGAGTTTTCCGTTCTGGTTGGCTCCCAATCACGATTGAGCATCCACGTAGCGAAGTACGAAAGCATGGCGATGGCCGTATCCAACAGCGATACATCTACGTCCCGCCCAACCCCACTCCTCTGCGCATCAAATAGGCCCACCATGAGGCCGAGCGCAGCGGCATATCCACCCGCGAAATCGATGATCGATACGCCGCACTTCCCCGGCGGACCGTCCGGCTCTCCGGTGATCGACATATACCCGGCGTAGCCCTGAATCAGGTAGTCGTAACCGGGAGTCGCGGCCATCGGCCCAGTCTTGCCAAATCCCGATAGCGAGCAACAGACGATCTCCGATTTAAATTTGCTCAACGTGTCGTAATCGATACCTAGTCTGGCTGGCAGATCACCACGCAAATTGTTGAATACGCCGTCAGACACCTTTACCAGCTCATGCAGAGTCGCCATGCCGCCCTCCGAGCGCAGGTTCAAAGCAACCGACTTCTTCCCCCGGTTGAACGACTGGTAGTAGAGCGAATCCCCGTCTATCTCAAAAGGCGGGATGTACCGCGCAACATCTCCACCCACGCCCGGGTCTTCAATCTTGATGATCTCCGCCCCCAGGTCTGCGAGCACATTCGTACCAAATGGCCCTGCGCCAAACTGTGATATCGCAAGTATTCGGACACCCTCCAGCGGCGGCCGCATTAAAGCTTCTCGGGCCGGCCAGGAATCTTGCCCGCGCCAAGCGTCGGGTGATTCCGTGAAGCAATCATCACCCGACGACGCAAAGACATCACCTGCTCATCGTTCTGATTCCTGGCACGCGTTTCCAGGTAGACAATCCCCGTCTCGCCGCTCGATGTCAGCCGAGTCTCAAGAATCGTGCTCTCAGAGTAGATCGTATCGCCAGCGAAACTCGGACCATCGTGATTGACGTTCTCATACTCGAGATTTGCGACCGCACATCCAGATATGTCCGCCACCGATTGACCAACGGCGATGGACATCACCAGCAACCCAACAACAATCGGTTTGCCCCATGGGCTGTGCTTCTCATTGAAGTTGGCATCCACGTGAAGTGGCGACTGATTCATCGTCAGCAGTGAGAACCACGTGTTGTCAGTCTCGGTGATCGTTCGTCCGGGCCAGTGCTGGATCACCTCGCCCGCGGTGAACTCTTCAAAAAATCTGCCGTATGGCATCTGCCGCTCCATAAACTCGCTGGAAGAACGGCGCCCATGTCAGGCGCGTTGCGGCAAAAAGGTTACAACCAGAGCATTCCGCGGGTCACCATGAGACCCACGTCAGCTACGCGCGCCGGGCCTTCATAGCCTTCTTGCGCTCAGCCTTTTGCTTCTTCATCTCTTTGATCTTCTCGTCAACTTTCTTGGCGAGAGCGAGCTTGGCCTCAGCGGTGAATGGGTTAGTGAACTCAAGAACATGCTCACGAAGGTCCAGCAGAATCTGCTGAATCTGAGTCTTGGTCGACTTCATCTCCTCTTCGAGGGCGGTGAGCCGTGAGTCCATATCGGTTGCCATATTGAGCCTGTCACTAGGTTTCGGAACCCGTCATGAGCCCTGTCATAAGTGAGGTTCCGCTACTGCAGTTATATTCAAACTAGAGGCAGATCGAGATTGAATCGCCCGCTATGAGCGCATGAGTCGTGGATGTAATCACGTAGCGCGCAATCCATTCATCGAAACTGCGGCGGACCGATCTGGTCAGGCAGTGGCACCGGCACTGCATCCTCCGTGCGAATCATCCAGTTCGCCAGCCGCAACCTCATTTCGGATATCACAGCGCCGTTCGATGGATCAGCCGCAACGTTACGGCTCTCCCATGGATCGTTCACCAGATCGTAAAGTTCATCCAGATCACCCATCGAATCGTGCACATATTTCCACTCCGATGTGCGAACCATCTTCCGACGCCCTTCGGCCTCGCGAGCCCAGAGATTCTGGATAAGCGTCGGATAACCATACGGCTCAGGAAGCTTCTCCAGATCTGCCATCGTGTACTGCAGCCCGCCTGCTCCATACTCCGAAAACGCCTCGTCACGAGGTGATACATCAGTCACCGTCGGCAGTGATTCCCCCTGCATCTCCGGCGGCGCCTCAATCCCTTGAAGCCGCAGCAGGGTGGGGATGATGTCGATCGTATTGACCATGCTGGAATCCACCTCGTTGGATGGAACCTCGCCGGGGTAAGAAATGATCAGCGGCACCCGCGTGAGCGAATCGTAAAACACCCCGCCTTTCACAATCATCCCGTGCTCACCCATGAAGTCACCATGGTCGGCCGTGAATACAACAATTGTGTTGTCGGTCAGATCAAGTTGATCAAGGGCGTCAAGTATCTGCCCCACACCATCGTCCACGAAGCGTGTCATCGCGTAGTAAGTGCTAATCGCACCCCGAACATCAGCCTCGCTATCCTGCGATATGTCCAGCATGCGTTTCAGCACGCGATTGCGCTCAGGAGCAGACTCATCGAACTCGTCTTCCGGCCACGGAGGCAGCTCAATCGATTCCGGAGGGAACATCTCGGCATATCGACGCAGGACCTCATACGGCTCATGCGGATCAGGAAATGAGACCCATAACGCAAACGGCTCTTCGTGCGACTCCTCCAGAAACCGAACGCTCTGAGCCGCGATAACTGCCGTTCCGCAGTCTCCTTCAGGTCCATCCGAGACTCGATACGCGATTCGTGGGCTCTGCCGCTTCACATTGGAGCGAGCCTCATACGCGGCGTCGATCGCCTTCGCTGGCCGAACCCACTCCATGCCCTTTGGAGCGGCGGAACGATCAGATCGGCCCCTGTGGGTTATCTCGCAATAGACATCGAGAAGCGCCAGATCCTCTTCAGATTCGAAGCAGTGATTCTTCCCAATCAGCCCCGTCTTGAACCCCTCCTCGCTCCAGATTCGAAAGGCATGATTTGCCCCTGCTGGCATGAACGTCTCATTGCGGCGTGATCCGGTTGAGTGAGGATACCGAGAGGTCATGATCGCGACCCTTGCGGGCACACACAACGGATGCGGCGTGATGGCATGTTCGAACCTCACACCTTGAGCGGCAAGGCGCTCCAGCGATGGGGTCGCGCACGTGTTGGGTCGATACATCTCCAGCGCAGTGGCGCGCAGCTGATCAGCCATGATGAAGACAACGTTGGGACGGCTCAAACTATCCTCTCTTATCACTCAATTTTATGTGCATTTGGCGTCGTCGAGGCAGGTATACGTGGATCCCCGCCGATCGGCCACGGAAGCACATTGGATGTCTCCGCCCAGTCGCCATACACCCTGGCTAGCGAGGCGACGCGAGCGGCATCACCGTCCACCAGGTTGTGTAACTCGGTTCGGTCTTCCGTCATGTTGTACAGCTCCCACTGGCCGGGGAACTTGCTGACAAGTTTCCATTCGCCGGAGCGCACGGCGCGATTGCCTTCATGCTCCCAGATGATTGGCTGCTCGCGCTGCCACTTCTTTCCGCTCAGGAGCCGTGCAAAGCTTTCGCCTTCGAGCGGCGCAATTTCATTCCCGTCAAACTCGGATGGGTAAGTAGCTCCGGCCAGGTCTATGCACGTTGCAGTGATGTCCATCAGTTGCGCAGGAGAATGAGAAATGCCAGGTTCTTTAATTTTGTCGGGCCACGAAATGATGAACGGCGTTGAGATGCCGCCTTCGTGTACCCAGTGCTTGTAGAGGCGAAATGGCGCATTGGAAGCGTTCGACCATGGCAGGTCATAGCTCATGAAGGTATTGCCGGGACCAGGTCGGAGGCCCGGAACGTTCCCAAATCGCATCGTTGAGCCATCGATAGGCGGCGTGTCGAAGCGCGCTGGCTCCGGCTTGTTCGAATCTTCAGCCAGAAACTC
>DBZV01000158.1:5468-15156 GCA_002311865.1 Dehalococcoidia bacterium UBA1151
TTCTTTTCCAGAGCGTCAAGGATGCGACCAATTCCCTGGTCCATGCGGTCGATCTGAGCCACATATGTGGCCATACGGAGGTCTTCCCAGTCGATGTTTTCCGCGTCCTTCCACGCCGGTGCGGTCGCATCCCGCGGTGTGATATCCCAGCGCGATTCCAGGACACCTGAGTCGCGCAACTCCTCGTGCCGGTTCGTTCGCAACTCGTCCCAGCCGCCCCGGTACTTCCCCTCGTATTTCGCGATGTCTTCTTCGAAGGCATGCAACGGCCAATGCGGTGCCGTGAAGGCCGTGTACAGGAAAAACGGCTTATCCGTTCCCGACGCGTTATCGACCATCTCAACGGCCTTGTCCGCAATGGCATCTGTGTAGTAGAAATCGGGCGAATCGGGAGTGATGTGATGATCATTCTCAAACAGCGTGAGCGGATGGAAAAACGAACCCGCGCCAATCAGTGTCCCAAAGTGCTGGTCAAACCCTCGCTGAGTAGGGACGGGATGGCCAGCATCACCGGCTGACCACGCATCGGGATTCTGCATGTCGTATTCGCCACCCACATGCCACTTGCCTGACATCAGCGTCTGGTAACCAGCGTCTCGAAGCACTTCAGCCACAGTAACGCAATTACTGTTGAGAAATCCACGATAACCCGGCACGTGGAGGTCTTTGACCATATGGCCTATTCCTGCCCGGTGAGGGCTGATTCCTGTCATCAGCGATGCGCGAGATGGGCAGCAGCGGGCGTAGTTGTACATCTGGGAGAATCGCAAGCCAGAACTGGCTAGCCTATCGAGATTGGGCGTTGCAATCTCGGAGCCGAAGCAACCGATATCAGAGAAGCCCATATCGTCGGCAAGAATTAATACGATATTGGGGCGATCATCCCTTGTTGGATTGTCATCTATTGTCACGGCATTAGGTCTTTCGGGGGTTCGCAAATTCTTGCGCATTGCATCGGCGTCATTTGGGGCGATCTTACATCGGGCTGAATCAGGAGCGATGGCACGAGATAACTCATCGGTACTCCGCTGATATCGTAAGCGGATGAATCGCTTCCTACGGACATTGATGGAGGGCGCCCTCCTCGCAGACGGCGCAATGGGCTCCTACCTGTTCGAGCTAACTGGCCGGCTGTCGGAACAGAATCACGTCTACGAGGCGTTCAATGTTGACCGGCCAGAGCTTGTACTGCAGGTGCATCTTGAATATCTGAATGCCGGTGCGCGCACTATTTCAACCAGCACATTTGGCGCTAACGAAACCTATCTGGCCCAGCTTGGCGAATCGGGGCGTGTAGAGCAGATCAATCGTCAAGGTGTCAAGCTGGCGCGCGGAGCGATAGCGTCATTTGCGGAAGGTTCTGGCCGACAGGCCTCAGAGTTTTTCGTGCTGGGCTCAATTGGGCCAGTGCTTGATCCA
Organism: Dehalococcoidia bacterium UBA1151; assembly: GCA_002311865.1. Taxonomy (GTDB): domain Bacteria; phylum Chloroflexota; class Dehalococcoidia; order Lucifugimonadales; family Lucifugimonadaceae; genus UBA1151. The sequence continues at coordinate 6,888 of DBZV01000158.1, forward strand.
GACGCCGAAATCACGGTACTCCGGGATACCTATTCCCCTCAACTAACAGCGCTGCATGCCGAAGAGGTGGACGCAATAATTCTGGAGACCTTTGCCTCCAGTCAGCAGGCCTTTGAGGTGACGCGATTGAGCAAGGAGATTGCGCCGGATACGGCAGTGGTAGTCCAACTCTCGCTGGATGAAGCTGCAAATACCGCATCCACCTTCCCGGCTGCCAGTGAACTGGTCGCCGTGGCAGTTGAAAAAGGCGCCGACGTTCTGGGGGTCAACTGCTCCTCACCGTGGGACGTTGAATCATTCATAGACGAGGCCACGCAGACTGAGACAGTGCAGACCGGCAAACTGCTGCTCTCGGCGATGCCCAACGCTGGTGGGTTCCGGAGAATTGGCCAACGATTCATGAACCACGTGAATCCGGAGTTCATGGGGCGCACGGCCAGGGACTATATGGGCAAGGGGGTCCGCCTGATTGGCGGGTGCCGCGAGGTCCACCCCGCCCACGTGCGCGAAATGGCCGGGTACATCAAAAGTGTCGGTGGCCTGGATACACCTGGCAGTCGGCCTGTGGCGAGTGCGACTTCCAGGGTTGGACCCGATGAAAAGCGCCTGAACGGGCAATTCTCACGGAAGGTTATTGATGGCGAATTCGTGGTGAGTGTGGAACTGCTCCCTCCCCGTGGGACGGCCATTCTAGGTACACAGGAAAAGATTGCGTTCATTGGCGAAGTCGGGGCATCCGGGCTGGTAGACGCAGTTGATGTCACCGATAGCTCCCGTGGCATCCCGCTCATGCCGCCTGGCGATTTCATCTCCCTGACGCGTTCATCTCTCCAGATCAGCGGCGATAACACTGACCCCGTTGAACTTATACCCCACTTTTCAACGCGTGATGTAAACACGATGGGCTTGTAGGCGAGATTGATAGGGCTTCACGCCAGGGATATTCGGAACGTACTGATCATCACTGGCGACCCGCCAAAGATGTCCCCCACGTATCCACGTTCGGCCGCCGTATTCGATCTCGATTCCACCACGCTGATCCGGAATGTTTACGGGCTACTCAACGCAGGCCTCGACTTCGGCGGGCAGCCGCTATCACGCAGTGCACAGCCGAATACATCATTCACCATTGGATCTGGGTATGAGCCAGAGGCTCCCAATCCCGAGCACGAACTTGAAAAGCTGCGTCGCAAGATCGATAACGGCGTGGATTACATATTCACCCAGCCCGTCTTTGATGAATCAGCGCTCGATAAGATCGAACCGTTCCGACAAGATGTCCCAATAATGCCCGGCGTGCTGGTGCTAAACGGACTCGATCACGCCCGCCGGATGGCGCTAACCCCCGGTATAAGAATCCCTGAATTCGTATTCAGTCGCCTCGAGAGATTTGATCAGCCAGATGATCAGGTCAAAGAAGCGCGATCACTCGCCGCAGACAGGTTCAGGCAATCAAGCGCTCCGGGTGGGCTGGCGTGTACCTTATATCGCCAGCTGGCCACCACGGAGTCATTGACGTTCTAAAGGAAGGACTCTCTTAGCTCAGCACCGCCAGTTTGTGGTGCTCAATCAGATCAAAGTCGATCTGCGCTCCAAGTCCCGGCTCTTCAAAGGCGTGAACCATGCCGTTTGAGTCAACTTCGATGTCCTCAACCAGACCGTACTTCTGCGCGGCTGGAGGGAGCAGGACTTCAAAGTAACCGCAGTTCTGGATTGCCATGATGACGTGGAGGTTCGCCACGTTGTTCAGGCTATTGCCCCCGTGGTGGACCTCAAAGTTCGTGTGAAACGCCTCCGCAAGATGCGCGATCTTCATTAGATTGGTGATCCCCCCCGTCACGGCAACATCAGCTCGCAAGTAGTCCGTAGCGTCGCGCACAAGCCACTCGGTCTTGGCCGCAAATCCACCTGGCGAGTACTCGGTGGCCATCACAGGAATGTTGAGATGCTGCTTCAGCTTCACGTAGTTGTGAATATCATCCTCAACCAGCGGATCCTCGTACCAGAGGTAATTCAACTCTTCCACGGCCTGACCGACCTTGAGCGCCGTGGGATAGTCGTACGCCCATGTTGAGTCCAGCATCAGTGTGAAATCGTCACCAACGCGTGAACGAACCTCTTCGCAGACCTCAATATCAAGTTTGGGTTCCGTTGGTGGATGGATCTTGTACGCCAGCCAGCCTTGCTGCTTGAACTCAGCCGCCTCAGTCGCATAGTCGTCAGCAGACGGGAACCGTTTCGACGAGGCATAGGCGGGCACGCTGGTGCGGAAAGATCCCAGCAATCGATGGATTGGAAGTCCCGCGATTTTGCCCATCAGATCCCACAGTGCCACGTCCACGGCGCCAACGATTCGGTAGCCGGAGTTTCTCTGCAGCCTGACCATCCGATCGAAGAGCCGTTCACGGTCGGTCGGGTCCTGATCAATTAAGAGGGGCTTAAGGCCCTCGATTAGCGATTGCACATCCAGATGTGCGCCCTTGCTGGATGAACCCAGGAACGAGTGTCCAGATAGCCCTTCGTCTGTCTTGATCTCCACCAGCCCCAGTTGGCTGGATCCGCCAAACTCGGCTGTGTGCTTTCCGTAAGCCATCCGGGGAATTCCACCCCACTCGAACAGCGTCACCGTGAGATCTGTGATTTTCATCGCGCATACCCAATCTGATTACCGCCCATTGCGGGAACGGCACTACCATATCGTGGACAAGAATTTTGCGGAAGAATACATCAGAACACCCGGGAGACGCAGATGGACCTGCTGTTTGAGACTGAAAATCAACCGAAGACCCTCGTCCTGGAGCGGACCGACGATGATCGCCTCAGGCTGGTGATCACCCTGAAAAAGCTGGGCCAGGAGACCATTCTGGAATACTTCCTGGATGAACAGGATCGAGGCCGACTGGCACTGGCGCTTGGAAAGTGACAACAGGCGGAATTAGCGGCGGAGGCATGAAGTTCTGGAGCGACGCCACGATCGAAGATCGACCGCGGGTACTTACCGTGGATATCACCGGGAATCGCGACGGATGGGAGCACGACTCAGCTCACCGGGTTCATTCGAGCATGCCTCGACGCAAAATCTCCGTTGCCACTGAAGAGCCGGTGATCGGCGAGGCGTCGGAACTCGCCAAAATGATCAACGGGGCAGGGGAGTTCAACGCCATGCTGCTCCTGTGTCGGCCAGCTGATAGCGACGCAGCTGCGCAGATCTGGGGCCAGATAAAGGAGGTAAATACCGAAGCCTTGCTTGCGATCTGTACATGGGACACTGCAGAACCGCTGCTCGCCAGTGCTGTAGGCGAGTCAACAGGATCGTTTGGTCAACTGGCCGTTGTCCAGGAATCGCCTATGACTATTCGGGCCGCCGGCCTGTTTTTTATGAAATTCTTTGCAGAGCTTGACATGCACTCAGAGGCCACGCATTCAATGACCGGCAAAATGGTGTGGTTCGGTCACTCAAAGGCCAGAGAGATACTCCGCCGCCGCAACTATGAAGGACGAGTCTCACTCAAGGCGTAGCGGCATGTCAGGGATTGAGGCGACATGCACCCCAACCCTTGACGAGTTGGCTATTCGTTGGATTCAGGTGTCGTGTAAGGAACCTGGCCGGTTGGCGTTGGATCGGGACGTCGCCCGCCGCGGATTCGGAAGAAGAACCACCAGAGAACACCCACGATAATTGCAACAGGTGAGAACACCAGCGCATATATCAGGATGTTGAGTAGCACGGAGCCTGCTACAACCAACGCCTGCCCCGCATTTTTGCCTGTGTTTCCAAAGCTGAGATCCGTGAGACCTGAGCCAGATGGATCAGTGATGATCAAGGTAACCCGGCCCGTCGCCTCAGCCGGACCGGCTGGCGAATCGCCCCGCACAGTTAGCACGGCCGTGAACGGCGCCGGTCGGAAATTTTCGTACTTATGGCTCGCGGTCGCAGCCGTTACTCCCTCCGGCAGGGGAACGGGATCCTGTGAAAAACCATCACCAAAGTCCCAGGAATAGGTGAGGTTCTCCAGACCGGCAGGGCGTGTGAACGATCCTCGGAACTCAACAGTGCTTCCGGCTTCAGCAGTGGTATTGTCCCCTGCGTAAATCTCGATTATCGGAATCTCGCTCACTGTTGCGATCAGCTTGTCCTCGCCTTCCGCCAATCCTGCCGGACCAGTGCCTGTGACCTTTGCGGTCACGACGTATGGCGATTCATCATCATCGAAGTACGTGTGAGTCACAGGTGCGGAGATCAGCACGTTTGGATCTTCTGTGGAAATCACACGGGCGACGCGAATCTCCGGTGATCCATCGCCAAAGTCCCAGGCAATAAGAAAATCTTCGATGCCTTCTGGGGAGGTGAATTGCGCTCGGAACCTTGCAACGCTTCCAATCGCCGGCCCCTGATCGGTTCCGGCATCAACTGTGATCAGCACTGGTTCCATAGTCATATCGACATTGATGAGTGAGAAGGAAGAGCTTTCCCTCAAAAAGTTGACCCGTGCCTGCAGGGCTTCTTTGTCTGCCTGGATACGGGTCATCTCAACCTGAATCGCTATGGCATCTTTGATTTCGTCTGCCCGCTCAAATAGAGAAGTCAGAGAATCAAGAGTCAGTTGCATGGTTTCAATGCGGGCCGAAATGTCAGTGAACTCCTCGGTGAAGTCCTGACTGGACAGACGTTCGGATTCGACTTCAATCGCGGCGCCTTTAACGTCCCTCAAAGCCTCGTCAATACGAGTTGAAGGAACCCGGATCGAAACCCGAGCAGTGTGAGACTCAATCTGTTGGCTTGAAACCACCCAGCCGCCAAGTCGAACAGCCAGGTCGGATATCTGTGAAATCGCAATCGATACATCGGGCACGATAATGTCGATATCAACCGTCCTCACTATGATGCGCTCGGTCGCTGCCAATGCGATTTGTGAATCAAGACCAGTAGTGCCGGCACCATCTCCAGAGATGGAGGCATCTTCATCGATGCCCGCGAGGAATTTGTTCTGGGAACTCTGAGTCCGGAATGAGGGCGCTGGCGCTGATGGTGGCTGTGCCTGCGGGGCACCACCTCTTTGTAATTCAGCGGAATCGAACGCCGCTTCACTGGAAACGGCTATGTCAGCGCCGGGAGCGACGAGAGCTCCGGCAGAACCTGATGCGTTGAGCACCGTCGATTCGGATGCGTTCGACCCACATGCGACGGCGATCGCCGCGATGGCAATGAGCATCGTGAGCAGAAATTGTTGGCCGATGGCTGGTCTGATCATGACTACCCTCACTTCGGTAGGACGTCGACCCATCGGAAAAGTGTGAATCCGCTTTCAGACGCCCTGTAGCCCTAACGCTCCCCCCGCGTAATTTGTTCCCGCGATGACGCTGCTCGGAATATACGCGGGCGTAAACAGAGGCTGCCAGCTTGTATGCCGCAGCCCCTGAGAATTCAGCTATGAAGAAAGTGGTCTGTTAGCGCTGACCGATACGGCTTGAACTACGCGTTCACGTAGTCCACAGCGTTCAGGACGAGCTTCTGGAAGCTTGGATGACTCTGGCTTACCGCAGCATGACCCAGCGCGATGTTAGCCACCTTGCCGGAACCATAACTAGTGCTCCAGCCCAGTGGCTTTTCCTCATCTTCCACAACGCCGTACAGAAATACATCGATTCCGGGCTGGATGTCCAAACCGCAGTAGCACTCGTCTTCGGTTTCAAATTCGGTGACCCCAGCCGCTAGGGCGTGATCTGGATTCTTGACGGATACGGTCATTTTGCCGAACGGTGGATGCCAGCTAGTGCCGGATACCCAGCCACCACCTGTGAGCTTCTTCATCTCAGCCCAATCGGGCGCGGAATCCGGGGAGATGTGAAGTGATACCAGCCCGCCACCGGAGTTGACGAACGACTTAAGACCGTCTCGCTGCGGCACGCTGAAGTCATTGTTATCATCTGGACGACGACGGGTGTTGAGCACGATCGAGTCAAACGATTTCACCGCATCCGTTGCAAGTTCAGCCGCCGATTCCGAGACGGTTACTGAGTGCCCAGCAGCCTCAAGAAATGCCGCCAGGATGGGGGTTGTCTCTTCGTAGGGGTGCGAGCCACCGGTAATGAGTAGAAGCTTCAAGGGAGTCTCCGAGTATTTTGAGTCAGCATCAGCACGAGTGCGGCATTCTATCCCGGACGGGCAGGCAATGTCCCACACGTGTGTCATATCGGTATCGGGATCGACAAAAAAGGGCAGGGCGGAAGNNCGGAAGTAGCTACTTCCGCCCCGCAACCATTCTTTTTATGCCAACAATCACTTTCGCCGGAGGCATCAGCAGCAGGGCCACGATGATGATCGGCGTGATCACCGCGGTTGTGATGATCTCACCAATTACGGACAATACCGATCTCATCATGAATTCCTCCGCTGATCAGGCAATTGCCCCGCGGTTCGATCATCAGGGAGCAAGCAACTCCGGGTAGGCTGAGAATCGGGTGTCCTGACGTGTCCGGACCTCAATCACAACCACCTCACCGTTCTTGTTTGCTTCCTGAGCTTCCTGGATGGCAGGGCCAACTCCTGCAGCTTCCTCAACGTTGATGGCTTTCGCTCCCAGCGCTCTTGCTACACCGGCNNCACCGGACTGGTTCCCGGCCCCATACAGCTCCATCGCGGTAGGCATGGACTTGTCGTAGCCGCCCATCGTCAGGTTGTTGATGATCAGGGAGGTGATTGGGATCCCCGCCCGAACCGCGGTCTCAATTTCCATTGCGGTATGACCAAAGGCAAGGTCGCCCATGAAGTTCATGCAGAACTTCTCAGGGTCGGCCATCTTCGCTCCGATCATCAGTGGAATGCCATAGCCTAGGTGAGTAGTCTTACCCCAGCCAATGTACCCAAACGGATTAGTGGCCTTGTAGAAGGGCATGATCTGGTCGCGAGGGTTTCCAGCGTCGTGCGTGAGCACAGAATTTTCGTGGTCCACAACCTTGTTGATCTCAGTGACCACCCGGTACGGATTCACGGGCACCTCATCAGAGGTAAGTATTGTCTTCCACTCTGCCAGCCATTCGGCTTTCACACCTGCGATGAGGTCTGCCGTCGCGGTATCACCCTGGCGGCCGTTCTCGCCAATCGCGGCCTTGGCCTCATCAATCATCATCTCAAGCGTGAGCTTGGCATCTCCAACAAGACCAATGTCTATGCTGTAGTCCTTGTTGATATCCTCCGCTGACGCAGTGGAATGAATCATGAACTTGCCATCGGGGATCTGGATTCCATAGTTGGTAATCGTCAGACCAGATCCGATTGCGGCCAGCGTATCGGCATCTCCCAGCCACTTCCACACGGCCTTAGGTGCGGTCCGGTTGGCAGAGCCAAGTGCGAGGGGATGATCGTCCGGGAACGCACTCTTCGCCTGCATCGTCGTGATAACGGGAATCTGTGTCAGTTCTGCAAACTCACGCAGCTCTTCAGTTGCATTGGCGTACAGGACGCCCTGACCGGCCCATAGTACGGGCGTGGATGCCCTCAGCAAAGCAGCCACAGCATCTTTGACATCTGACCGGCTTGGGGCCGTCTTCATGGCAGAGGTGGGCTTATAGCCTTCAGCGCCTCCCGCGACTTCCTGCTCCATCACATCGCCGTGCATCTCAACGATCACAGGACCAGGCCTCCCCTGCTTGAGCGCGTGATACGCACGGCGCATCTGCCTCGTGATGGAGGACGGGCTGTCTATCGAAAGCGCCAGCTTGGTAATGCCGCCATAATTCTTGGTCGCTGAGAAATTGGGCGCCACGTCATATTTGTTCGTTCCGTGCCCGCCGGGCAGATACAGGATAGGGACAGAATCTCCCCAGGCCTGTGCAATGCCGCCAAATGAGTTCTCAACGCCAGGGCCAGCCTGAGATGCGAATACACCGAACTGACTTCCTGATGATTGGCGGCTGTACCCATCTGCAGCGTTGATGCCGCCACGTTCCTGACGAAATACAACTGGCCTGATGCCAATCTTCGCCACTGCTTCAATCAGCGGGTTAGCTGGAAAGCATGGCATCCAGGTGACGCCTTCGGCCTTCATGCATTGTGCAACTACATCAAACCCATTCATTAATCGGCCCTCCAAGGCTCCTTATGTCCCATGGCACAGCGCCGAATTTCAACTCTGTTAGGTGGGTTGGCGGATTGTACGCCCGTTCAAAGGAAAATAATTGTAACGATCAACTCAGATCAGGCCGCGACAGCATGACTTCAAGGTGCTTGAGTTCGTTGTCTGAAGTGGTCCCGGTTGTCTGAACAGCG
>DBZV01000032.1:0-23469 GCA_002311865.1 Dehalococcoidia bacterium UBA1151
CAAACCTCCTGGCAAGCCGGGCATTTCGCTCCTGCTGCGAAACCCCTAGGTCCCCGAGCATTCGAACGCCCGCAGGCTCGGAGTTGGACCAGATGCACGAGTGAAGACTTGGAAACACTCCTACACTCACGTCATCGCTCAACTGGTACTTCTCACCCCCCGCTGATGGAAGCAGTTGGTCCGCCGCCACGCCAGCTTCCATGAGCACACGCACCGTCTCGTGCGAGCCGATTATGTGCGCCCCTGTGTTCTTGGCGATCACATCAGCGCCAGCGATGTGATCCATGTGGCTGTGGCCAATGATCGCGAAATCAGCCTCGGTGATGTCCGCGGAGGTCGCGCCCACATCCGGTGCGCTGGACAGCCGGTCCATGAAGGTGTCAAGAAACACAATAAGGCCGTTGTTATTTAGCCGGTAAGTCGTGCACCCAAACCAGTCGAGTGTGACCGTCATTAGCTATTCTCCATATGCGAATTTAGTCCGGGAAGTTGGGCATTACCTCTTCTGCGAACATCTGCATGCAGCGCAGACTTTTCTGCTGGTCCAGGCCTGCTTTGCCAAATGTTCCGCGGAGTGATTTGATACCTTTGGAGCGGAGTATTTCGATGCGCTCGCAGACCACTTCCGGGGTGCCTACGAGGGGAAGGATTCCTTCTTTGCGGGCCATCTCTGCGCCCACGTCCCTGTCTTTGTCGCGATCGGCCCAGTGCTGATAGCCCTTCGGGATTGTTCCCGACTTGCTCATTGGATTGCCCACGCGCCGGAACTCGGCGTCGATCTCGTCTTCCAGCCCCACGAGGTCTGACTCTGCTTCTTCCATCGTTGGAGCAACGTAGATGTTCATGCCTGCGGGCAGGTCGATGTGCTCGTGCGGGTGGCCATAGTGTTCCATCCGCTCGTGCCACAGCGCCATCACCTGCGGCACCTGCCCCATCACCGCCGTGGGCCCGCCAACCATGATCTCCAGCCCCTTCGATGCTGCGAAATCGACGCTCTCAGGGCTGGTGCTTACAGCGATGACCATGGGCAACGGCTTCTGGATGGGCTTCGGAATCACGTTGACATCTTCAATGTCTATGAATACACCTTTGTAGGTCAGCGGGCCGTCTTCCCAGGCCTTCTGGATGACGTCCAAATACTCTCGAAAACGCGGCCGAGCTGTTTCGATGTCGGTGCCCAGCGCGCGGAACTCCATCGCCTGGTAGCCGGATCCGATTCCCAGGGTGAACCTGCCGCCCGACAGGATGTCTATCGTCGCCGCTTCCTCAGCGACCATGATCGGGTTGTGCCATGGTAGGACCACCACAGCACTCCCGATGCGAGCGTTCTTCGTTCGCTGGGCCACGTTGCCCAGCATGGCGAAGATGCCGGAGATGAGGCCGTGCCGAGAAAAGTGGTGCTCGCCTAGCCAGATCTCGTCCATGCCCAGCCGGTCGGCCAGTTCAATCTTCTCCATCGTGTCGGCAATGCTCTGCGGGATGGAAACTTCCGGATGCCACCTGATGATCTCAAACTGGCCGAATTTCATCTCGATATCCTGTATCGCCCGCACCGGCGGGGCTGCTCATGACTTGTGCCGAACGCGCACTATAGCGCAGAAAAGCAGTAAGGTGGGCCACGCTTCGACCACATGCGGCCGGGCAAGGTGAAATGTAGTCGACGCTGGAGGCTGAATCCTATGCGACTTGAGAACAAGACCGCGATCATCACCGGGGCAGCAAGCGGCATGGGGGCTGAGGAGGCGAGGGTCTTCTCCAGCGAAGGCGCCAGGGTTGTGGTCGCCGATCTATCGGACGATCTCGGCTACGGCGTTGTCAATGAGATCAAGCAGGCTGGCGGCGAGGCTCATTATGCCCACCTCGACGTCAGAAAAGAAGACGAATGGGCGTCCCTGGTGGATGAGTCAATCGATAAGTTTGGCCCGATAGACATCCTGGTGAACAACGCCGGCCTCAGCTCGTCGTTTGTGCAGGATGATGATGATTTCGAGGCGTGGCAGCGTCTGATGGATGTGAACCTGAACGGCGTCTACCTGGGCTGCCGCGCGGTGCTCCCAGGCATGAAGGCGGCAGGCGGCGGATCGATCGTGAACATCTCGAGTATTTCTGGGTACGTGGGCAGCGCGGGCGGCCACCCCGGCTACTTCGCTTCAAAAGGCGGGGTGCGCATCTACACGAAGGCGATGGCGTTCAAGCACGGCCCGGATGGCATCAGGGTCAACTCCGTCCACCCTGGCGTAATGCCGCCCATGCGGACAGCCGCGCACTTCGGCGCCACCGGGCCGATTAGTCCACAGCTGCAGAGGCTTCTGGATATGACACCGCTGAAACGCCGTGGAGAGACAATCGACGTGGCGAAAGCAGTCCTGTTCATGGCCTCAGACGATGCCGCATTCATCACCGGCACGGAGCTGATCGTAGACGGCGGAATGCTCTGCGGCTACGGCGGCTATCCGGAGGCGTAGGGTCGCCGCTACGTGGCTACGCCGAAACCGGCCAACACACCCGCGAGCGACGTCGATGAATCTGCCAGGTTGTACACCGCTGCCTGGATTCCGACTGATTGCGCGGCCTCAATATTTTCCGGCCTGTCATCAATGAATACTGCCTGGGCAGGCCGTATTCCCAGATCGTTCAAGATGTGCGTGAAGTACGCCTCATCTGGCTTGGCATGGCCAATTTTGAACGAGCAGTACTCGCGATCGAACAACTCCCGAAAGCCAAGATTCTCTGACATGTAGTTCCCGCGGTATGAGTCCTGATTGGATGCCAGACAGACAGTAAATCCCAATCGCCGAATCGACTTCACAACCTCGATGGCATCGTCGTCTACTTCGATCATGTTCCACAGTTCAAGTGCATCGTCCAGCGTGCCGGCGCAATCCCAGCGTTCCAACACACTGGCAATCAGCGCAACCACGTCAGAGTCACCGGTAAGCGCCTTATATCCTGCTCCAAACAAGTCATTCGAAAACTCGGGCAGGCGATCTGTAGTCCCCCGTAGACGCACAAACGCATTCGGCCGATCAATGATGGCGTCCTGAATCACCCCGTCTGCATCCAGGAATACTGCCTTCACGCTCACTCGGGCCGCCGCGCCACGATCCACAGGTGAATCTCCTTCTCACCATCACTGTTCGGGGCGTCTGAGACCTCAACGCGATCAGACACAGATTCGAAACCCGCCGCGGTGATCAACCGTCGAGATGTATCGACGTCGAATCCGCTCCAATACATTGGAGCGCCGAACCAGTCATCGTCGTAGCTGCCTTCATCTTCAGTCGAGTTGAGAGTAGCCACAAACAAGCCGCCCGGTTTGAGCCAGGAGTAGATCGAACGGAACAGCCCGCCGTGATGCTCCCGCGGAACGTGGATGATTGAGTAGAAAGCGGCGATCCCGTCGAATGTTCCATCCGGGAATTCCAGCGTGGTCATATCGGCGTGCATGAATGTTGGGCCAGAGACGTTCCGGCGGGCGCGCTCAATCTGACCAGCTGAGAAATCGACGCCCGTTACGTCGAACTTCTCCGCAAGATTGGCTGTCATCGGCAGTCCGTTGCCGCATCCCAATTCGAGTACGCTTCCGCCCGGGGTCACCTGGTCGATGAACAGGTTTTCGTAACGCGTAAATACCTCAGATGGGGCCGTTCGGTAATACTGAAAGTAGGCGTCGCCAACTTCGTCGTAACTCGCGGCGACCTGGGCGCTGGGATCAGTTTCGCTGCTCACTCGCTCTCAGCTACCCAGCTGTCGGTCAATCCCAATACGCTCCAGAATTCCACGCAAGTAGCGCGCCTGCCCCGCGTGTTGCGTGTTGTCAGATATGACGCTCACCAGCCGAACGCCAACCGTGAAGTGCGGATCATATGAAGTATCGATAACGCGCTCGATCTCAACTGCATCGAGTGACTTGAAATACTCCTGGCTTCGATCGATCACTGCATTGTTCCAGGCGAGCAGCAACTCCGCGCTCTCTGGCCGAACCGCATCCACGTCCGCAATCGTGTGACCGAATCCCACGTTTGAAGGGTCAGGCTCCATATCGAACTTCTCCGCCCATCCGTCCGCCACCCACGCCTGCTCGCGCCCTGCGATCTCAGAGACGTGACTGTCCTGAACACGTGAAAGGTGCCAGATCAGCCACGCAATTGAGTTGGCGGCAGGCTCAATTCGGTAGTAGATCTGCTCTGGACTCAGTCCTTCCGCAGACTGCTTGCACACCTGCCGAATTCGCTCGTATGCCTCTGAGAATATGTCTCGTTGTTCCATGGGTATCTCCTGTTAAATGGGCGGGCGGGATCCCGGCACCACATTTCGGGTGGGCTTCCTAAACCGCGGGCAACGTTACATCGTCTTCTACTTCGGCCTGCCATAGACGTAATCGGGATGCCATCTGCCGCACCCTGTCTTTGTTTTCAGGTTCATCGAATACGTTCGTCAGCTCGTAGGGGTCGGTGTTCAGGTCGTACAGCTCGCACTGATCGCCCGGTGACAGGTTCAATTTCCAGCGGTCCCCGGTAATGACTGACCGCCAGGGTACCGAAACCATGCGATTGATCGCGGGCGAGCCAAGATTTCGGTCGCCCATGCCGTTCCACTGGACAAACACATCGTTGTCGTCGAGATCGGAGGTGCCCTCGATAACCGGCATCAGACTCTTGCCCTGGAGATGCTCCGGAACGCATTCACCCATCATCTCCAGAATGGTCGGAACCATATCGACCAGGCCCACCGAGCCGGGAACGCGCTTACTTGCCACGCCCGGCAACTTCATCAGCAACGGAACCCGGGCAGCCTCTTCGTAGAGTGACCGCTTCTCCAACATGCCGTGATCACCTGCCATCTCACCATGCTCACTGGTGAAGATAATGATGGTGTTGTCGTACTGGCCACTCTCCCTCAGAGCGTCGATGATCTTGGCGATCTGGTTATCGACCAGCGTCACGTTGTCGAAATATTGAGCGCGTAGCTTGCGCCATCCTGCTTCAGTCGTGGTGTCGTGGACATCGCCGCCAGCCTCGCCCAATGGATTCAGCCCACCACCCATATAGTGATCGGCACGAAGCCGATTCACCAGCGAACCGCTCTCTGGCCGCTTCAGGAATCCCGGACCGACAGGAAGAGCTTCCGGGTCGTAAAGGCCGTTCAGAGGCCCGGTGTACGGTGGGTGCGGCTCAAAGAAGTTCACGAAGGCCAGAAACGGTCGTTCTGAGTGCGCTGAGTTGGGATACCCACGTATGAACTCCGGTGCCACTTTGCCCAAAAAACCGGCCTGCGTCAGGTGCTCCGGCAGGTCAGCACTCGCCACCCAGCCTTCATATGAGAGGGTTGGAGGTGGAGGCTCAACGCCATTCTCCCGCAGGTAGTGATTATAGTCGGCCTCAACACTTCGGTACTCACGCTTGGTGAAGCGTGGACGATGGAAATCCTCAATGCTGACCCAGTGATCAAATCCGTGTTGGGGTATTGCGTCATCGCCCAGGTGCCATTTGCCCATGTGGGCGCAGTAGTAGACATCGGGCGCCAATTCAGCGATTGTCTGCGCGTCGCGAGGCAACGGAATGTTGTTCCGGTGCAGTCCGGTCGCCTGCGGGTACAGGCCAGTCATAATGGTGGCCCGCGAGGGCGTGCAAACCGGCTGGCTAACATATGCGTTCTTGAATACAACGCTCTCATCCGCAAGCGCATTCAGCGTGGGCGTCTGAATCCAATCGTTGCCGTAGCACGCCATCGTGTCCTGGCGCTGCTGATCGGTAAGGATAAAAAGAATATTCGGGCGATCTGACAACTATTCCACTCCTGATTGTTGGGGTGCCGGATGAGGTTACGGCATTGAGCCGGTGCGTCAATCGCTCTATCACCGATACGTATAATGCATTTCACATGCACTTCATGCATTCTGCGTGTAGAATCGCGTTATGCCAAAAGCGGTCCAAATAAGAAATGTACCGGATGATGTGCACCGCACGTTACGAGTGAGAGCAGCGGACGAAGGTATGTCTCTGTCCGAATATTTGCTCAAGGCGGTTACCCGAATGGCGAGTACACCAACGGTGGCGGAACTAATGGCCCGGGTTGAGTCCCGCAAACTGCCAAGTATCACGACCCAAACAATTATTGATGCCGTAAAGGAAGGTCGCGATCGGGATTGGCCGTCCTAGACGCGTCCGCGGCCATTTTCGCGCTAGTCCGGAGTGAAAGTAGTTCCGCGCGAGCAAAACTTGGGGGCTACCAGGAGCTGTATTGCCCCCATCTCATCGATATTGAATATGTCAACGCACTGCGCAATCTAGTTCTGCGGGAAGACATTACCCTGGATGATGCGGAGATAGCTACACTAGACTTCATCGACCTCTCGATTACGAGATATCCCCACACAAGGCTAATCGATCGAATCTGGCAACTGAGACAAATAATAACGCCCTACGATGCGGCATATGTGGCCCTTGCTGAACTGCTTGAAACTCCGCTGATCACCTCGGACAGGCGACTCGCACGTGCCGCCACAGGGTTGGTCGAAATCGATCTCTTCGAAGACTGACAAAAGCAGCGGTAATTTCGGCCAGATTGTAGGCAAAAATCAACCGTTCACATTCTCAAAAGGAAACGCCCCGATTGCTCGGGGCGTTTCTGTGTGAAGAGGGGTATGCGGTTTTCTGTTATCCCGCTCCACATACCGGATGCGGAGATGCGGTGGAAGTTGGTTGGAGGGCCACTTCAATTAGTTAGGTGCAGCAAAGCCCTCAGGGATGCACGATCAGGCGCAAGGGGCCATGGGCAGCGACCGAATCAGGATTGGCTGGCCGAATCAGCGTTGATTGGCATTGCGTTGAATATGCTGGCACCCAGATGCATGGAGTTTGCCCAGATCTGGAACTCATACTTCCCCTCTGCGGGAATTGGTATCCGAGGGAAGGAAACGCCAACGTCCTGTGACGCCAGTCGGTCTGTGATGGTCATCCTGGCCGTTGCCTGCGCCAGTTTCTCACCGGTACTTACGCGCACAAACCGGATCTCAAGATCGTAGAGCCCGGACGCGTCTGAGAGCTTCAAATAGACAGACAGTGGACGCTGAGTTGGAAAATGTGCCGCTGACACCTGATTGAAAATACCGATCAGATTCCACTTGCCGGACGCCGGGTCGCGGGCCGCCAGATCGCACAACACTGGGCCGGTGAGCACCGGCCTGATCTGGCTGAGTTGTTGTTCGGAATCGTCGACGGATTGGTTGGTCATGATTTCTAATAATGAGCCTACACGACGAATAGCCGGGCTATCGAGCATTCACCGCTGCGCGAGTTTGGGCCTCGACTGGTCCGATGTCCTTGGCCCTGAAAGCGCTAGTCACGTGCTCAACCCACATGTGCTGGTAGCCGAGGAAGGCATGCAATGACTGGCGGAGATTCGATTGCCCTTAGGCCCCGGCTAACACGGCGATGACCATCAAATATGCGTATGAAAGTATCTTTCCCATGGAGAACCATCCCTCGAGTCGGCGTCAGTGGCTTGGCCTGCCACCTGATCCACATTAGATGCAATAGTCCTTTGGGACCGTCTCCAGTGGCTCAGGCCCTAGGGGCCAATCGGTCAAACGGTCCGTCTTGGCAGGCCCATCTGCCTGAGGAATGCGCAGTCGCGCCGGCCGGTGGGCTTCATTTCGACATCGGTTAGTGGGTGGCTTTGGCGTGATCGTGCGACGATCAGCGTTGCTATGGGTTTCCGCAGACTGTGAGGTGGGGCAACGTTTCTCGACGCGATCAGGCGTCTCTACGAATACCAGGACAGCATGATGGAGCATGTCCTGGACACGGCTGAAAACCTTTCCGCTGATGAGTTCATAACCGTGGTCATCCAGGGCCAACCCTCCGTACACCACACCCTTGTTCACGCCTGCGACGTACATATATGCCACCTGTCGTTCTGGGATGGAAGTCTGTCGCGAGAAGACTCTATTGCTCGTGAATTCCCACCTGAGAACTATCCTGACGTCGCGGCGGTGCGTGTGTTCTGGAATCAGGTGCAGGCCGAGACGGATGCGTTCCTGGCCACATTGGCCTCCGACTCCGATCTTGAGAAGATAGATCCGCGAGATGCGGCGAGTGACAAAGACCGAAAGCTGTGGGAGATGATGCTTCACGTCATCAACCATGGCACGCAGCATCGCAGCGAGGTGGCAATGATGCTGACCATGCTGGGACATTCGCCGGGAGATCTAGATCTATTGTAGTCGGGAGTTCTCAAAATTTTCTGAGGCCATCGAAGGATACTTTGAGAACGGCATCAACCAGGAATGCGGCTAAGGCTTCAGCACGTTGATGGGCTTGCCGTTCATCCATGCCTGAACGTTTTTCACCGATTCGATCATGAAGTTCTTCAGACTGGCCCGAGTTGAGTAGCCGAGATGCGGCGCCAGCAGAACGTTATCCAACTTGAGAAGCGGGTGATCAATCGGCAGTGGCTCAATGTCGTAGACATCCAATGCCGCACCGGCGATCTTGTGCTCCCGCAATGCCGCGATGAGGTCATCCTCGACGATAATCGGCCCTCGTGATGTGTTCACCAGGAAGGCCGATCTCTTCATCAGATCCAGATCTTTCGAAGTGATCCAGCCGCGGCTGAGATCTGTCAGTGGCACGTGAATGGAGAGCACATCTGAGCGAGCAAACAAGTCGTCCCGCGACACAAGCTCAACATCGTTGGCAGCGGCGCGTTCTGCATCCAGCGTCGGACCCCACGCAATCACGTCCATATCGAAGAAGTTGCCGAATTGCGAGACGCGCGTTCCAAGACGACCCATCCCAAGAATCCCGAGCGTTTTGCCGCCCAAGCCTTCAGCGACGCGTGTCTGCCAGTTGCCCCGCCGCATCTGAGCGTCTTCCCAGGCGATGTGGCGCGTCACGGCGAGCACTAGTGCCCAGGCGAGTTCGGCGGTTGCATTGCCTCGGCCTGGCCCGCCTCCGGTGATGCAGACGGTGATTCCGAGTTCACTAGCTGCAATCTCATCCACATTTGCCTGCCGCCCGCCAGTGCCCGCGATCAGCTTCAATTTTGGTAATCGGCTCAGCACCTCTCGCGGAAAGCGCGTTCGTTCGCGAGTAGTCACCAATGCTTCGTAAGGCATCAGACGCTCCACCAGAGCATCGATATCAAGCACCGTGTCGTGGAAGAAATCCACATCAGCGCCTTCTAGCGAATCCCAGTCGGCCAGTTGCTCTGCAATGCGCCAGTAGTCATCAAGGACGGCAACTCGGACCATTTCTCTTACTCCAAACTCAACTGTAATTCGGCATTCGTAAAATTGGCGTGCGGCTGATTATGACAGGTTGGACTCGCATAGCCGTATGCCTCCTCCGTGGGATAGATTTAGAAGAACAATGACCGAACGACTTCAGAAGATATTTTCAGCCGCTGGTATCGCATCCCGAAGAAAGTCTGAGCAACTTATCTCAGCGGGGCGGGTGCAGGTAAACGGCAAGACCGCATCCCTTGGCGATAGGGCTGACCCCGCCCAGGATGAGATCACTCTCGATGGCAATCCCGTCGTCGCTCAGTCCAAGCTCTACATCGCGCTCAACAAGCCATCGGGCTACATCACGACTTTGGACGATCCACAGAACCGGCCGACCGTGATGGATCTGATCGATGTGCCCAGTCGCGTCTATCCGGTGGGACGCCTGGATATCGAAACTGAGGGACTTCTGCTCTTCACCAACGATGGCGACTTCGCCGAGCGAGCAGCCCACCCGCGCTACGAGGTAGAGAAAACATATGTCGCGCATCTGGAGTTAGCGCTACCACCAGCCGTGCTGGCGCAGATGTCGCGCGGGATCCGGCTATCCGATGGCATGGCAAAGGGCTCCAACATGCAGTTCCTCACCCGCGATCGCACGGTGGTTGAACTGACAATCCATGATGGACGCAACCGAATTGTGCGCAGGATGTTTGAGGCAATGGGAGCGCCCGCAGTGAAGCTCAAGCGGATTCGCGTGGGGTCCATAATGCTTGGCGATCTTGAGCCTGGCAAGTGGCGAGACCTCACTATGGATGAGTTACGCGCAATGGGCGGCTAACGCCCGCCTCTACCGCCTCCGAAAATTCCTCGTTTAGCGGCGAAAGCGGCGGCCTCACTGCGCCTGGAGAGACCCAGTTTGCTCAGCACATGGCTGACGTGGTTTCGAACCGTGTTCGGGCTCAACACCAGCCGCTCCGCAATCTCCGTGTTCGTGAGTCCCTCAGCGATAAGCGATAGAACTTCACGCTCGCGCTCCGAAAGCTCCGCCACGTCATCGTCCTCATGCCCTTCCACAAGACGTCTGATCTGATCAAGTATTTTTCCAGTCACCGCAGGGTCAAGCATCGACTCGCCAGCCGCGGCCGATCTGATCGCGGAGACGATCGCCCGGGGTGCGGTATTCTTGAGCAAGTAGCCGCTGGCACCGGCCATGATTGCAGAGAGGACAGCTTCCTGCTTGGTGTGTGACGTAAGCATCACGACGCTGGTTTGAGGTGAGGCCTCTTTTACCTGGCGGCATGCCTCAATTCCGTCGATGCCCGGCAGCAGAATGTCCATTAGGATCACGTCCGGCTGCATGGTGGTCGCAATCTGCACCGCAGATTCACCGTCCTCGGCCTGGGCGACGATAGAGATGTCATCTTCAGTTTCCAGCGCGGCCACCAGACCAAGCCTGACCACTTCGTGATCATCAACCAGCATTACTCTGATATTAGCCATCGCCTTTTAGCCCTCACTAGGCCCCGTGATCGGAACGATCACTTCAACTCTTGTGCCCTCACCCGGACTGCTGACGATACCAGCCTTCCCACCAAGCTCCTGAGCCCGAGTCGTAATACTCTCCAGTCCGAATCCGTTTCTTACCCCCTCGATATCGAACCCCCTGCCATCATCGGAGACGCACAGGGTTACGCCGGTCTCCGAATACGAAAGGCGAACTTCTACCTGCGCCGCGCCGGAGTGCTTCAGCACGTTAGCCAGCGCCTTCTGCAAGATTCAGCAGAGCTGAGCCTCGGACTCAATAGACACATCCAATCGCGTTCCGTCGACGGTTAGCTCAACTGGGATTTCTGTGATGCTCTCGAACTCGGAACAGAGGTTTTCCATCACCCATGTAACTCCCCTTCTCCGGCCAGCATAGGGCTCAAGTCGTGCATGTAGTGGCGCGCCTCAAGGAGAATTGCGCGCGAAAGCGGAACCAACTTGGCGAGCCGGGTGCTGATCAGAACTGGTGCAATTCGCTCCGCCTCGGTTGCCACCGACGAAAGTTGTAACGTGAGGGCGTAGAGCGATTGAACCAGCCCATCGTGGATCTCTCGCCTGATCCGGAAACGCTGCTCCGCCGCCGCAAGCTCTGCATCTTGCGCCTTCTTTGCAAGCTGCAAATTTTCATTGGCAACATCGCGCTCAGCGGCAATGGCTTCAGCGCGGCGCCCACGCTCAATTCGCATCACTAGATTCGCCGCGATCACGATCGCGAACATCACGAATACCCGCGTGGCGAGTGAGCGTTCCTCTCTGGCGTCGATATCGATGCCCGGGTGCAACAGAATTGAGATGAGTGAATAACCCACCGCCGTCAACGTGGTCAGGAGGATGCTGAGTCGGGCAGATGAGACTACGAGCGCCAGACCGACCAGAGCGGGTTAGGACACAACGAAGAAATTGTTGTCGAAGCGACCCGTAATCGCCACTCCGGCCGTAATGGCGACAACATCAGCGATGCTCATGCCCACCGCTATACGGCGACTCATGTGCCAACCGCGATGGAGCCTCCAGTGTAGCCAGCCATTGAGGATGATCACGCCCACGCCGATGAGATCCACAAACAGCAGCGACAGGACCATATCGGCGCGCCAGTGGTTGATGACCAGCCAGGCCACGATAACGAACCACCGGACCACGACCACGATGCGCTGCATGTAGCGGTAATCCTCGAAGTCGGCGTAGGCAGGTTGTGATTCAGCCATGGGTTCTTGCGAAGCTCCCAATTGAGCGTAATTCTAGTCTCTTCACCATCATCGTCACGACGCTATATGGGTTCTCCTGGCACGTCCGCCGGGTCTCCGGGGAACAAATTCGCCACTTCTCTAAGGGTGTCAGACGCCTTGACTAGATCCACATCCTGCACATCCTCACCGGACTCAAGCAACTCAAGCCTGGCCTCTCTGATGGAACGCTCACAGGTCTCAACCTTCGTCAGTTGCTCCTCAACAACGCCACACACCTCGTCGCCATCCGTCCAATCGAGGCCGTCTGGCATCGTCAGCGTCGACCCGTAAGCGTTGCTGAGATTGGTCAGACCGTGCCGGCATACGAGTTCGTTCAAGATCACCAGACGGGCACCGTCGCGATGCTCGCGCAGGTCGGAACGATCAAGCAGCGATTTTAGCTGCTGGTACTCAAAGAGCAGTCCCTGGCCAGCTCTCATTCCGCGCTCAAGAGGGATGTTGCGAGTATCGTCTGTGGCAGTCTCAATCGCTCTAGAGTATCGGCGAATCAGGCTCGTTGCCTGGCGCTCCGCGAATGTCGATGACTCTGTTGATTCCGACTCGATGCCGGAGATCCGGCCGGTTGCCTGCGCTTTCGTCTCCAGATTCCGCCCCATCACCCGTGCGCGGTCGATAGCCCTGCCGAGCCGGTGCAATCCCGTGCCAAACCCGGCGAGCGCCTCTTCCGCAGATCCCCTGGCCTGATGAGATGCATCGGTCGCGTCGTCGATCTCCCGAGTGATCGCGCCCCTTCTGAGGCTGGCGATCAGACGTCGTTCTGAGAGTAGCAACGACTCATGCTCGTCCTGCAGCCTCTGGATTTTCCTGTCCAACGCGCTCAGCTCATCCGACAGTTCAACCTGCAACTCCAGGGCGTAATGCCGCGGCATCTCAGGTTGCTCGATTGAACCTGAGCTGACCTCCTCAATCTTCTCCAAGCTCGACCTGGCTCGGGCCGCCATCTCCATCAGACGGTCGATAGCTTTCCTCACCTCCAGCCGCGCCTCCTTGAGGCGAGATATCGACTCCAGATGCGGTTCCAGCGGACTGGAGTGCATGGTGCCGGGATCCCTGGCGGTCTCACCGAGGGCGGCGATCCGCCCCCGGGTCCAGTTGATTCCCCCACTTATGAAACGTCCCATGATTCATCTCCCAGGGCGGCCACCCGGCCGCCCTTCATCCCAAACTCAACGCCGCTCAACTCTGCAACGCAGGCGCTTGCTAGTGTCGGCGCTCACGCTGCACCTTCCAGAAGTACGTCCCCATCCCACCAATCGCCAGCATCACGATTACTCGCGTGACCAATGACTCGGCATCCAGTGAGGTTCCCAGGGGCTCTGTTGCGGTGTCTGTTCCGGCGACGATGCACGCCGCTACGTAGGCCGCTCCGGTTGCAGCGGTGAACACCACTGCGAACTTTCGCGCGCAGACGAAAGAGAACGCTGCCAGAACCGGGAAGTAGAGCACGTAGAACTGACTGTCCAGCCCTCTGAACTCCTCGCTCGGGCCAATGATCACAACTGCTGTGATCAGGAGCACATCGATCACGCTGCTCAGGCTCACGAGGGCCAGGTTTGCTGGCTTGTTCACTAGCCGCCCGCCGTGCAAGTAGAAGTTGACTACCATGAGCCCCACGACCGGCGCCATGCCGTATGCAAGCTCCGAGGTGGACTCCGCTGCCATCATCACCAGGGCCGTCCCTGCTGCGACGACGAACCATCTTGCCCAGTTGATAACTACCTGGCCGTAGAAGACATCTTCGGCCGCTTCACGTTCGGTTCTGCTTACTGTTTCCTGCATTTCAACCCGCCTTCACATCGGCTGAGTGAGATTCCAGCGATTCAAACTGATTACTCACCTGCCGCTCAAGTTGTTCGATCTGCGCTTCCCGCGTTCGGCGTTCGGCCTCTAACCTCCAGTAGACGTTCCCGCAAAGAGGAATCGCGGCCAGGGTCAACACGTGAGCCAGGACAGTTGTCGGAATGTTGGAAATCACTTCCAGGTCCGAAATCTGAACCACAGACACCGATCCATACGCGGCGATTGCCAGTGCAGAGAAGAAAAACGTGTCACGTGTTTGAAACGTGACTGAGAGTGCCAGCAACGCCGGCATGTAGAACACGTAGATGCTGGATGGATAACTCCCAGCCATCGCCAGCACCACGGTCACCGCGATGATGTCGGCCACGCTTGCTGCGTAGACGATCACCTTCTTGATGGGTTTGTTTCGCGCTGTTTCCACATGCAGGAAGAAGTTTCCAACTGCCATGCCAAGAATCAGGACGACCGTTACTTCAAGGGTAACCAGGCCGTCAGGATTCCAGAGCGGCAGGCCAAACCTGGCGATGATAAGCAACCAGCGGGCGTAGATGATCACGGGCAAGCCGTGTCTCACATCTTCGCTGACCATCTCGTCTTCGTTATTTATTGGTACGGGGGAGTGCCGCACATCGGAAACTTCGCCTTCGCCCCACCTGTACTGGGGTGTAGCTTGCGTAGTCATCGATCATTCCTCCATTCCTCTCGTGAGGTCCTTGCGGTCAGAATGGCTTCGCGCGCTTTGCGGAATCCAGATGACCGGTTGGCCTTCACATCCATCTCGTCGATTTCGAGCATCTCGGCAATCTTGTTGACGCCAAGGTGGCGGGTTTTGCGCTCAGACGCGAACTTTTCAAGTTGCTCCTGGAGACGGTCCTCATCCATGTCGGATATGACCTTCCAGATGCCTCGTTTCTCGAGCTCTTTGCGCTGCTCCAGGATATCGATTGTTGAATCGACGACCTGAATTCGAGTGATCACGTTCTGGAGATTCGACTCAGCCTTGGCCTTCCGGCGGCTGGCGCGATCCATCTTGTACGCTGCCACTTCGACTTCGGCATTCGTCGTTCCAGGCTCAGAAGCAGCATCCAGGTAGCCGTCGAACTCGCTTCCAGCACGCCTTATTCGCGCAATCAGCTGGTCCTGTTCAACTTCCTGGCGTGTTCGCTCTTTGCGAAGATCTTTGACCTTCAGGTCATCAAGCTTCTTCGCCCCACCAAACCAGAGAATTCCCATCGCATCGCCTCCTGTCTCGGGCTTCCGATCCCCCGTTGGGATCTGTGCCTGAACTCAGAATGCCGAACGTGGCGGCGGGTGTAGTGGTGCGGATGTACTAAAAACGACTATTTGTGTACTAGTGGGCGCTGGTACGGTCGGATACTCACCATGCGATGAACGGTTCTGCTCACACATTGACCACCTGTGCCGATTCCTCAAGCTCAATGAACCCTGTATCGTGCTGCCCGAGGTGAAGAGATATGTTGATGGCAGGTGCTGGGCGTTCTGACATAACCCCGCCGGTGGGGATTGCGCATGCCGGCTGGGGGGCGCAGACACATCAGGTGTCTCAGGGCAACGACATGCCGCTGTACGTCACGGCGCTGGCGTTATCGAATGGCGAGACGCGCACCGCAATCGTGGACATTGATATCGCGATATTGACCGTCGATCAAGATACGGATATTCGCGCTCAAATCTCAGATCGAATCGGTATTCCGCCACAGAATCTGCGATTGTCATACTCCCACACGCACTCCGCGCCCGTGACATTCTCAGACTGGCTCACAGAAGGCATGGACCTGGTGGAGCAGTGGGTGTCAGAGCTTCCCGGCAAGTGCGTCGACGCGGTTGTTGAGGCAGTCGCGGCTCAGGTGCAAGCGGTGCCGCTGTTCGGTCGTGGTGAATGCGATATCAACATCAATCGTCGCCCGGCGGATGATCGAGGTGAGCTATTTACTGGTCGCAACTGGGATGGATTCGTGGACCATTCAGTGGAGGTTGTTGGGCTGGACACACCTGAGGGCGAGCCCATCGCCACGTTGGTCAACTACGCGTGCCACCCCACCATCATGGGGCACCCCAACAGCTGGGTGACTCCAGACTTCCCGGGACCAATGCGATGGGTAGTGGAGCAGACGGTAGGCGGCACGTGCCTGTTCCTGCAAGGGGCATCGGGCAATCAGGGTCCGGTGAATGGCTTCACGGGCGATCTTGCGGTGTACCGCAAGGCGGGCGCGACCCTGGGCGCTGAAGCGTCGCGGGTACGCCTGACGAGCGACCCTTATCAGCGCGAGGAAAAGCTGGTGGAGATTCTGCCATCCGGCGCAGACCTGGGCATCTACGAGGACGTGCCAATTGAGGAACCAGACGACACACTTGCCGTTTCATGGGTGGAATTTGGCCTGCCCTGCAAGGATGTTCTGCCGCTCGACGAAGCGCAAAGGGCGTACGACCAGCGGGCCTCTGAGTTGGAGGGCATCAGAGCCTCGGGGGCATCGGGCGATGATATTCAGGCCGCCGTATCTCTGGTGATGCGGGCCAACATTGCGTTAAACGTATCCAAGAACAACGCCCGCCACCGCGTGGGCGATACGATCACCATCAACGCCCAGGCCATTCGCATTGGCGGCGCGGTGCTGGTATCGATGCCGGTTGAGCCATTCGCGGAGCTTGGTGCGCAGATCAAGGAGAGATCGGTCTCAGAGAACACGGTCTTCTCAGGTTTCAGCAACGGTCACTATGCCTATCTGCCAACCGATATGGCACACGAAGATGGCGGATACGAGGTTCGCGTCACACCCTTCGCGGCCGGTGCGGAAGGCATCGCAGTCGACGCATGCCTTGAGGCTATAGAACAGGTGTGGGCGGCGGAGTAGGGCTAGCCGCGTTCTCGACCTTCTCGAACAAAGTCGACGATCTCATCTGCTGTTAGGTCGAGATCGATTCCATCCACGTCTAAGGGTGATTTTGCTGAACAGTTATCCATCTACGAATTTTATACCCCAGGTGGCGATAGTATTGCGGGCCCCATACGGGATGCTCTCGACGAGTGTGTCGCGATGTGGGTCCGGGTGTCGAGCTTCACCTCGGGTGATTTGCTCACTGTCTGCGGGGTCGTTCCGAACGATCTCGCCGCGCTCCGATAATTCCGCCTGCCACGGCACCCAATATGGCACCCACGAATGCCCCCAGGATGCCGGCTGCGACGGCAACCAGCCCCTCCCAGCCGGTTCCGCCGGTGCCGCTGCCGTACCAGGCGAGCGCACCCAGTCCGAAGCCGCCGATCAGGATTCCCGGCATTATTCCCATCAAAGCGTACCGAGACCACCGTCGCTTGCTACGAAGACCAATCACGATCAGCAGCGCGCCGATACCCAGGAATATTGCGAGCGCAATGGGTAGCTGCGGCTCTCCCGCGCTGAATATTGGCCACAGCAACAGCCCGATTATCGCGATCGTGACCGCGCCAAATATGACCTGAGTTACTCGCATTGATGATCTCCCAAATGCCTAATATGGGAAGTCCAGGCTGGAATAATCCTCGGCCTTCAAACCGCCGCTCACGAAATGCGCCGTCAAAGTAGTAACTTCCATGTCCCGGCTATTCCTATAGTAGACTCGGACACCCTCAAACAAGTCAGGAAGACTGCATGAGCGACACCAAACTGGAACTGATGGCACACCTGATGCGCCGCGCCGGATTTGGCGCGTCGCGCGATGAGCTTGAGCGGCGAGTCGAGGTGGGGTACGAGGAGACGGTAGAAGAGCTCCTCCACCCGGAGGCCCAGGAGCCGGTGGACTACTACGAGTTCCTCCGCTACTTCCCACTTTGGTGGAAACCCGGCACGATGGGCGGCAATGGCCACGCCGGATGGGTTTGGCGCATGATCAATACCCAGGCGCCTCTGCAGGAAAAGCTCTGCCTCTTCTACCACCAGCTCTTTGCCACCGGAGTCGCAAAGGTCGATCACTACGACGAGATCGAAAAGATGATCGACATGTTCCGCGCTAAAGGCCTGGGCAACTACAAGACCATATTGATGGAGATTGCTCGCAGCCCGGCAATGATCTACTGGCTGGACAATCACGAGAATCACGCCACTTCGGTGAACGAAAACTGGGGGCGCGAGCTTCTTGAGTTGTTCACGATGGGCATTGGCAACTACACGGAGACCGACGTTCGTGAATGCTCGCGTGCGTTTACCGGCTGGACCGTGGTTCACAAGTTACCCAGATTTCACATGGGCCGATTCGACTGGGAATTCGACTACCGGCCTGAGGACCACGATGATGGCGCGAAGATTTTTCTTGGCCACACTGGGAACTTCAACGGCGAAGAGATAGTGGACATTATCCTGGCTCAGCCCGCGACTACGAACTTTATCGCTCGCCATCTGTACAGCTTCTTCGTAGCGGATGAGGCTCAAGTGCCAGCGTGGTCGGTGACTCCCCCAAACGACCCCGACGCCGTCAAGTTCATTGCGGACGCGTTGACAGATAGCGATTACCACATTGAGACCGTTCTTCGAATGATCTTCAACTCTGATTTCTTCAAAGAGGCGCTCTTCACCAAGGTCAAGAATCCGACTGAAGTTGTAATCGGCACCCTCAGGCTTGTCGGCAATACGGAGCGCCCATCGCCCGAAGTAATTGGTTGGTCGCATGAGATCGCCTACATGGGCCAGGACCTGATGAATCCGCCAAGCGTGGAAGGGTGGCACTCAGGAATCGAATGGATCAACAGCGGCACGTTGATGAAGCGCACAAATTTTGTTGCGGAGTTGATTAGCGAGCACGATCGCCCGGGCGTGGCAAGCATCATCCGTCGGCTGAAATCGGTAGAAGATTCGCCGGAGGCAATCGTGGACGCCTGCCTTGACGTCATGGGGCCGCTGGAAATTCCGACCGATGCACGTGATGAGCTCATTGAACACGCCAGAGCACTTGGGCGGTTCGACTGGAGCGACGATTCGCCGGAAGAGGGCGGCGCGGCAAAGGTCTCAGAGATACTCCAACTCATCGTTTCACTCAGGGAATACCAGTTCGCCTAGGCACCCGCGCGCAGCGCGCTAGCCGGGCCCTGGAAGAAGAAAGGAGAACCACCATCACTACCGCAAAGAGCGACCCGGTAATCGTCGTCCTACAACTCACCGGCGGCAACGATTACATGAATACGGTGGTCCCATACGCAGATCCTCTATATCGAGACTATCGGCCAATTGTGAATGTTGGCGAAGAAGACGTATTGATCCTGGATGATCAGGTTGGGTTGCACCCCTCGATGGGTCCGATTCACAAGATGTACCAGGACGGTGACGTGGCGATTATTCACGGAGTGGGCTATGAGAACTCACCCCGGTCGCACTTCCGTTCCATGGATATCTGGCACACCTGCGAGCCGGACACACTGGGAACGGAAGGCTGGCTCGCCCGTGTAGTACGTGATATCGATCCCGCGGCAGAGAACGTGGTCACGGCCGTGAGCATGGGGCCGTCGCTGTTCCGTGCTCTGGTGGGGCCAAACGTCCCCGTCGCGACGGTGGAAAACATCAACAGCTACGGGATGCTCACCGGACTCACGCCGGAGGAGAAGCTCTCCCGCGTGCTTAGCCGTTACCGCCGGATGTACTCACCCGCAATCGGCACAGGCCCCGTGATGGACTTTCTGGGCCAGACAGGAATCGATGCGCTCAAGGGTGCGGACATTCTGGCCGCGGCACCGGCAAACTACTCGTCAGACATTGAGTATGCCAACACGACCATCGCCGACAAGCTAAAGGGCATCGCACAGATCCACATGGCAGGACTTGGCTCCAGGGTCTTCTATTGCGATCACGGCGGATTTGACACTCATGCCGACCAGATCAACACGCATACACGTCTCTGGACCGAAGTATCAACCGCGATACGTGACTTCTTTGACGACCTTGAAGCAAAGGGCAAAGCCGACAACGTGATCGTGTTCCTGTACTCAGAATTTGGCCGCAGGGTCTACGATAACGGCGCCGGCACGGACCATGGCGCAGGCGGGGTTTGCCTGGCCATCGGGAAGGGCATCAAGGGCGGACAGTACGGTCAGTACCCCTCCACAAGGGCGTCCGATTTGGATCAGGGCGACCTGGTTCCAAGCATCGACTTCCGCAGCGTGTACACCACCATCGTGGAGGACTGGATGGGGCTGGATGCGGTTCCCGTGGTGGGCGGGACATTCGAGAAACCCGAGTTCATTCTTAATTAGGCAGACGGACGACGTATGACACCAGCGCTAACAACATCGGCCGCAGGCCGGGCATACGACTTCACGCACGTGGTGGGTGGTCGCCAAACCACGGGTATGGTCAACATGGCCTTTGGTCAGGGTGATGATGTCTACCTCACCATAAAAGATCGCTACTTTTGCGACGTGATGAAAATCACTATTGGCCCCGAGCCCGGTGACGAGGAGATCGTCACTAAGTTCAATGATTCCAGCCCGGGCGTCTTGGAACGCGGATGGCCTGCGTGCGTGGCCACCGGGCCAAATCAGAACGTGTTCGTGACAGACGAACTACGCGACCTCATCTACGAGTTCGATCTTGATGGCAAATTCATCAGACACATTGGCGAATCAGGAAGTGGACGCGGGGAGTTCGATCGCCCGTCCGGGATAGTTATCTCCGGCGACGGCAGCATGTACGTCTCCGATACGATGAACCACCGCGTCCAGCAACTGACCACCAGCGGCGAGTTCATCGCGGAGTGGGGTGGCCGGGGCGCTGATGAAGGCCAGTTCAACGCACCGTGGGGCATCAATGTTGATGCCAGCGGAAACGTATTCGTGGCCGACCACAAGAACGACCGTGTGCAGAAGTTTGATGCCAATGGAAACTTCCTCAGTGCCATTGGAGCGCACGGCAGCGATGCCGGTCAGTTCGATCACCCGTCAGACGTTGCTATAGATCCAGACGGTGACCTGTACGTGTGCGATTGGGCGAATGATCGCGTTCAGGTGTTCTCTGAAGCTGGCGAATACATCCTAGAGCTTGGTGGCTCTGCGATAGAGATGTCCAAGTGGCAAAAGCGCTACGTCCAGGGCAACCCTGACGTGGCGAAGGCGCGTCGGCGGGTGGATACGCTTGAACCCGAGATAAAATTCACGCTGCCCACCGGGGTGAAGTTCGACATCAATCGCAATCGGCTGATGGTCGTCGACTCCCAGCGCTGGCGAATCCAGATCTTCGACAAGTTGAGCAACCACGCCGAACCTCAATTCAACATCTGAGTCAGACTCGCCATTATCTGAACCTGGCACACCCGCGTCCAGTTGTGTGAAACATTCACTACGCAAACCTGCGCCCGCACTAGATAGAATTGACGCTCGCATAAAAAATGAGGGCGAATCCGATTCCAGAGACACCAGATCAGACGAATCCCGATAGTGGCGGCGTTGCCGAAGAGCGCCTTCTTGAAACACGCGTCCAGAAGGCCGCGAATCTGCGAGCGCGCGGAATTGATCCTTACCCCGCACGATTCAAGCCAACCGTGACGTCAATCAGAGCCGTTGCCCGCCTTGAAGCACGTGAAGCGAAATTGGGTGAGGGAGCGAAGACACGCAGCGTGACCATCGCCGGACGGGTGATGGCGCGACGCGGAATGGGCAAGGCAGCGTTCCTGGACATCAAGGACGCCGATGGCAAGATCCAGGTCCATGCACGTCAAGACGTACTGGGCGCCGATTTCGCCATCCTGGATGATCTCGATATCGGCGATATTGTTGGCGTCAAAGGCCCGGTGTTTCGTACGAGACGTGGTGAGCCAAGCGTTGAGGCGCGGTCATTCACCATGCTCACAAAAGCCGTCCGTGGGCTGCCTGACAAGTGGGCGGGACTCCAGGATATCGAGAAGCGATTCCGGCAGCGGGAGTTGGACTTGATCACCAACGACAGGTCGATGGCGCTGGTCCGAACCCGCTCAGCCATCGTGTCTGCCATCAGGCGTTTCATGGAAAAGCAGGATTTCATTGAGGTTGAGACGCCAGTGATGGTCAACGTGGCTGCTGGTGCCTCTGCGCAGCCGTTCCAAACGCACCACAACGCCCTCAATCGTGATCTCTACCTCCGAATCGCCACAGAACTGCATCTCAAGCGGCTTGTGGTGGGCGGTATCGACAGGGTCTTCGAGATTGGCCGCATATTCCGCAATGAGGGCATCGATGCAGAACATAATCCCGAGTTCACCACGATCGAAAGCTACCAGGCGTACGCCGACTATAACGACGTAATGCAGATGGTTGAAGACCTCGTCTCATCGGTCGCACAAAGCGTTACAGGCTCAATGATTATTCCTTCACTGAATGAGTCAGAACCAGACATCGATCTGACGCCCCCGTGGCCGCGCCTTGATCTGCGTACCGAAATCATGAACCGAACCGGAATCGACTTCCTCAATGAGAATGAAGTCGAGTCTCTTTCGGGTGCCATGCGCGAACGCGGGATTCACGTCGAGGATGGCCTGCCGTGGGGGCGACTTCTCGATAAAGTGATCTCCGCCGAAGTGGAACCCCACCTGATCCAACCGGTGTTCCTGGTCGACTACCCAACGGAGATGTCGCCGCTTGCCAAGCACAAGCCCGAAGATGATCGCATTGTTGAACGGTTTGAAGCGTTCGCCATTGGAACTGAGTTCGCCAACGCGTTCACGGAGTTGAACGACCCTGTGGAACAGCGCAAACGGTTCGAGGAACAGGAGAGACTGCGCCAGTCGTTTGGTGATGATGAGATGGACCGCCTTGATGAGGACTTCCTGGTCGCGATGGAGCACGGCATGCCGCCCGCGGGTGGATTGGGGCTTGGTATCGACCGGTTGTCGCTGCTGATCACCGGCGAACGAAGCATCAGGGAAGTCATCGCGTTTCCGCAGCTGAGACGTTTGGATTAGTCCTGGGATCAATCATAAATGCTCAACATTCAAAAGATTATTGAAGAGACAGATCACGTCAAAGAACGCCTGGCATCACGCGGCGAAGACGCGCCTATCGATGAGATCGTCGAGCTGGATGTCAGGCGCCGCGGTCTGATCGTAGATGTTGATGAGCTTCGAGGTCATCGAAACGAGACGAGCAAGGCCATCGGAGCCACCAAACAGAAGCCATCACCTGAGCAGATCGCGGAGATGCGGGAGGTTGGCAACCGCATCAAGCAAATTGAAGCCGATCTGCTCGAGACGGAAGAGTCGCTACGAGATCTCATGATCGTTCTGCCAAACCTGCCGCTGGACGATGTCCCGATCGGGCTGGATGAATCGTCCAATGTCATTCTTGAGACCGTGGGTAAGGCGGACGAATCTGCCCCCGCGGTTGAGCCGCACTGGGACTCAGGACCGAGGCTAGGAATCATCAACCTGGAGGCTGGCGCTCGCATGTCCGGCGCTCGCTTCTTTGTGATGAGTGGAGCGGGCGCGCAGCTGCAGCGGGCGCTCACATCGTGGATGCTGGATGTCCATGTCCGGGAGAACGGCTATACGGAGATCTCTCCCCCGCTACTGGTGAGAGAAGAGACGATGCTGGGCTCCGGCAACCTGCCAAAGTTCGCCAGCAACCTGTATCGCGATGACGAGTCGGGCCTCTGGCTCATCCCGACAGCTGAGGTGTCACTCAACGCGCTGCATGCG
>DBZV01000032.1:23571-34794 GCA_002311865.1 Dehalococcoidia bacterium UBA1151
ACCAGTTCGAAAAGGTGGAGATGTTCCGGTACACGGAGCCAGAAGATAGCGCCGCCGCGCTCAGCGATATGCTCTCCCAGGCCACCGATTTGTGCGCACGCCTAGGATTCGCCTACCGTACTATCGCGCTCTGCACGGGAGATATCGGATTCCAGTCGGCGAAGACGTTTGACATTGAGGTCTGGTCACCCGGTGTACAGGAGTGGCTGGAAGTTAGCTCAATCTCAACCTGTGGCGACTTCCAGGCGCGCCGCAACGGCACCCGTTACCGGCCAGCACCGGGTGCATCGACCAGGTATCCAACCACGCTGAACGGATCAGGCCTGGCGGTGCCCAGGATCATGATCGCGATCATGGAAAACGGGCTGAACTCGGACGGATCGATTTCGGTGCCCGAAGTGCTTGTCCCCTACACAGGATTCGAACGAATCGAAGCGCCTGCCAGCTTGCCACTGAGTTAGCTAACGATCTCGAACTCGAGTTTATAGTCAGCCGGAAGAATCGAGATACGGGTGACCGCACTGATCACCAAGTAAACCTCCTCGTCGCCCTCAGGTGGCCACACAGTGAAGTCGGCTTCGCCTGCGGCAACATCCACGATTTCAACGACGACCGGGCCATCAGCCGGCTCCCGCACAATGCTGATCAGCCACTTCTGTGGGACGGTTGGGTCGATGTGTGCAAAGCCGTCGAACTCCCAGTCGCTGACGCCTTCGGCATCGTCGAAGTACTCAATTTCAGGAATTTTTATATCGTCGACGCAGATGCCGTGAACATTAACCGCATCGTCCGTGACGTGCTCAAATCGCACCAGGATTTCGCCGCCGGCATATGCGGAAATATCGAAACTTTGATCTCTCCATCCATCGCTGGCGCCGCTGAAACCGGGGCCCAGCCCGGTACCGTTGGGGTTCTCATCAGTCGTATTCAGCCCTTCGAGGAGAGTCCACGTCAATCCGTCATCGGTAGAGACCATCACGTATGCGAAGTCCCAGAGCTCTTCCAACTCATACCAGGCGGCGAAGTTGAGTGTTGCAGACTCGATATCCGTCAGGTCAAATGCCCGGGTGAGCTTGGCGTCGATCGAATCTCCAAAGTTGCCCCAGTAGCATGCATTTCCACTATATGCAGCAGTTGGGATGATCTGCGTGGTCTCATCCCCGCTGAAGTTGATGCGCGTTGGCTTTTCACCCGATATCAGCAGCGTCCAGTAGTCCGCCGCGAATTGGTTGACGCTGTTCGAACGCGGGGTGACATCGATCGCAATATTTCGCTGGACGCGCCCAAGATCGCGACTGGGGTAGGAGTACGGGCCGGACTCCTCGTCAACGAGATTTGCAACGGTCCAATCTTTAAATAGATCAATGACCTTGAGATCACTTCCAACTAACTTGAGATACTCCTCAATCGAGTTGAGGCCATCCGCACTCGCCTCGACGAGTCCCAGAATCGCGTCATCCCCGCCAAAGCGATCCGCCACGTACTCGGTGAAGAGCAGGCCAGCGCCATAGGAACTGCCTGTGTTGACACTATTTGGCCATGAATTCAATTGCGTATCGGGCTCGCGCAAAAAATTCAGATGTGTGGGAGCGTTGTACCTCGCGCGAACCACCGCTAGCTCAGACAGGCCTTCATTCAGCCATGCCTCATCGCCCCGGTCCTGCCCAAAGTTGGCCGCGTGCTGCAGCTCATGGGCAAGCACCGCAGCGTATTGGGCGCTGCCGGGGCGGAGTGCTGACGCTATGTAGATAATCTCGCGCTCATTGGAGAGTTGCATCACCTCTGCGGGGTACGCATCAGCGCCAGAAAAGTATCCACCAAGACCGGGATCCAACGGTGTGTGCAGGATTACTATTCGCGGATCACCGTCAATACCCGGCGTCTCAATCCCGCCGAATAGCCCCGTTACGATTGGCCAGATCTGCTCTTCGAACTCACTAACAGCATCATCAATTTCTATATCGAAGGGCACATGCCGGGAATCGAAAAACCAGTAGGCGTTCTCCGATATCCTCTCTGCAATCGCCGAGACCGTCACGACGCCGTTGTCCAGAAGGACGTTGAATTCGTGAGTCTCTCCCCTGGATATCAGTGGTTTGGCATCGCCACTTCGCTGCAGAAACGCTTCGTACCGGTCTGGATGTAGTCGGCGAGTGAGGTCAACAGGGTCGCGACGCGGTGGCTCAGGAATGTCATCAACACTGGAAATCAGTGTCGGCGTTGCAGGGACCGCCGTCGGAGATGCGGTCGAGGCAAGTTGGACAAACGCGGTGGGGATTGGATCTGGTGATTGGGCTGTCGGAGATGTCGCCGGCGCGGCAGGCGTTGAGGTTGCGGTCAATATGACTACGGGAGTGTCTTCTGCGGGGGATGGACTTTCTGCCGCTTCCACCGTACGCGCAGCGACCACGCGCGTCGCGTCTCCATCCGTTGGCGTGCCCGTCTCAACTGATGAACTGCACGCTGTGACCAGTACCAAAATCGCGCCAGCCAGCCCCGGAAAAAGCCGCCTACCAACGTTCAATTGAACTTGTTCATTGCGCGGTCCAGGCCGTCAATGAGAATGCTCTCCACCGCATCAGCCGCCCTGACCACCGCCGCCTTGATCAGCGTTAGATCATCGGGCGGG
Organism: Dehalococcoidia bacterium UBA1151; assembly: GCA_002311865.1. Taxonomy (GTDB): domain Bacteria; phylum Chloroflexota; class Dehalococcoidia; order Lucifugimonadales; family Lucifugimonadaceae; genus UBA1151. The sequence goes on from DBZV01000032.1 coordinate 26,201, forward strand.
AACGACTTCAACACCCACTCCAGCTCATCTGCGCGGTCAAACGGCCGACCGATGCCAATCCGAATGCGCGTGAACTCCTGAGTTCCCAGTCGCTGGTTGATCGACTTGAGACCGTTATGCCCGCCGTTGCCGCCTTGAGCACGGATCCGAATTTTCCCTGGTGCTATTGCCATGTCATCGGTTATTACGACGAGATGGGATGGATCGGTGTTATATCTATCAGATACGTAAATGGCAGAGTCGCCGCTTTTGTTCATGAAGGCCTGCGGCTTGGCGAGCGTTACGGGAATCCCGGCCAGATACCCCTCACCAACATCCGTGTTCCTGTTCCCACGCCCAATTTTGATGCTGGAACGAGACTCAAGCTCATCCATGCACCACCAACCAACATTATGGCGCGTGTTTTTGTACTTTGGCCCTGGATTGCCAAGGCCGAGCACAATCAGGTCCGGCTTCATCCAGCCGTCAGGCCGAGAGCCTCGCTTGTCTTTACGTCTAAATATTCGTCTAAAACTCAAACTGACACGCCACATTGTTCCTGTAAGAAGGGAGTGGCGTACAGATTACCGGAGAATTCCAGCGCGACGGGCAGCGCACGGGCTTCAAACGGTCTTGTTGATCACATGTTCCCGCGCTTGCTCAGATATTCAGCGATGAATGCGGTCGCCCCTGATTCCCCGGTAGCCCGATTAATGTCGAGATTGGAGGCCTCGCCTATTCTCAGCAGTTTCCGCGTTTCAGCCGACTCTTCTCCATTGAGGATTTCCGTTATTGCCGCGGTTGATATATACCCATTGATACGGCTTAAGATCATCTCCAGAGTGCCGATTAACGATTCGACCTGCCCGGTCAGATCAGGCACAGAAAAACCGAGCCCACATTCAGAGCAGTAAGGCTCATGATCCAGATCCATGTCATCGATTTCACGTGAGCATGGCTCCGCGTAGAGTGCGAGTTCCTCCAGGCTATAGAGCGCTTTATCCGCGCCGTCGGACGGCAGCTCCGACACCTCCTTGAGTTGATTTGTTGCGGCCGCCAGCAGGATTGCACGCTCCACCAGCAGACGCGCCCTCTGGGCATCCTCCCGAGCCTGTTCATGAATCTGCAGATACGTTTCAGAGTGGGCCGATTTCCAACGTCTGAACTCATCAAACACCACTGGCCACGTTGCCGGGATCGATAGCAGATCATGCAGTTCAAATCTTGTCATCAACGTCCGGGCGGGGAGCCTCCGACTCTCCGAAACCTCGTTGCTGTCCGCCAGGTGGAGGTAACGCCAGGCATGCTCTATCTCAGCGGTATTGACTGACAGTGTGCGGAATCGGCGGTAGAGCTCCATCAATTCCCTCAACCCAGAAGCCCCTCTAAATCTTTCAGAGGCCACGTCAACGAACGATCTCCAGTCGTCAATGTTCAGCACATCCAACAGTCCCAACTGCTCCAATCCAATGACCGGGGATGGTCGTTGCATTGACCGCGATAACCGCGCGACAAGTGCATCTGCCATGACGGCTCGGGCCGCTATCCGCTGGAGTTCCGACTCGAACTCAGCAGCCTGAATGACCACCGGAGTGTGGCCTTCCGGCATGGCATCCGGCATCGCGGCACGGAGAAACGGTAGAGCAGAGTCCCACCGGGTACTCACACGAGAGCTGATCTCTCTAATATTTGCAAATTGCAAATGTTCGATATCGAACTCATCGACGTTAAATCGATTAAGGCGTGGAAGCTGGTTCGTTACCTCCGTAGCCTCTTGCCAAACTATTTCAGCGCCCGTATTTGCAACGGCTGCGAGCAGATGCGCAGCGGCGACGTATTTGGGATATCCGAGATCATGCACAAGAAATCTATGGGCCTCATCGCCTGCCAGTGAGTCACCCCCGAAGAGCTTGAAGATCAGCTCCTCAGCTGGCTGACCATCTTGTCTCAACCCGGCTGCGAGCACCTCAGGAGGCGTGGGCGCTCCTCCAGGCATTCCGATTAGCCATGGAACTACTTTCTCCCGGACATCATCGACGGTGAGCCGTTCAACCACCGGAGCACCAGAATCTGCATAGTTGGCGTTCAACAAGGCGGCTCCGATTGCGGCAATCCAATTCAAGGGCAGATCCGACTCGAAGACGGCGGAACTCTCAACCTCCGCTGGAGAGTCACTGATCACCAACTGGACGCCTGCTAAAGCACTTTTCAGGTTCGCAGCAAACCGCTCATCGTTTGCCACAGACCGTTGATCAAGTGCCCGGCTCAAATCGTCCAACTGGGTGTTGTGGGCGGTGTGATAGATCGCGGTCTGCTCCCTCACGCCCTGAGCAGCAGCATGCCGATCCTTCCCGGGGTGCTCAACGTCTTGGCCTGGAATCCACACCCCAATTCTTCGATCTGCAAGAGCAGAGGCTTCAACGACCGCGGGTGTTGTCAGCAGCACAACCCGAAATGAGGCCGAGCCAGTAAGCGGTGCAGAGAAATCTGTTAACCATCGCTCAGATATGACGGCCTCACCTTGATACAGCCATCCAGCCCGCCACGCGCTAACGGTTTGAATCTGCCCGAAGGCCTCTGGCGAAAGGGAAAAGTTGTTGTCCATCTGGGTAATCCAATTCAACAAACAGGGATGATGCCCCGAGCCGCCGGCCGAGACGCGGGCATCATCGGCCTACGCGCAGCGATCTCAAAGTGTCAGATGTCATCTTTGAGCAAGCACAGAGGTCAGGCGACGGATTCAGTCTCTGCAAGTTTGTTCAGGAATTCCGCTTCGTCCAGGATCGCGACTTCAAGCCTCATAGCCTTATCGTACTTTGAGCCCGGTTCCTCACCAACGACTACGTAATCGGTCTTGCCGGACACGCTGCTTGAGACAGCGCCACCCAACGATTTGATCCGCGCCTGTGCCTCCGGCCTTGAGAATGCTTCCAGCTTGCCGGTGACCACGAATCGGAGGCCTGTCCATGGTAGATCTTGCGGCTCTCGGCGCTCTTGCCTCGGATTGACATCGCTCTCAATCAGCCTTTTGACGATTTCCAGGTTGCCTTCTTGCTGTGACCAGTCCCGCACTGAGGCTGCAATACGCGGCCCGATCCCTTCAATGCTGATCAACTCCTCCTCGGTGGCAGCCATCACTTCATCCAGCGAGCCAAAGCGATCGGCAAGGAGCTCACTCACTTCAGAGCCCACATGAAGAATCCCCAGGCCGAACAGCAGTTTCGGAAGAGGCTGATTCTTCGACGCCTCGATGCCATCGAGGAGCTTCTGGACACTCAGTTCCCCAAGCCCTTCCATCTCCATGAGGCGAGCCTGCGTCTCCTCTTTTTTTAGCCTGTAGATGTCCGCCACATCGAGGACCAATCCTTCGTTGAAGAGCAGCACAGCCATCTTCTCGCCCAGGCCTTCGATATCCATCGCTCCTCGACCGGCGAAGTGCTCGATCAGGCGTTGGATCTGCACGGGGCAACGGCCATTTACGCAACGGACAACCGCTTCGTCATCGTCCCGAAACACTGGTACTTCGCAAACGGGACACACCTCAGGTAATCGATACTCCGGCGGATCCCGCTGCCCGGGCACTGGTCCGACAACCTGAGGAATCACATCCCCGGCACGCTGCACGATCACGCGCTGACCGGCCGCGATTTTCTTGCGGTTGATGTCCTGCTCGTTATGGAGCGACGCCTGGTGAACAACTACACCTCCAACGTATACACCCTCTTCGAAGTACGCATACGGAGTAAGCGCGCCGGTGCGACCAACACTGACCCGAATCTCATCAAGAATCGCCGACACCTGCTCTGGTGGGAACTTGTACGCAGTTGCCCAGCGTGGCTCGCGTCCTACGAAGCCCAGGCGGTCCTGGTAGCCCACATCGTCTACCTTGATCACCATCCCATCGATCAGATAATCGAGACCATCGCGCTCCTCGATGGCCTTTTTGTAGGCGGTTCTAACGCCATCAAGAGTAGCTACGGTGCTGGTCCACGGGTTGACCTTGAAACCCCAGCCAGACATCGCCGCCAATCGGCCTGAGTGGCTCTGAGGGATGGGTCCACCCTCTGCCCAGCCAATTGCGTATATCCAGACATCCAGCGGCCTCTTCGCGGTCTCCCGGGAATCTAGTTGGCGCAGCGAACCTGATGCTGAGTTACGGGGATTCATATAGGGCGGGAGGCCTTCGACTACTCGCTCTTCGTTGAACGCGTCGAAAGCCTTTTTCGGGAAATAGATTTCACCCCTAACTTCAAGGCGCTGCGGAAAGTCACCGCCCTGCAGACGAAGCGGAATTGACCCAATCGTCCGGATGTTGGCCGTCACGTCCTCCCCTGTCACGCCATCGCCACGCGTAGCGCCGCGTGTCAGAACACCGCTCTCGTACGTCAGCGCGATGGCGAGGCCGTCGATCTTTACCTCGCATACCATTGGAAACTCATCGATCTCAAGAAATTCCGAGACCCGGTGGTGCCACGCTATAAGGTCATCATCGCCAAATACGTTGCTTAAGCTCAGCAGGGGGACCGGATGTGTGATTTCGATGAACTCCGGCGCAGGTGGTGCGCCAACGCGCTGTGTGGGGGAGTCTGGGGACAGCAAATCTGGGTATTCAGCCTCAATCCCACGTAGCTCCTGCATGAGCGCGTCGTACTCAGCATCGCTCAACTCAGGCTGATTGGCGATGTAGTAGAGATGGTTGTGCCGGTTGAGTTGTTCCCTGAGTTCCAGAGCTCGTGCTTTTGTGGTCTTGGTGGCGGGCATGCAGTAAACGGTAGGCTAATCGCAGACAAACCGCACGCCAAGCGCAGCATGGCGATCGCTGAAATCATTTGAAAATACCTCCCTCTCCAACCAAGCCGCATCTATACTCAACACAATGGCAGACATACGACCGTTCCGAGCAGTCAGATACGACCCCGCAGTTGCGGGTGATCTATCTCCCAATCTCTGTCCCACATACGTTCTCTCCGAGCAGGACCTGGAAGGCCTTTACTCCCGGTCCGAATACAACATCATCAGGTTGGAGTTGGCCTACGACTGGTCCACCCACGCCGCCAATGAATCGCGCTACATGCGCTCGGCCCGGACACGTGTGCAGTGGCTAATGTCTGGTGTGCTCAAACGCGATGTAGATCCGTCCATGTACGTGGTGGAAGAGGTGTTCAACGAGGAGGGCGCTGAGTTTCGCCGGATTGGGCTTGTCGCTGCCGTTCGTATTGAGGATTATGATGCCGGAATTGTCCTGCCACACGAATTGACTGAGCAGGGTCCGGTGCAAGATCGCCTGTCGCTGATGAAATCCACGTTCTCCAACTTCTCCCCCCTGATGGCCCTCTACCGCGACGGCCCCGACGCGCCGGTGGCGTCCCTGCTCTGGCAGGTCGCGCGCCGGGAGCCCGATGTTGTCGCGAACCCACCTGATCTTCCGTCCATCCGAATGTGGTGTGTTACCGATCCGACAATTCTTGGCGCGCTCCGTGGCGCGCTCTCCAACTCAGAGATCTATATCGCAGACGGTCACCATCGTTATGAAGCCGCCCAGGCATTTCGGGACTACGCACTCGACAACCTAGGCCACGATGAAGATGATGCTTCCCAGTTCAGGGTGATGACGCTGGTTGCCATCGACGACCCCGGACTGTTCCTGCGCGGCTATCATCGCGACGTCACGGGTGCTACTGAAGCGGAGGTTCTGTCTCTGCGCGCGCACATCACCGCGGTATGCGATCTGGAAGTGTGGAATCCGCCCAAAACAAAGATTGGTTTGGCGCTGGAGCACAGTCTTGCACGTGAGCCTAAGAGCCAGACCACCTTTGGCGTGGTGGGGCTTGAGCCGGGCAAGATACACATCGCAACGATGAAGTCAGAACCATCTCCAGACCTAGACATTGCTGATGCCACAGACTATGGCCGACTACACCGCGAAATTCTGCGTGGCATCTTTGGCTCGTCTCGCGAGCTCAACGTTGTTGGAGTCAAAAACTCAGCCGATCAGGCAATCGGCGACGCCCTCAATGGCGTTAGCGAGTTCGGCTTCGTTATGAGGCCCATAAGCACTGAGATGGCGGAGTCGGTGATCAGGCAGGGGAAGCTATTGCCGATTAAGTCGACCTACTTCCATCCCAAGATCTCCTCCGGGCTAGTCATCCAGAATCTGGATGGCGATCTCTAGGTCTGGATTAGCCCTGACCGAGTGCTGATGAATCGCTTCGATCAACACGGGTATTGATCTCTTTGAGCGCCTCAATCAGTACGGAAGATGGAACGGCGTCCGAGTATCGCTCGCCAACCGTCTTCCATACAAGTGTGCGCGATGTGTCATAGATGAATATCGCCTCAGAAGCCAGGCCGTCTCCGTGAAGATTGAATACTCCGTAACTAAATGGAATCGCATTATCGTCACTTGAATAGAGAATTGGGTAGGTGGCCTCAAACTGCTCGACGGCATAGTCAGCCCCACGCAGATCGTCTGTACTCACGGCAAACACTTCAGCGTTCTGAGCCTTGATCGCCTCGTAATTCTTAGCCAGATCGACGAGCTGGCGACGGCAGAATGTTCACCAGAATGCCCTGTAGAAAACGATGACAATATTTTTGTCTGAATCAAACGTAGCCAGATCGACCACTTCTTCACTGGCGGCCCGTGGCAACGTTATGTTGATCAGCGGGGTGCCAAGTTCAGGCGGGTCGGGCTGCGCCTCGGGGTCTGTTGGCGGGGTTGGCACACCTGACCCAACGACGGACTCCGCTTCGGGTAGCGGAGTAGCTGTCGGAATGGGAGTTGGAGCCGGGGCAACGGGATCTGCCGCCTGCGTTGCCTGCATCGCACTCACCGCGCCGAGCCGATCGCTCAAAGACGGTTCGACCGTTAGGGTTGGCGCTGACGTTGCCGGTGGATCAGCCTGAGGTTGAGGGGGCGATGTGGCAATACGCGGCATAACCTGGACAGGCTCCGCCGCCGCCGAACCACAGGCGATGAGTAGGATAGAGGTTAAGCCGGCAAGGGCACCCGCTATGGGCCCCTTTGTTGGCCTAATCATGCGATTCACGGATTTGCGATTCAGACCTACCTGGTCTGGGCCAGCACCTTTTCCAGAGCATCGATGCACTCATCGATGTGTTCTGGTTCACACCAGCCCATGTGACCAATGCGCCAGATCTTTCCAGTAAGTGCACCCTGTCCACCTGAAATTTCCACATTAAATTCATCCCGCATCGCGGTGACTACAGCCTTCGCGTCAACTCCCTCAGGGACCTTTATAGCGGTCACTGTGTCGGATGCCACGCTGGCGTCAGACAAGAGTTCCAGCCCTATCCTTTGTACGCCCCTTCGGGTCTGTTCGGCTCTCTCCGCATGGCGCGCGATCACGTTCTCAATACCCTCGTCAGCCAGTTGCTGAAGTGCAAGATCAAGCCCGTAAATTGTAGAAAGCGCAGGAGTAAACGGGGGCTGGCTTATCTCAAGGAACTTCTCATACTGTGCAATGTCAAAATAGAACTTTGGCATGGTGGATGTTTCATATGCTGCCCATGCTCGCTTGGAGACGGCGATAATGCCAATACCAGGCCCAGCCATCCAGGCCTTCTGGGAGGCGGTTGCGACCATATCCAGGCCCCATGCATCCATCGCAAGCGGAGAGCCGCCGGCACTGGAGACGGCGTCTACAAGGATCAGGGCATTCGACTCATTCCTGATGATTTCAGAGAGGGCGGCGATATCATTCTGAACCGCTGTTGAGGTGTCGTTGTGGGTTACCAGAACCGCCTTGCAGTGGGGCATCGCGGCCAGCGCTTCACTGACGTCGCCGGGGTCCGCAGCGTCGCCTAGTTCTGTCTTGTAACGGGTTACATCTGCGCCGTAGATCTCAGCAATATCACCAAATCTGTCACCAAATACTCCAATAGAGACCGAGAGTACTGCGTCACCCGGCGATAGCACGTTAACTACAGCGGTCTCCATGGCGCCGGTGCCTGAAGAGGTCATGAAGTACACATCACCAGAAGTCTCCAGCATTGTCTTCATATTTCGCGTCATGCGATCAAGGATGTCGGCGAATTCAGGGCCACGGTGATTGATCATCGGTCGCCCGGTCGCCTCCAGCACATCTGGCGGCAGGGGCATAGGGCCGGGAATTCTTAAATTAAGGGGCATCTACTGGCTCCAGCGATCTCTACTTTGGATCGCACCAAATGGAAGGGTATATTTATGGCGTCGAAACTTGAAGTTTACGCCCGCGGCGGACGCGAATCGATGGTCTGCTTCTTCGATGATGACAACTGCCGATAGGGAAGGCCGGATGGTCAGGAGGCGGCAGCGTCCAGGGCTGTTAGCTGGATGCGCATTGTCTGGCGAAGCTCCCACATTCCGATGGGACTAATCAGTGTCGCATCGGCAAGTTTTTCCAGTGCGCTGAGGCCCTCGCCAATTGTGGCTATGCCTGATGTCAACACCACACGGAGATACGGGTGATTGAGTCGACAGCGTTGGATCAACTCTACGGTTGAGACATCACTCATGTCAGAGGAGACGATCAGGATATCGGGCGAACCGTTTTTGCAGGCTTGACGAGCCTCGCGCCCTGAAGAATAGCCATGAGTGTTGCCGTAGCCGATCT
>DBZV01000032.1:34864-52807 GCA_002311865.1 Dehalococcoidia bacterium UBA1151
GATCCATCGATGAGTGGGAGAAAAATGTTGGCCGAGAGCTTCCGGCGTGGACTGGATTACGGAGACCCTCGGCCAACATCTACATTCAAACGCAATACGGGTGCCGTTATGTATCCGAACCGCGCGGGAAAGTAACGGTTTGGTAACCGAACTGTCTGCCTCACCAACCAATCACTGAAAAATTCATGTCCCGTTCAGGGCTTGAAACTGTAGCCCGCGCCTCTATGGGTGACGATTACCGCTGGATCACCGCCTACATCTTTGATCTTGCCGCGAATCCGTCTGATACACATCTTGACCACACTATCGTCCACCAGGCTGGATCCCCAGGCACGCTCTTTTAGCTCCTTATGCACCATCACTCTGTCGGGGTGATGGGCCATGAAGGACAGTACATCCCACTCAAGCCGGGAAAGAGGAACCAACTCGTTGTTGACCCGGGCCGTTTTGGTCTCAAAATTCACCGTCAGATCGCCGGAGAGCACCTGTCCGGAGTCCTGCATCTTGGTGGAAGCCCTCGTGCGTCTGAGCACAGCCTGAGTGCGGGCAAGGAGTTCGCTGGAAGAGAAGGGCTTTACGATGTAATCGTCAGCCCCGGTCTCCAGCCCGCGAACCCGCGCCGCCTCGTGGCCTCTGGAGGTAAGAATAATTACCGGGACGGTGGATACTCTGCGCATATCCGCCAATAGTTCGAGGCCATCCATATCCGGAAGGCCCAGGTCCAAGATCACCAGATCAGGTTTGTTGACCGCAAGAACTCCCATCGCCATGCTGCCTCTGGAGACCGCGGTCACTTCGCAATCGGGCCAGCGTATCTTGAGGGAGACATCAATAATGTCAACGACCTCCGCCGTGTCTTCAACGATCAGCACGTGCATAGTGCATCCCCGATCACGCCTTGTGAGTGAGGCCTAATTGTCCTCCAACTCACTCCTAATCCCATCGATTGCAACTTTCATCGAGTCTACAGAAGTCTGTTCCCAGGATTCGCTTTCGAGCGATAGCTCAATAGTCCTGGCGAAGTCCGAAGAGGCATGAAATCCAAAACTGCCCATCGCGCCAGCCAGCCGATGAGCTTCCACAATCGCCTCCGCAATGGTGTCCTGATCGATCTTACCGTGATCAAGGTCAGAGACACATTTATTGACTATCTCTACCCGTTCAAGAATCTGCGACTTTCTACGCTTCCACACATCCATCACAGCTTCTTGTAGCTGGGCGTTTAACTCCTCGTCGGGATACTCCAATTCGCTGCCCGCCACGTCAGTCCGTCCATCCCAGGATCTGAGCCATCTCCGCGCCCAGCTTCATAGGGTCAAATGGTTTCTGGATTGTTCCGTCTACCCCGGTCTTTTCATAGGTAACGAAATCTGAACGCTGCGTCTTGGCGGTGAGCAACAACACAGGCACATCGGCCGCTCCCGGGATCTCACGGATCTTCCCAAAAGTTGTTGGACCATCCATCCCCGGCATCTGGACATCAAGCAAAATTACGTTGAACTGGCCTGAGGCCAATTGCTCAAGCGCTTCAGGGCCGGAGGAGACTGGGACCACATCCCACCCCATAATGGCCTCCAGTGAAAGTTGCGTGACCTCACGAATATGTTCATCATCGTCAACCAGCAAAACCCTTACTGAAGCCACGATTACACGGTCCCCACAGACAGGTCCAACGCAGAATTGGGCCTGACAAAGCGCTCAGGGATCACAGGCACCCAGAACGTGAACGTACTCCCCTCGCCTTCAATCGATTCAACGGCGATTTCGCCTCCATGTTGCTCGATTATCGATTTGCAGATTGTCAGACCCAGACCGGTTCCTCCCATTTCACGCGAAACCGAAGCGTCAACCTGCTGGAATTTGTCGAATACAGTCTCTAGTTTTTCGGATGGTATTCCCCGCCCATGATCCTCTATTTCAACAACTACTCGAGAGTCATCGGCGTGCGCCCGAATTAGCACATCTGCACCCGGGTCTGAAAACTTGATCGCGTTGCTGATCAGGTTAGCCAGCGTCTGAATCATTCGATCCCTGTCAATCAACATCGTGAGGTCTGGCGATGATTCCACCTTCAGGCTCACGCCGCTTGCCCCGGCCAGTGAGCTCATCTCCCCGGAGGCCTGCTCAAGTAGTTCCCGAACGTTCCACGGCTGGATATCCATGGTGACCAGGCCTGATTCAATACGCTCTACATCCAGAATGTCATTGATGAGACGCACCAGTCTCTCAGTGTTGCTTACCGCCACCTCAAGCATTCTGCCGGTCTTCTCGGGCTGATCGTCAAGAACACCACCGGCCAGGAGGCCCAAAGACGCTCGCAGTGATGTCAGCGGCGTGCGCAGCTCATGACTAACCACCGAAACAAACTCATCTTTTGTCCTCTCAAGAGCCATTCGCGCGGAGATATCCCTGTAGATTTCACGAGAAGATATGAGGGTGCCGGCCTCAATTTTTGGGTTTGCTGTGCCGCGGACGTAAATCGCTTCGCCAGATTTGGTCCGGAAGATTGCCTCGACCTCACCTCCGGCATTACCTGCCAGCATCAGACCAAAATATATCCGACTTTTTTGAGCACTATCAGGGTGAATAATGTCCCATACAGTCATTCCGTCCAGTTCGTTTGCTGTATAGCCCAACCGATTCAACCAGGCCTTGTTCACATACTCAAATTTGCCGTCAGCATCAACGCTCTGAATCAACTCGTCTGCGTTATCAAACAGATCACGATAGCGTTCTTCACTCTCCGCCGCCGCTTCCAGGGCCTGCAGGCGTCTGGAACTATCTCGATACTGAATCGAATAGGCGAGCGGGTTTTTGGTTGATGCGCCGCCGTCAATGGGCACGATAAGCGCCTCAACCGGGAACTCTGTCCCATCAATTCTTACCGCTCGAGGCTCACCCCACCAGAACCCATGCTCATTGGCCTCGGGTATCCCTACTTCTTCAACTGCCTTCCTTCCTTCGCGGTCAAAGAGGTCATACCCCGTAAGCCCTTCCGGAACAGGGCCATCCGCAACAATACCCAACAGATCACGGCCAGCTTGATTTATGTACTTGATCCGCATCGCAGGGTCCGTCAACGCCACGAAGTCCGGACTGGCTTCAACGGTGTTGGCCAGCTTCCTCACCTCTTCAAGAAGCTGTGCCGTTTCAACCATTCCGGCCATCTGATTAGCGACCCGCTCCAGCAGAATGGCGTGGTGGTCAACATACGCTCCAGAATGCTTTGAATAGGCCACTAGGGCGCCAAGATTTTTATCTTGAGCAATGATTGGAGCCCCCACGACTGATCGCCCGCCACTGTCGTGAATCGACTGCAACCCTGGGTACTGACTCGTGAGGTCATCCCCGTCATCTGGAATATACAAAATTGGTTTTTTTGAATGGCTCAGCGCGTGAGTAAAGCTTCCTGAAAGTGGCCGTGGTTCACTGAGAACCGCGTCCTCTTCTGAGATAATTTCTCCAAGGTCCGCATCGATTACTCGAAATGTCTCACTCTCCCGATCAATTAGCGTGAGTCCAATACCATCTGATGGAATTAATTCTCGAATGATCTGTTTTGTGGCAGCAAACATTCCCTGCACGCTCTGAGAGGAATTCACCAGGCGGCCAACATCCGCGAGTGCCTGGTTTGTTTCGGCCTCTTCTTTTAGCCGCTCTTGTAACGAGAAGGTTTCAATCATTCCAGAAATTTGAGAGACCATACGCTCAGCAGAGTTCACGTCTGTTGGGGAGAATGCTTCATATTTCATCGAGAACATCACCAGCGTGCCAAACGCTTTTCCCTGGGAGACCAGAGGCACAGCTAAAAATGATCTAGCACCGCCATCAAACAAAGTCTTGAGGCTGGGATAAGCCGCGAGTGGATGGTCGCCTTCCGGAGGAGAAACAAGGATTGTGCGCCGCTCAGAGGAGGCCGCCTGAGTAAGGGTTCCAGCCAGCGGAATATCACGTTGCCCGTCTGGGCGATCTGGCAAGACCGAGCCGGTATCAACCTGAATCAGGTGAGCAACAGACTCTCCTGAGTTAATAATTGCCAGTGCCAATCCGTCAATGGGCAACAGATCGCGGGCCAGCGGTTTCATATCATGAAACATCTCATGGATGCTTCCCGCGGAGTTCACTACCCTGCCAATTTCAGCCAGAAGCTCGTTTACTCGCCCTTCATGCTGAATCTGTTCATGGAGCTCAGCAGTCTCTAACGTGCCTGCGATCTGCCGAGCAATCCTCTCCGCAAGATTCGCATGAGGCTTATCGAATGCCGATTCCGCCTCAGACTGAAAAAACATTGTCCCAATCACCTCTCGCCTGGAGATGATAGGCGTGACCATGAATGATCGGCTTCCTGCCTCAAATAGAGGCAACAAATTGGGTGCCCGACCCTCTATTTCCGACACGTCACGTGGGGAGAACCTGATGGTTTTTTTGGAATCAAATGCCTCTGCGCCAATTCCCGGTCTGAACGGCATCCGGATGCCTCTGATCGGTCTCCCCAAACGATCACGCCGATCGGATTCAACAATGCGCAGTTGCCCCGTGCCCTTTTCGATCAGGCTCAATCCAATACCATCGGCCGGCACGAGTTGAGGAACCAACTGATTCAAGTGTCCAAACATCTCAGACACTGATGCTGAGTCACCCGTCACCCGCCCGATCTCAGCCAGGAGTTCTCTTTCCCTCGCCTCCTCGCCCAGCGCGATGTGCAATTTAATGTTGTTGATCGATGGTGTGATGTGTGTTGCAACGCGCCGTAGTAGTTCTAAATCTTGCGCTGTGTACTCGTACGCATCACTGCTTCGAATGCTTATATAGCCCAGCAGGTCCTCGTCAGAGATTCCTAGAGGTGCTTCAATCCAGGAGGTCATCGCCGTCTCAGATTGTGAGGTTTCATCTCTGCCTGTAAGTGCCTGGCCGATCGGTTTAATCACAGCCGTCGTCCGCCACTTCCAGGGGACTCCCGGCCCATCGTAGTTTGTGGGATGATCACCCACCCTCAACCCGTCGACCTCAAGGCCGCGCACGTAAGCCGTAGTCAGTATCGATGGATCGTGTTCCTCAATCAATGAAATTGAAAACCTGTCATATGGAATCAAGGGGAGCAACTCATCTGCCACGCGGCTAAACACGTCATCCTGCTCTAGCCCGGAGGACGCCGCGCTTGTGATTGATGCCAGCGCCTCTTGCACCCTGGTCTCGCGCTGTTGCTCCTCGTAAAGCAGAGTGCTTTGAATCCCGCCTGATATTTGTACAGCGATGGCCTGAGCTGTGCGAATCTCCTCCTCATCAAATGCCTGCGATTTCTTGGAGCGAAAATCAAGGCATCCGATTATCGATCCCTGCCACTCCAGAGGAGTGGACAGTCGAGACAGAAGACCAACTTCCAGGGCTGTATTTTGGATCGTGATATTTTTCGATTCTCGCCTTGTGACAGCTTCGTCTGAAACGATCGTTTCGCCATGCAATATCACAGACTGTCGGGATGAATCGGAAATGGGTATTCGTGTCCCCACCGCCGAACCTTCCATTGTGGTTCCGTAAACATAGGCAATTTCGATTTCACCTGAACCGGGTGGCAAAAGCATTACAACCACCCGGTCAAAATCAATAATTTTCTGTGCCGCCTTAGCGAATTGCGAATACACGTCCTCTATCGACGGAGAAGAACTGACGATGCGCCCTATTTCGGCGAGTCCCTCACGAACCCCGGCAACTTTGGCCGTGTCATCTCGAAGTTGAGAAGTGGCTACAACACCAGATATCTGTGCCGCGACGGATTCCGCCAACCTAATGTCATGTTGCCCATAGCCATCCGGGTTAATTGACCGAAAATTGAGGGTCCCAATTGGATTATCTCGCCAGATCAAAGGGACTATCAGCATTGATCGGAGACCAGCGGCAAGGGCCAATCGCGTGGGCTCGCTCTCACTCGTGCGCTCCAGGAGGGCTGATTCATCCAAGGAAATCAGCCGATTCTCTTGCATGGAGATGTACTTTTCAGTAGTTGCCAGCGGGGGGCGCGTCGGATCTTCCAAGCCATCTATATGAGTCCCGACAACATACTCATCAACCAACTCGTCCCGGGCCTTGTTCACAAGAGAAATTACCAGACGATCGAATTGGATTAGCTTCGCAACCTGGTCGGCGAAAAGAAGATAGATGTCTTTAATCTCTGCAGACGAGGCGATAGTCTGACCAATCCTCGCAAGTACGCCTTCCTCGTCCGCCTTACGCTCCAGCTCACGCCTGAGTTGCTCTGAGGCCAAAGAGCCCGAGATCGCGTCAGCCACAGATGAGATAAACGTAATCTCTGAATTTCCGTATGTTGCAGGCTCCAGAGATCGAACATGAAGAATTCCAATCTGGCGTTCCTGGCTCTGAAGCACGCAAGATACTCCAGACTTGAAGCCAGCATCAATCACAACCTTCATATCAGGAACTTGAGCGAGAATCTCTTTGTAATTTGACTCGTCGTGAACCAGCGGCTCAGGGTGGTCCTTGACATAACCGGAAATTGTGCCCGCGATTGGCAGCACGTCTTCCGTGGTTCGGCCAGGGATATGAACGCCAGAGATGTGCTCGTCTACAAGATACTTTCCATCGTTATCAAAGCTGGTTATGACCACCCGGTCGGCCGACACAATTGTCTTCAGGATGCCAACAACACGATCGAATGCCGCGGCAAGAGATGGCTCAAGGCTCAGGACACGCCCGATATCAACGAGCGCGCGGGTTGCCCTAGCTGATTGCGCCGATTCTTGCTTTGCGTCAAGGCTGGTCATGATGCGTCTCTATTTCAGCATTTGAGGAACGGAGCCTACTCAAAAATCGTAGCAGACGTTTGCTTAGCAGCCCTCTGCTTTGCTAAACAAGTTCCACGAGGTGGAAGTCACGAGCGCCACGCCGAAGGACGATGACCTTACCTTCAACAACGTCGTCCAGGTTCACGGCGCGGCTAACATCTCTCTCACGACGATTGTTGAGGTAGATGCCTCCTTGATCAATCAATCTTCTGGCTTCTCCCGCTGATTTCGCGAGCCCCACTTCTGCAAGCAGCTTAGGCAGCAGGATTCCCGAGCCTTCCAGCGCAGATTTAGCCATATCACTGGATGGCACATCAGAGAAGATGTCATGCAGATCACGGGCGGAGAGGCCGCTCAATTCACCGCCAAAGAGAACTTTGCTCGCTGACTCCGCGGCCTGCAGACCTCCGGCACCGTGAACCAGTTCGGTGACTTCCATGGCAAGACGCCGCTGGCCCTCACGCTCCTTCGGACGCTCCTCAGTTGCCGTCGATATTTCAGCAATTTCATCGCGGGTAAGAAAACTGAAGAGCTTCAAGTATGGAACAACATCGGCGTCGGCGGTGTTCAAGAAGAACTGATAGAGCTTGAATGGCGATGTGACCTCTGGATCAAGTGCAGGCGCACCGCCCACGCTCTTCCCAAACTTCTCTCCAGTTGCGGTGGTAATCAGCGGGTACACCAGGGCTTGTGCCTCGACCGAGCGGGTCCTTCTGATCAGATCAACACCGCCAAGCAGGTTACCCCACTGGTCGCTTCCGCCAATCTGCATCTTGCAGCCGTAGCGATCATGCAACACCTGGTAATCGTAGGCCTGCAGAAGCATGTAGCTGAATTCTGTGTAGGAGATGCCGTCCTCGCGCTTGAGCCGGTTCTTTACTGACTCTCGGGTAAGCATACGGTTCACTGTGAAGTGCTTTCCAACATCGCGCATGAACTCAATCGCACTGATGTCCATCAGCCAGTTTGCATTGTTCACCACACGTGCCGGATTTACGTTTGTCTCAAAGTCCAGGAATCTACCTAGCTGCTCGCGGACCGCGTAGACATTCCCTTCAATCTCGGAGGTGGAAAGCAGTGGTCGCTCGGAGCTTTTTCCACTGGGATCGCCGATCATTCCTGTTCCGCCGCCAACCAGCGCAATGGGAGAGTGGCCATGCCGTTGTAAGCGCAGCAGGCCCATGATGGGAACCAGGTTTCCAATGTGCAGGCTCTTCGCGGTGGGATCAAAACCACAGTAGACAGTGATTTTTTCGGTATCAAGGAGCTTCTCACTCCCTGGCGTGGCATCGTAGATTGCGCCGCGCCACTTCAATTCTTCAAATGCGTTCATTTTATTACTCATATGTGCCGGGTTTTACTTCTTCGGCTCAACTGCCTGGTTATCTTGTTCCAGTATCGTCCTGGTGTTCTCAACGTCTTTTTTCATCTGCTTCACAAGGGCTTCAATACTTGTAAATTTCTCTTCAGGGCGCAACCGCCGAACAAACTCCAACGAGAGCGCCCTGGTATACAGATCGCCGTCGAAGTCCAGTAGGTACGCCTCAACGGTGCGCTCTTCGCCATCATCAAAAGTGGGCCTGATTCCAATACTGGTCGCCGCCATCTTTCGAGTGCCATCATCCAGAATCGCCCATGTGGCGTAGATGCCATCGGCAGGAATCGCGATTGGGTATTCCGGAGATCCAATAGAGAGATTCGCGGTTGGAAATCCAATCTCTCGGCCCCGGTGTTGTCCCCTCTGTACAGTCCCGGTAACGGAGAACCTGCGGCCCAGCATTCCGGCCACCTCTCCGGTACGTCCTCCAGCCAGTGCCGTACGGATGAGTGAACTGCTAATAGAGTCCTCATTACTGATGACTGGTGAAACTGAGTGGACCTGGTACCCAAGTTTCTCGCCAATACTCTCCATTGCGTCACGATTACCTTCGCGATCTTTTCCCACTGCAGATCCTGGCCCGGAGATATAGTGCTCCATGCGAAGGTTCTCTGTGAGCATCAGTGCAAACTCTTCAGGTAACAAGGCGCGCACGGAATCGTCAAACTCCACGGGAATCACAACATCCACCCCCAGCTCATGAATCAGCTTGATGCGATCCTCAAGTGAGCTGAGGAACTGGAAATTTGATTGCGGCTTCAGCACCGTCCGTGGGGGGTGAACAAACGTTATCGCAACGGACTGCATCAACCGTTCCGCTGAGGCCCGCGCCAACTCCACGGCCTTGCCAAGCAGCGCCTGGTGACCAAGGTGTACGCCATCAAACGTTCCCACCGCCACTGCGCTGGGTCGTCCGTTGGAATGGTCCTGGAGTAGTGATTGAAGGCTCAAGACATTCCGCCCTAAGCCAGCGCGCCGACCTTCGCCGCCGAAAGCGCCTCGTTGGCTTCAAGGAGCAACTTCTCCGTCTCGTCCCAGCCAACACAGGCATCCGTGATGGATACGCCGTACTCCAGTGAAGACGGATCGTCACCAAGTTGCTGAGCGCCCTCATTGATGTGGCTCTCAAGCATGATGCCCACGACCGCTGCGTCTCCGCCTACCCGCTGTCTGATGGCGTCTCGACAGACCTTGCCCTGGTTGCGGTGATCCTTGTAGCTATTCGCGTGCGAACAGTCAATTACGATGCTTGGCTCTAAGCCCGCTTCTTCGAGCAGACTCTTCGCCTTTGCAACAGTCTCGGCATCGTAGTTCGGGCCGGTAGTTCCGCCCCTCAGAATGATGTGGCCAGCCGGATTGCCGGTCGTATTCACTATCGCTGCGTGGCCATCAAGGTCGATGCCGAGAAACGAGTGCGGAGATTTGGAGGCGACGAGAGCATCTACCGCTATCTGGAGGGAACCGCCGGTGCCGTTCTTGTAGCCAATTGGCATGCTCAACCCGCTGGCCATCTGCCGATGCGTCTGACTCTCCGTGGTGCGAGCGCCGATCGCGCCCCACGAAACCAGATCGGCCAGGTACTGCGGCGTGAACGGATCAAGAAATTCTGAGGCGGTAGGCATGCCCATCTCGCCAATCTTAAGAAGGAACGCCCGCGCCCGATCAAGTCCGCTCGCCATATCAAACGTACCGTTGAGGTTCGGGTCGTTGATGAGGCCCTTCCAGCCAACTGTGGTCCGCGGCTTTTCGAAGTAGACCCTCATCACAACAAACAAATTCTCTGAAACCCGTTCCTTGAGTTCGCACAACTTCTCGGCGTATTCAAGGCCAGCCTTTTCATCGTGGATAGAGCAAGGACCAACCACCATCAGGAAGCGCTTATCATCACCATGAAGGATCTTGGTGATGTCCTCACGGGCTAAGGTGACCAGATCTGCAATTTTTGGGGTAATTGGACGCCGGTCAATGTATTGCGCAGGTGGATCAAGATGATCCATGGACTTGACGTTCAGATTGGATGTGATTGGTGCGTTATTAGACATAGGATTGAGTTGTCTCAGACTGGTTTGTTGACTCTATGATTCGGATGAGCCAGAAGCTGGGGTCGGGACTGTCAGCTCGTATAAACGCAGCCCGGATCGCCAAATCCCGGCCTGGTAAACCAGTGGGCAGAAGTGCCAGTCGCAACAGCCGCAAAATCTGCGGCGCGACGAGAATGTCCAGTCATTGCCGACCGGCTCGTCTGCTCTTGTTGCAACGTTGGTGCCATGAGTCTAATTTCATTTCGCACGTTGACGAAGATTATGCGCCTCTCTGAGGTACACGTGCTTGATTTCTTGTTGTGATTTATCAGTATTCCATAAAACCAGCACCCGTATACATCTTTTTTGCCCGTGAGGCACAGACATTTCATGGGTATTGATTAGCGGGACGTGTTCCCAGCCAGGAACACGCTCTCGGGCTGAACGGGCCGGAAAGTCGGCAACAAGATCAGGGCTGGTGGTAAATGTCACTGCCGCAATGTCATCGGCTTCGATTTCATTGGCTGATAGTAGTTCAGATACCAGCTCCAGAGTTGCGTCTTCAATCGCTTCCGCTGACAGGTCGACCGCAGTCGTCGCCCCACGCACGCCCCTAACCTTCGTCAACTCGCCGTCTCTTTCATCCGTACAGATCCGCCACTTAACTCCCGGACAAATTCGGCAGCTCGTTCAGATGCGGAGTCTACTGGCCCATCGTCAATGGCCCGGATCAGGGCGCTACCAACCACCGCTCCATCTGCAAAGTTGCCTATCTCCGCAACATGCTCAGCAGTGGAAATGCCAAATCCTACTCCGGTTGGCAGACTTGTGTGACGTTTGACCATCTCCACAAGCCCACGTACACGACCAGATATCTCTTTGCGCGCGCCTGTGACGCCAAGGGTGGACACGCAGTACACGAAGCCTGTTGCGATTTCAGCCGCCGCCTTAACGCGGGGTTCCGGGCTTGTAAGAGCCACCAACGGAATAAGGCTCAAATCATGGTCTCCAGAGATCTCCAGTAGCGGCCCGGCCTCCTCTGTCGGCAGGTCCGGCACTATCAACCCGTTCACGCCCGCGTGCGCGGCATCACCGCAAAACATCTCTGTCCCGTAGGAGATAATGGGGTTGTAGTAGCCCATCAGTACCAACGGCACCGTGACACCTCGTCGACGCAATTCAGCAGCCGCTTCAACGCAATCGCTCACCGTAATTCCGTTTTCCAACGCATTGAAGCTGGATGCCTGGATCACCGGACCTTCTGCTAACGGGTCGCTGAAAGGAACACCAAGCTCAACTACGTCAGCACCGGCCTCAACCACGGCCACCACGCAGTCAAGCGACGCCTCAAGCGTGGGATGACCAACTGTCAGGAACGGCACGATAGCCGTCCGGCCATCAGATCTGGCCGACTCAAATGCGGTCCGAACTACGTCTGCCCCTAAAGTCAAAGGTGCTCCTTCGCCTATTCAGCAAAAATCGTGATCGACAAGATCACAGTATTGTGAATCACGTGGATCAAGATAGACGGCCAGAGTGAATTCGTCTTCAGGTATATCCACCCCAGAACGATACCAAAAAAGAAGATCGGCACGTAGATCGTCGGTTCAATATGGAACACCGCAAAGAGCGCTGCGGTCAGAATCAATGCGGCGCGATCACCAAATCGGCGCCGCAGTCCTGCCAGCGCGAATCCGCGGAAGAATATCTCCTCCGCAACGGGACCCAACAGGCCAACCACAAGAAGCGTGGTGAAGAAGTTTCCGCCAAAATCGATAATCTCATCGACGTTGTTGTCGGGCGTCAGGGAGTCGATACCTAGGGAGTCGATGATCAACTGCCAGAAGGCGATGGCGAAGAGGGTGATAACCCAGCCGCCAAAGGCCAACAGATATGGGAGCCGTCCCTCTGCGCGAAGGAATCCCAGAGTCCGGATGTCTAAGCGGTATTTGCTAACTGAGAATCGCCAAGCTGCGAAGACGAAGATGATCTGCTGCATTGCCACAATCCACAGCGCAACGGGTATGCCTCCAAAGGTGGAATTCGAGAGGAAATCATCTGAGTCGTCGCCTCCAAACAGGAGCACCAGCACCAGAGTCGAGCCGATGAAGATCGCGAGAGCAGCCGCAAGGGCCAGCACAACGTCTCGCTGATCCCACCGGATATCCAGCGGAAACGGATTCCTTGCCCGAGGTGGATGACTGTGGGGAAGCTGGGGCCTATAAACCAAGCCAGGTCACATCCCCGTGCAGATCAGGATCGTGGACTTTGGCCGCGAATACCTCGTACTCGGCCAGAGACGCATCGACGCTGGAGTCATCGCCATGCCCGGGATGGACAGCCACTGTGCCCGGCAGCGTCAGAAGTTTCGTTGATATCCCGTCCAACATCTGAGCCAGCGCGGCAGGAGAGCCTGATTTGCCTGGTCCACCCGGAAACAGCGTGTCGCCGGAGAACAAGTGACCAACATTTGAAGCCATGTAGTAACACGTCGAGCCGGGAGTGTGACCTGGCGTGGCAATCGTCGTCAACGAGTTGCCACCAAATGGAATCGACGAATCTTGAGCTACATCGATCGTCCCTGCGGACAACCGACTTGCGATCGCTGATAGATCATTCGCGCCAATCCCGACCGGCACCGTATGGCGGGCGTAAACATCATCAAAACCCTGAAGGTGATCGGCATGATTATGGGTGATCAAGATGCCAACAACATTCGTCTCGCTCGCAGCGGCCAGCAGCTCAGTCGGGTTATCAGGAGTATCGATGATCAGGCTCTCTCCGGTTGCCTTATCCGTGAGCAGCCATGCGTTGTTGGAGAAGCCGGACACGAAGACCTGAAGTTTGAACGTCTCGTCTTCGTAATGCACACTCATGTGGCTCGTTCCCCAGAAAATAATCACGTGAAATCTATCGACCGGTGCCATTGACGCACAACTCACCCCTGAAGGGTAGCCCCGCATGAACATACGCTCAGCCAACATCAATGATGCGAGTAAGATCGCCCACTTCAATCAGATGATGGCTCTGGAAACTGAAGAAAAGACGCTGGACCCGGAAACCGTGGCGAAGGGCGTCGAGGCCGTGCTGACACATGCGGATCGCGGTTTCTATACCGTGGCAGAGATCAATGGCGAGGTAGTGGGTTGTGTGATGATCACGTATGAGTGGAGCGATTGGCGCAATGGCAATATCTGGTGGATTCAAAGTGTCTACGTTGATGCCCGCCACCGGAAGACCGGCGTTTTCCGGGCCATGTATGAGCATCTATACAAGCAAGCGGCCGCAACTGAAGATATCGCTGGCATGCGGCTCTACGTCGATAAAACCAACACCGCCGCCCAGGCCGTCTATCGAAAAATGGGCATGAATCTGGCTCGCTACGACATTTATGAGGTCGACTTCGTGCTGGAAGGAGCCAAAGATCTACCAAAGATTTAAAGGAGCAGAAGCATGATCACCGATGAAGTTCGGAGTTTCGCCATGGCCAACAGTAAGGCTGTATTGACCACGTTTCGGCGCGATGGCGCAGCTCAGATGAGCATCGTCGTCAGCACGCCAACGGAGGAAGGCGTCTCCTTCACCACCACGGAAGATAGAGCGAAGTACAAGAACCTCGTCCGCGATTCCCGCTGCTCGCTCCTGATTTCGAAAGACGACTGGTGGGGATTCATCGTCCTGGAAGGCAACGCCACACTGATTACCCAGACCAACACCACTCAAGACGAATATCTACATGCCTGCCGAAACATCTACCGCCAGATCTCCGGCGAACATTCCAACTGGCCTGAGTACGATCGGGCCATGCTCGACGATCGTCGGGTGGTGATCACAGTCGCGCCAGAACGTGTATACGGAACAGCCCTTTGATCAGGGCGTTGCTTTTTTCAGAGCGATATGGCGCGTACGATATTCATCAGCTTTTGCGATTCCGACCAGTTACGTGAGGCCTCATTCATCATGACCACATCCGCGACCCCCAATTACGGCCTGACGCTCCACTCCACGGAGACGAGCGATCGGCTTGAGGTGCAGTGCAAGCACCAGAACGGTCAGCTTTACATGGTCCCAGCGGAACGCAGTTGGGTTTGTGACATGGAGTTTCGGCACGCGCATGTTCTGGCGGGGTTCTTCAAGGAGCTATCGGCGCTCGATTTACCGGCCGTGCACGATATCATGAATCGCTGGGGCCTCTCCTACCGGGAGCGGGAGCTCGCAGAGCAAGATACCGAAGAGTCTTAGACTCTGAAATCTGTAGCAAATAAATGAGAAGCCCGGTGTAATCACCGGGCTTCTCTCGTCTCATACGGGTGTGAAGCTAGGCTCCCTCAGGCTCTGGCCTGCTGATGTCCGGCTTATCCGGGGTTGGCTCATCGCTTGATTCGTCGCTTACCACGGGAGCTTTAGTGACCGATGTTCCCTTTGGTCGGGGCGGTACGGGTTCGCCTTTAACGATAGCCTCAATCTCGTGAGCCTCGATCGTTTCATGCTCCAACAGGTATTTGGCGATTCGCTCGAGGGCATCCATGTTCGCCTCAATCGATTTGTGCGCCTGCTTCAGCCCCAAATCGATCTCGGCATCCATCTCTTCATCGATGATGGCTTCAGTCCTCAGACTATAGTCGCGTTGCTCGCCTAGATCCTTACCCAGGAAGATCATCTCCTGGCGTTTGCCGAACGATCTCGGACCGAGCCTCTCGCTCATGCCATAGCGGGTGACCATATCCTTCGCGATCTCAGTCGCCTTCTCAATATCGTTCGAAGCGCCAGTTGTAATCTGGTTGAACTTGATCTCTTCCGCTGCCCTGCCCCCCATCGCAGCTGCGATGTTCGAACGGAACTGTTCTTTGGTCTGAAGTGTGCGCTCCTCATCTGGGACATAGCGTGTATAGCCACCCATCTTTCCGCGAGCCACTATAGAGATCTTGTGTACGTTGTCCGCATCCGGATCAAGCTGCGCGACCAGAGCGTGGCCCGCCTCATGATATGCAACCACTTCACGCTCATGTTTGGAGATGATGCGGCTCTTCCTGGCGGGACCAGCAATGACTCGGTCGATAGCTTCAGTCATCTCATCAAAACTAATGGTCTTCCTGTTTCGTCGAGCAGCGAGAATAGCCGACTCGTTGATCACGTTCGCCAGGTCGGCGCCACTGAATCCGGGAGTCTGTTTCGCAATCTCCTGAAGGTCAACGCCTTCTTCAAATGGCTTACCTTTCGCGTGCACTTCCAGAATGGCCGTGCGACCGCGAATGTCTGGGGTATCCAGAACGACTCGTCGGTCAAACCTTCCCGGCCTCAAAAGCGCCGGGTCCAGGATGTCTGGTCGGTTTGTAGCTGCAAGAACGATCACATTGGTTCCGGTTTCGAATCCGTCCATCTCCACAAGGATCTGGTTTAGGGTCTGCTCCCGCTCATCGTGACCACCACCCAGCCCGGCGCCGCGATGGCGGCCAACCGCATCGATTTCGTCAACAAAGATGATGCATGGAGCATGTCGTCTAGCCTGTTCGAACAGGTCGCGGACACGTGATGCGCCCACGCCAACAAACATCTCAACAAACTCTGAGCCGGAGATGGAGAAGAAAGGCACACCCGCTTCACCGGCGACAGCCCGTGCCAGAAGCGTCTTGCCAGTCCCCGGAGGACCAACCAGTAACACACCTGCGGGAATCCTGGCGCCCAGTGCGACGAAACGCTCCGGGTACTTCAGGAATTCAACCACCTCTTCAAGCTCTTGCTTGGCTTCCGGGGCGCCGGCGACATCAAAGAAGGTGACAGTCGCTTTGGTGCCAACAAACATGCGAGCCTTGCTTCGGCCAAAGCCCATCGCCTGATTACCGCTATTCTGCGCCTGGCGCATCATGAACAACAAAATCCCACCAAAGAGGATCAGCGGCAGGAAGTTGAACAAAATTCCAACAAAGCTACTGAGGCCACTTGAGCCTTTTACGGTGATTGAAACCCGACTTGTATCGACACCTGAAGACTCCAGCGTTTCAACAAGACTGGAATTGGGTTCCTTACGAGATCGGAATGTCTGCGTTCCGTCTCTTATCGTCAGGTTGTCGCCATTGACCTCAATTTGAATTGGGGATCCAGATTTTGCGCGGGAAATTACATCGCTGATCGGAATGTCCTGGGTTTCACCAAGTGGATCATTGAATAACACCAGGAATATCGTGATGACACCAAGAACTATCAGTACGTAAACGAACCCATTTCGCATCCATCGGTTGTTCACTGGGATGCTTCTCCATCACGAATTGTTGCGGCTTAATCGACGGTCAACATCGGCTGCAACTGTTTTTGCGCCGAACATTGTTTTCGGCGCGGGAATCTACTATCAGGTTCACGTTAGCGAACGCCCAGCAGAGTGTGGGGATGAGGACTCAATCGTAGCACACGGTTGCTATTGCAACCATGAACAAAATCTGAAGGCGCGTGTTTCATTCGGGAAACATGCAAAATTCGTTGACGCTCCAAGTTGCGCGTAGCTATAATTGCAGCGTGTAAAAATGTTGGTGGCGCAGACCCATCGCGCCGTAGTAATCAAGGAGTGTGCTGGAATAGCCAAGGACTACAGACTAAATCACCTGATCCGCGTACCTGAAGTACGCTTGATTGGCTCTGGAGACGGCACTGATGAAGAGGCTGAATCCGTTGTCATGGAAACTCGAGATGCGCTGGCTTTAGCGCGCGAGCGTGGCCTTGATTTAGTAGAGGTTGGTCCAAACCAATCGCCACCTGTAGTGAAAATGCTAGATTACGGCCGCTTCAAATTTGTACAGTCAAAGAAGGCCAAGGAGGCCCGCAAGTCACAGGTAAAGACTGAACTAAGGGCAGTTCGTCTCTCACCAAAAATTGGACAACACGACATAGAAGCGAAGATTCGCAAAGTGAAGGAACTTCTGGGCGGCGGCGCGAAAGTTCGTGTGTTTGTCAGAATGAGAGGCAGAGAGAACCAGCACCCTGAAGTAGCAGTCAAAGTTCTAAAGAAAGTGGCAGAAGCGGTAGCCAACGAGGCGAAACTAGAAAAACCACCCACCGTTGAGGTCCGAGCAATCAGCATAGTCCTGGCTCCTGGCGCCAGTCAGCCAGTGGGTGCATCATCCGGAAACAGTAAATTAGATGCCTAAAATAAAAACGCATAAGGGCGCCAAGCGCCGATTTCACCTCACGGGGACTGGCAAGGTCGTCAGGACCAAAGGCCCCAAGAGTCACTTCCGTCGCAATAAATCGGCGCGAGTGAAGCGCATGCTGGACAAGAAGATCGGCGTGTCCAAAGCGATGGGCAAGAAGATCAAGCAGTTCCTGCCCTCGTAGATACCACGCGTCTCGCTGCGCGATGGCTCACGAGACTATGACCACGGAGAATCCCGAAATTGGCAAGAGTTAAGACAGGCTTCACGCGGAGTCGGCGACACAAAACTGTGATGAAGGCGGTACGCGGACACCGCGGCGCCCGAAGCACCCGATTCAGCACCGCAAAAGAGTCGCTGATACACAGCCTGGCGTACGCCACTGCGCATCGACGTCTGCGCAAACGCGATATGCGAAGACTTTGGATAACCCGCATCAATGCCGCCGCTCACTTGCACGGCCTGAGTTACAGCAAATTCATCCGTGGATTGAAGCTGGCCGAGGTCGAAGTTGATCGCAAGGTCCTCGCAGACCTTTCGGTCCGTGAGCCGGATGCTTTTGCATCGCTGGCCGAAACCGCGCAGACGGCCCTGGCAGCAGC
>DBZV01000032.1:52890-53880 GCA_002311865.1 Dehalococcoidia bacterium UBA1151
TAGCCGCCGGGACTGCCAGAACTTGAGGAGTTCCGTTCAACCGGGACTCCTACCCATCTGTCCAGAAACGAAAGTACGCGTTCCGCGTACTGCTCCGGGGCAGTTCGATACCCCTGCGCGTGTCCAGCCCCCTTTATTAACCAAGTCTCACCGGCACCCGCTTCCACCGCTCTGGCCAGCAGCCGGTAGTGGATCATCGGCACAATATCATCCTGCTCGCCATGAATTAATAGCACGGGAATATTCGACTCAGTTATCGCCCGCATCGGACTCACCGCACGCATATCGATGCCGAAGAGGAGTTTCGCCATCGCCCTCATGCCGGGCCTGAATATTTTCAGCGGTGTGAGATTGCCAGACATGCTTTGCTTCACCCGCAGCTCAAGATCAGCGAACGAGCTGTCCGACACAACTGCTGCCGCGCCGCCGTATGAACCGCAGGTCAGCAGTGCCACTGCTCCCCCAAGTGAGAAGCCCACAACGCCAATCCGATCCTCGCTGACGCCAATCGACTCCAGATATCGAAGCGCGCCAATGAGATCGCGTTGCTCGTGATATCCGGATGATGCTGGTTTGGCGCGTGATGTACCGCACCCTCGCATGTCAAACATGAAGATTGAGTAGCCAGCCTTGACCAGATCGCGCGCGAGCGGTAGTGCTCCTACTTGCGGATCTGCGCGGTGGGCCGAGTGGCCGTGAACAATCACCACCCAACGAGCATCCTCAGTCGCTGACGATGTCGCCCTGATCAACCACCCGCTGAGCGACAGCCTGTCACCGGCGCTTCTGAAGGTAATCTGTGTGAACTCAAGCCCCACCGTGGCGGGATCATCAAGCAGCGGGCGACGCTCAGTACTGGTTAGTCCCCGCGCCATCAGCGCGGAAATCGCAACGTAGGAGCCGGCGGCCGCCCCCAACCCAATTCCAAGTGCTCTGGTCCATTTCATTACGCATTCACTCTAAGCGGAGTGGAGATGAGTTGCCAGTGTG
>DBZV01000032.1:53958-64802 GCA_002311865.1 Dehalococcoidia bacterium UBA1151
TCGCTATACACGATGCCCGCGGCTCATCGAGACACGCATCCAACCATCGCGGGGTCGGGCAAGCCCCGCGGCTACTGGGACCTCCGTTCCCACCCAAAAAACCGTGGCACGATGACGGCCCGGCCAATGGTAATGTCATTCTGAGGTCTCCCGAAGAATCTCAGCGATTCACGCAGGGTGGACTTCATCAATCATTCGACACCATTCGAGACAGAGGCTCTTCGTGAAACCTCAGAATCACAAGGGCGCGTCGCCGAGCACAACTGGACGGTCCTTAGGCGCCTTAAAAGCCCCTGTCTCCGGCCCTATATGAAAGAAGCGTCCACCATCATCAAGCCGAACAGCAACGCCAGGTAGAGCAGCGAGTATAGATAGAGCGATACTACTGCGCTACGCTCTGTTTTCCACCATAGGCGGGCTGCAAAGCCGATATAGATCACGTCCAGCGCTAACGAGCCGCCCAGGTACACCACCGAGAGGTGGTCGGTTGTGACGTAGAGCAGGGATGTAAGCCCAAGCAGGATCCAGGTATAGAGGAAAATCGCTCGGCGTGTCTCGTTGAACCCAACTACCACCGGCAGCATTGGCACACCCGCGGCTTTGTAGTCGTCTTTGATCATGATCGCCAGCGCCCAGAAGTGAGGCGGGGTCCAGAAGAATACGATGGCAAACAGGTACAACGCTGGCAGCGTGATATCGCCGGTCACCGCCGCCCATCCCACCAGCGGTGGCACCGCACCGGCTGCACCGCCAATCACTATGTTCTGTGTAGTGCTGCGTTTCAACCAGATTGTGTATATGACCACGTAAATCAAGGTGCCGCTCATGGTCAGCAGCGCCGCAAGCAGATTCGCGCCAACCGTTATCAGCACAAACGCCACCACGTTCAGTACAAGGCCATAGGCCATCGCATGGCGGATGCCAACGCGCCCTGATGCTACGGGCCGGTCTGATGTCCGGCGCATCGCGATGTCCAGCTCGCCCTCCAGCGCCTGGTTGATAGAACTGGCGCCCCCCGAGGCAAGAGCGCCGCCGACGAGTACCGCGCCAAGGATGGTGAGCGCGGGTATACCTCGATCAGCAATAACCATGCCGCCGAACGCGGTCCAGAGCAGCAGACTGATAACGCGCGGCTTTGTGAGTGCAATGTGGTCACTGACCACCTGCATCAGGCCTCCGCTATCGATTATTGCTCGACTACTCAATCGAATTCGCCAGCGCTTTGCGTTCTTCCCGGTAGATTGCCAGCCAGATGATAACTGCTACCAGGGATGTTGCGGCAAACATGACGGTGGCCATGCTCAAATGCAAAGCCTTCACCCAGGTTTCGAAATCGGTCCACGGATTCGCTGCACCAATGATCACCTGGGCGATTATCACGATAAGTACGATGACCGCCGATAGTCGAAGCAGCTGAGATGCCCCTTCCAGCCGGTAGACTCGGTGGGCGGCATATGCGGCCAGCAACACACTGATCCCGGCCATCAGCCGATGGACCATGTGGATGAATGTGAGCCATATCTCCGGGATGATTGGTCCTCCACAGAGCGGCCACGAGCCGCAAACACCGCCGGCGTTGCGCCACACGGCATAAGCGCCAGAGAGAAGAGCCACCAGTGCGATGATTGCCGCCCACGTGGCGATTCTGCGAACTTGCCGTGCCTCGAGACTTTGAGACACGTCGAAAGCTCGACTGAGCGGGCTGGTCGCGGCGATGACAAACGCGGTGATCATCAACAGCAACACAATCTCGGCAAGGCCAAGATGGAGCGTGCGAATGGCAGGATTGAGATCGTTCAGGACAACCTGTCCGCCGATGATCCCGACGATGCCCACCAGGACGAACGCTGAAGCAAGTATGTAAACGAGGGTTCGATCGGAGCGGTATTTCTGCACTGTTCGGATCAGTGCCAGAAGCATGATTATTCCAACAACGGTGCCTGTTGACCGGTGACTGTACTCCAGAATTGCGTGGTACTCCCACGGTGGAATCCACCGACCGAAACACTGTGGCCAGTCCGGGCAGCCATCCCCTGATCCGGTAACCCTGACCACGCCACCAAGGGTGATTTGGATCAGGATTCCGATAACAGAAAACCCAAGGAGAAAAAGGTAGAGACGATCTTTCCAGGGTGCGTCGGGTCTCCGCGACGCTAAATCGGCGTTATCGGCAGTCGGGGCGGCTGATATGGTCAATGAGCTAATCCGAACTTTCTAACAGCCGCGCGATGTCACTGTTTGTGAAATATGTCGCAATGTACAAATAGTGTCGCGCAATTTGGGAGCGCGATAAACATCTTTCATGGAAGGCAGGTTAGGAATCTGTGCTGTTTCGCTACGATTCGAGCCTGGCCGCTATCAACTCTGCTGTAATCAGAAGTCGGTGCGAGTAAACACGCGACGGAAAACTGGCGACGAGAGTGACGGTAGCGGTGTCAGTCCGGTAGAGCGCCAACTCTTCCTTTGGGATCACATTAGCCCCGGTCACCCGGTACAGGAACGCCTCGCGATCGGTCTCGATTATCACGTCTACCGGGTCGTTCTTGATCATCTCGACCACCTCTGGGAGTCGATTGAATATGTTGCCCTCACCCAGAATTGGGCTCTCCAGATGACCAAAGTACCAGCCATTGCCCAACTGCCCAGGATTTGGAGTCTCCGGAATGTGGCCGACGAGGTTGATTGGCTGCTCGTACCTCGCTCCGCTGTCTTCTTGAAGAATGATCAACTCTGCGACGGGAGCAATAAGGTCTATCGATGGGATACGGATCGTTTTCGCTTCGTCGCTGACATCATTGCCACGGAATGCGGCGAGGTTTGAAACGAACTCAAACCCATCTGGAATCGTAGGGCCGCCAAACGGCCCGGTGCCAGCAAACAGCGGATTGGCCCAGAACCGGGGATTGGTCTGATTAGCTGGATAGAGCGCCGCGAAATCAAACTCGTAATGAACTACCTCTGGAGGCACACCTTCGATCAATTCAACGGTTGGCACGGAAACGGCAGTGGCGGTTGGCCTGGCCGGCGGCTGAGTCCATGCGCGGACCGTCTCGGTTGGCACGGAAACCACGAAATCGTCCAACCCATCCAGCGCATCCTGTTGCACTATGACGTAAATCACGCCACCGCCGATGGCCATAATGCCAACGATGATGGCGGTGATTCCCATCACCATGAGCCTGGATGTGAAATGCATCTACAGTCAGCCTGTCCGAGTGAATCTGATTACGGCGGGCGAGGGCAGGTTCCAAACCCGCAGATACCTGTCGCCTTCTAATGATACGAGGGGCAACGCTGGGCTGATCGCCGTTCCGTTGTTGATTACAATTCAATTGCGAATTAAATATTTCTTGAACCTCAAACAGGCGCACGCATTCACAGTGAACATCCTTGGCATAGAGACTTCATGCGACGAAACCGCAGCATCGGTGGTTGCTGACGGTACGCAGATCCTATCTAACGTCATCGCCTCGCAGGCGGAGATGCACTCCGCCCATGGCGGAATAGTTCCGGAGCTTGCGTCTCGCCAGCACATCCTGGCCATCAGTCCGGTGATCCGCGAGGCTGTTGTCGACGCCAGTTTGAGTTGGCCGGATATTGATGCCGTGGCAGTCACCAGCGGCCCCGGGCTAGCCGGTGCGCTGATTGTGGGCGTCAACGCGGCGAAGGGCCTGTCTGCGTCCCTTGGGGTGCCGCTCATCGGCGTGAATCACCTTGAGGGGCATCTGAAAGCTGCGTGGCTGGCTGAAGAGTTTGATGTTCTCCGCGACCATCCCGAGTTCCCTCTGATGGGAATCATCGTGAGCGGCGGCCACACTGAACTCATCGTGATCCACAGTCACACGAAGTACGAGCTCATCGGCGCCACCCGGGACGATGCGGCGGGTGAGGCGTTCGACAAGTGCGCTCGAATCATGGGAATGCCGTATCCCGGCGGCCCTGAAATATCGCGGTTGGCTGAGCGACATCCCGATCTCGAACGCCTGCCACGGGCGTGGATTCGTCAGACCCACGACTTCAGCTTCAGCGGACTCAAGACTGCCCTGCTGCGCCGCGCCGAGGATCTCGGCCTCACCGATGAGAGCCGGGACGTGCGGCTGGTGGCAGGTCTATCTCATGAGCTTCAAGAGTCGATCGTCGATGTGCTGGTCACTAAGACACTAGGTGCCGCAGAAGCCTTCGATTGCAATGGAATCATTGTGGGTGGTGGTGTGGCTGCCAATGGCCGATTGCGGGAGCAGTTCCACCGGCAGTCAACGCTGCCGGTGTTCATTCCACCGCCCGTATTGTGCACTGACAACGGCGCCATGATTGCGGCTGCGGCTTACCATCACCTGATGAGTGGCGAATCGTCCGGCTACGACCTTGATGTAGATCCCTCACTACGCCTTGGAAAGGCCGCCTGAGTAATTCGGTCCCTCAGGATCCCGGCTGGCGCGGTGGGAAGGTGGACATGCGTGTCGACCATGTCTCTGTGGTCGGCTCTGGCGGCGGTGGCGGCTCAAGTAGTCGTGTTCTGGCTTGCAGAATAGCCCTGGCGAATTCCTGCGCTTCCTGTGCCTGACCTCGCTTGATTCCGGTACCCACAACATTTGAGCCAACGATTATCTCCAACCGCAGATCGGGCGGCTTCAGGAAGAACTCCCCAAGCAGGATGATGGAGATAACCCCGACCACAAGACCACCAATCAGGCTCACCGCCTCATTGCTGGCGACCTGCCAGACGCCTATGGCTGCTATGGCTCCAATAACGCCCCAGACCAGTGCGCCGCGATCTTTCGTTTGGGACAAGACCCTGACGGCTGAGATTTCACTGAGTAGCACGATCGCCCAGCCGGGCCACTGGTTCCCGCTGCCATCGACTGCAACGTGATCTTCGTTCAATAGCAGTGTCTGGCCTTCAAGACCTACAAGCGAAATACCGGAGACGTCGGTCGGCCGTTCTGGAGGGGTTTCTATCACGTCAACGGTGCCGAGTATCGGCGTAGGTACAGAGATCTCTTCAATGGCCATAGTTGGAGGAGTCGCGGGACGCGAACGATGAAATTCTGGTCCAATCAAGTTAGCAGACGTGTACGAGGTGTTCCATCAAGCATAGCAGCACACTATCTGATTCCAGTGAATGATTGAGATACGTGATTGAGACAGCATCAGGCGGATGCTAGGCTAGCCGCAATTTCTCAAGCAATATTCAAGCCACTGCCGATAATACGGCCAACTCAACTGGAGTATTACCTGGAATGAGCGTACTCAATCGGCTGGACGTGGAGCCCGTCATCAACGCGGGTGGCCCCAATACCAAGCATTCTGGAAGCCGGCCCCGCGAGGTGGCAATGGAGGCGATGCAGGAGGCTAGCGTTAGCTTCTATAACATCGATGAGTTCCTCATTGAAGCCGGGAAGGCCGTCGCAGACCTGATTGGCGCGCCGGCGGCAACGATCACATCCGGTGCATCTGGGGGTCTGGTCGTACAGGCTGCTGCGGCAATCGCGCGGGATGATCCCGACAAGATCTCGGCGCTGCCAAACACCGAAGGAATGGGCAGCGATCTCATCATCCAGAAACACCACCGGTTCATCTACGACCACCTCTACCTGACCTCTGGCGGGCGGTTCAAGGAGGTGGGTGACGGCGTTGCCTGTACACCGGACGAGGTGGAAGCGGCTATCGACGAGAACACTGCCGGCATCATCCATCTAGAGTCGCCGTACAAGAGCAACGATCTGGTACCGCTGGGCCAGCTGGTGGAGATTGCACATGGACACGACCTGCCAGTGCTGTGTGACGCAGCATCAATGCTGCCACCGCGCTCTAATCTGAGGCGCTTCCTGGATCAGGGAGCCGACCTGGTCAGCTTCAGCGGTGGCAAAGGAATCAGAGGCCCACAGAGCACGGGCATCCTGACAGGCACGCCTGAGTGGGTAGAGTACGCGCGCCTCAATAACTACCCAAATGTCGGCATCGCACGAGCACAGAAAGTCTCGAAAGAGGAGATGGCTGGCCTGATCGCGGCGCTAAGTGAGTTCGTTGAAACCGACGAGGAGGAAGAGACGAAGCGCTATACGGAGATGATGCAGCTGGTTGTGGACCAGATCATCGAAGTGCCGGGTGTAATCGTTTCGGTGATTCATGATCGAGACCACTACATTCCGCACGCGGTCATAACATTCAGTCCCAGCTGGCGAGGTCCAGATCGTGATGAGATTCACCGTCGGCTGATGGCCGGTAGTCCCCGGATCTACATCGCGAACTATGGGCCGGATGGGCAGCTCATCGTCGACCCGCTGAACATCCAGAAAGGTGAGCTAGAGGTCGTAGCAGAGCGCGTCCGAGACGTGCTTGTTAAGGCCGCATCTGGTGAGTAAGTCACAAACGATAGTTTCGATCGATGGCGATCAGTTCTTGATCAACGGCGAACCAACTTACAAAGGCCGCACGTATCGCGGATGGAAGATCGAAGGCCTGCTGCTCAACAGTCGGATGGCGAACGCCGTATTCGATGACATCAATCCGCTAACACGCCAGTTGTGGGCGTATCCCGATACCGGTGAATGGGACGCTGAACGCAACGTCAACGAACTGATCGATATGCTCCCAACGTACGCCGCACTTGGATTGCTTTGTATTCCGGTCAACTTTCAGGGCGCTAGCCCACTTGGCTACTACCGGACCGACGCGGAAACCCTCAACGAACTATCGGAACGGATCAAATCCACACACCCCAGCGCCTCAGAAAATGAAATTTGGAAGGGCTTGCCCGGCACTGGAACGCAGCCCTGGGACTCTGGGGCGTTCGAGACAGACGGCTCACTGCGCGAGCCATGGATGGAGCGGACGGCTCGTATCATCGAGGCAGCGGACGCGAATGGGATGGTGGTCAATCTCGGCCTGTTCTACTTTGGGCAGGATGGGCGCCTCACCGACGAGGGAGCCGTGATCCGAGCTGTCGACAATTCAGTCGAGTGGGTTCTGGCTCACGGATTCAAGAACATCATCATTGAGATCAACAATGAAGCAAACGTACCTCGCTACAAGCATGAGATTCTCACGCCGCCGAGGGTGCATGAGCTGATTGAGCGCGTGGTGGGCACCAGCAAGGGGGGCGAGCACCTGTTGGTTGGCACCAGCTTCGCTCACATGACCGCCCCAACGGACGAAGTCATCCGCGCCTCAGACTTCATTCTGCTCCACGGGAACAGCATGCATGATCCCAAGAGGGTGGGCGCACGGATTGACGATGTCCGGGCGTCGGCCGCGTATACGCCAAAGCCCATCCTTTATAACGAAGATGATCATTTCGAGTTCGATCAACCAATGAATAATTTCACCGTTGCGCTGAGCGGATACGCCAGTTGGGGCTACTTCGACCCCGGCGAAGGCGCCGGTGGCAGCGCTGCCTATGGCGACTACGTGGACGGCTATCAGAACCCGCCAATCAACTGGGGTCTCAACACAGAGCGCAAGCAGGGCTTTTTCCGGCTTCTATCTGACATAACAGGGGTGACCGGCATGTCACCACCCGCCGAATAACCTCACGGAGACACGATGTCCAGCCCAATCATCGCTGAGCAGATTCAGGCCAACATAGATGAGATCCCGCGCATCCGGTGGTCGCACACACCCACCCCGCTGGAAGAGTGGAAAGCGTTTCGGGCGAAAGTCGGCGGACCCCGGATCCTCGTGAAGCGGGATGACACCACAGGCCTCGCATACGGCGGCAATAAGGCGAGGCACTTCGAGTTTGAGATGGCTCACGTGAAGAATCAGGGCTTCGACACTATGATCAATGTCAACAACTTCCACTCGAACCAAGCTCGCGTGGCCGCGGCCGGGTGCGTCAAAGCTGGAATTCGCTACATCCTTGTCTCTCAGGATGAAGTAGACCGCACGCCCCAGGGCAACCTGCTGCTGGTGAAGCTTATGGGGGGTGAGATCCATCGCGTGACAGCTGACGAAGACGCGATGGCATACGCCGAGGAGATTGCCGATCAGGTGAGGGCCGATGGCGGTAAACCGTACATCCTCAACAAAGACTGGTTTCCGGAGATCATGGGGACCATTGGCTTTGTGGAGGCCGGCCTTGAGATCAAGAGTCAGATTGCCGCGCTGGGAGTGAGCAAGATTCACGCGTGGGGTCTCACCGGCCGTTCACTTCCGGGTCTTCGGCTACTGGCGAAAAATCTCGGTCTGGACTGGAAAGCATCGATGATCAAGTACAGCCCAACCGACACAGATCAGCTACGCGAGACGATGGTTCGTCGCTCAAAGCAGGGTGCCGAGCTAATGAAACTGCCCGTCTACCTCGACCCCGACGACGTCGAGATCATCGACGGCTTCCACGGCGGGGCATACGCGGCGCCAACCGACGCCGCGTTCGAAGCGATTCACCTTGTGGCGCAGACCGAAGCCGTCATCCTTGACCCCAATTACACTGGCAAGTCCATGTCAGCGCTAATCGCACGCATTCGCTCAGGCGGCTTCTCGGAGGACGACACGGTGCTATTCCTTCACTCTGGCGGACTGCCTCAGGTTTTCGCGTTCAACGAAGAGCTCGCTGCGTGGTCACCGTCATCAAATGATTGACTGTAAGCTGTGACTTACGTAAGCTATCGCTCACATTAATCGGACGGTAGTTCATCGGGAGTACAAAAATGGATCCTGCTTCTCTAATTCAGGCGGCCGCCCCAGCATTGAAAACTGTAGCCGCAGGCGTCGAATCATCTTAGCTCGCGGGGCCAACACCTTGCGATGATTTCAGCGTCAAAGAGCTGTCAAATCACATCGCCGGATTCTGGGGCATGACGGCGATGGCCGCACGGAAGCAGACGATGGAGGGTGGCGACCCCGGCGCAGATATTGTTGGTGACAGCCCTGCATCGGTGATCCCGGGCATGGTCGATGGCGGCGTTGCTGCGTGGCAGGAAGACGGCGCGACAGACGGTAAGACCCAGTTCGGACCCGGAGAGTATGACGCCGCGATGGCTGCGCAGATCACGCTGTTTGAAGAGGTCGTACACGGTTGGGACCTTGCGGCAGCAACCGGTCAGACGCTCGACGTCTCATCAGAAGTCGGAGACGCCGTGCTGGAGATTGCTCAGATGCTCTGCAACGATGAACAGAGAGGCGAGGGCAAGCCATTTCGTACCGAAGTTAGCGTTGCCGATAGCGCATCATCACTTGATAAGGCGCTGGGACTCACCGGCCGCGACCCAAACTGGTCAGCCTAAAATTCACGGGGATCTAATAGTCGGGGCCGGCGAATCATGTCGTCCGGGTCCGATTCGCGCTAAACAATCTGGTTGACCAGATTGTCACGGCCGCTGTCCAGCCGGTCGACGTTCTCCAGCAACGTGTTCAAAAGATTCGCCTCGTACTGCTGCGTCTCGCCGCCGGTGTGTGGTGTGATAATCGCGTTATCGAGATCCCAGATTGGCGATTCCGGTGGTAGCGGGTCTTCAATGAAGTGATCCAGTCCAGCGCCGGTGATCTTGCCGCTGGTCAATGCATCAATCAGAGCCGGCTCATCAACACAGGCTCCACGGGCAACGTTGATCAGATACGCCGAGGGCTTCATCGCGTCGAATGCTGCGGCGTCAATGATGCCGCGCGTGTCGTCAGTGAGTGGGCAGGTCAAGACCACCCAGTCTGACTCGGCGAAGAGTCGACCGATATCCGATGGCGGCAGCACTTCGTCAGCCGGGCCGTCGTAGGTTGATATATCGCGCTTGGTTGCGATTACCCGCATCTCGAACGCCTTCGCCAGCACTGCCAGGCGCGAGCCGATCTGGCCCATGCCGATGATGCCCATCGTCTTGCCGCCAAGCTCATCTTCGCGGGTTGGAATGTCGGAGATCATCTGGCGCCAGAAGTGCTTACGCTGGTTATCACGGGCATCGTGCAACTTACGGGCGAGGGCAAGCACGAGCGACATGGCGTGCTCGCTGACACCGTTCTTGTTGACGCCCTGCGCAGACGCGAGTCGGATCCCACGCGCCTTCAGCTCATCCAGAGGGAACTGATCGTACCCGGCGCCAATCGACTGTATGAACCGCAGATTTGTCGCTACATCAAGCAGCGCGTTATCCCAGAAGCCCGACACGACCAGTACGTGCGCCTCCGAAATGCGGGCAAACGTGTCTTCACTGGACCATGTCTGGAAATTCGCCAGCCCCGTATCGCGCTTTGCGAACTCTTCCTCCAACGGGTAGGCCACGTGAGCAAACTGAATGGTGAGATCGTTGCGATTAGGGAACGCGGTCATAGAGTCCTCTGTGGTCTTGGAAGATGGAGAATTGAGCGCAGTAAGTCTAGGCTGCTAACCGCCGGTGCGCCACATCAGGCTGTATGGCCGGGGCTGTTGATCAAGTGGGGCTGTAACTATGTGACGGCCGCCGGAATGGCCATCCACTCTTCGGCCCATTCCTGAAGCGCCGCAAAGGCTGGCTTGAGCGCCATGCCTTTGGCAGTCAGTTCATACGTCACCGCCACAGGGCGTGATTCCGTGTCGACTGAGCGCGTGACGATGCCGCTCCCCTCAAGCTCGGTCAGTCTCTGGGACAGCATCTTGTCGCTAAGGCCGTCTACTGCGCCGCCAATCTCAGAGAATCTGCGCGGGCCGTCAACAAGCGATGTGATGATCAGACCGGTCCAGCGGCGGCCCAAAACTTCAAACGCTGCCTCATAATGGGGACAGATCTCGCCCAGTGCTTCGGCGCGTGCATCTCTTGGCATGGAATATGTCTCTAACTATTTGTAAGTAGCTTCACAATAGTAACTATGATAGCTAATGTTGCTAACAATACTTTAGTAACTGTATCACCGTAAGGAATCAAACATGCCCGCAG
>DBZV01000099.1:0-6272 GCA_002311865.1 Dehalococcoidia bacterium UBA1151
AGTTCGCCACCTGGTCGGGCGGTGAGGTGGGGATCGTCGGCGAGCGCTGTTCCGCTGCCAATCATCACTGAGTCAACTTCAGCACGTTGGCGATGAACTCGCTCACGGGCTGTTTCAGACGTAATCCACTGTGAATCGCCGGTTCGAGTAGCGATCTTACCGTCAAGACTCATCGCATACTTTGCGATCACCAGTGGGCGGCGGGTCTTCGCCAGTCGCGCGAAACCTTCTATTAGTTCCCACGCCCGCGAGGCATGGGCTTCAGAACTGCTCTCCGCGACCTCGATTCCGGCAGACCGTAGGCGCCTTATCCCGGTGCCATCGACACGCGGGTCCGGATCCTGCATGGCAGTGGTGACCGAAGCTACTCCCGCGTTCAGTAGCGCGTCCGTGCAGGGTGGCGTGTTGCCATGGTGATTGCATGGCTCAAGTGTTGTATAGGCGGAGGCTCCCCGCGCCTTAGCACCTGCCTGGCGAAGTGCGGCAATTTCGGCGTGCGGTCCGGGCGACACCGATGTGAAACCTTCGCCCACGATCTCGCCAGCCTTGACCAGCACGCAGCCCACCGGCGGCCGTGGGCTTACCATGCCCGCGGCGCGGGCAGCAAGTTCCAGTGCGCGCTCCATGTAGTCCATAGATGTGACCATCGACCCCGGCTTAGCGGGCGCGCTTCTCGTCAAAATCGAGGTGCATGCGGGTGGCTGTCGGACCAGTCGAGCCAAAGTAGCGACTACCAAGATCCTTGGAGCCGTAGGGCCGATCAACCGGCGTCGTCATCCGCTGGAATGAGATCTGGCCAATCCGCATGCCGTAGTAGAGCGTGATCGGCAGTCGTGACACGTTTGTCAGTTCCAGCGTGAGGGTACCCTGCCAGCCCGGGTCCACGTAGCCGGCAGTGGAGTGAATCACCAAGCCAACGCGCCCCAGTGAGCTCTTCCCCTCAAGGCTGGCAACCAGATCGTCGGGTAGGTGGATGGTCTCCATGGTGCTCCCCAGGATGAACTCACCCGGATGCAGCATGAACGGATCGTCATCCTCCAGTGCGAGCTCTTCTGTGAGATCAGCAACGTCCTCGCGCAGATCAACGTACGGCCTTCGTGAGTTAGTGAACGCCAACAGCGTTCGTCCAAGGTGCAGATCTACGCTGGCCGGCTGGATATCGTTCTTGTCCAGCGGGTCGATCACGATGCGGCCATCCGCTAACGCTTCTTTGATTGATCGGTCGCTCAATACCAAATTCAGGCCCATCTCGGTTTAGTTTGACGTAATGCCTGTTCCGGATTGTAGTCGGGTGGATGGAGCGCAACAACGCGCAGACGTGAAAAGAGGCGCCCCCAA
Organism: Dehalococcoidia bacterium UBA1151; assembly: GCA_002311865.1. Taxonomy (GTDB): domain Bacteria; phylum Chloroflexota; class Dehalococcoidia; order Lucifugimonadales; family Lucifugimonadaceae; genus UBA1151. The sequence goes on from DBZV01000099.1 coordinate 1,339, forward strand.
ACGGGAGCACCTCCTCTTCGATCTACCAGCCCGCAAGGCGGAGTTGGTATTCGATACGTATCGAATTGTCCTACGGGTTGGCGATTGCGAAGACTGCCTGGACTCGCGCGGTGAGGGTTGAGTCCCCGGCGAAGATTGGCGTTGGAGCCCTGGAGAACTCAGCACTTGCAAGCGCGAAGTCCACGGAGGGTACACCTACACTGGGAGCGGAACTGCCGGATTCGCTCAGGAAGATCAGCTGTCCAACCGCCACGCCCAGAGTGTCGGCGTAGATCTGTGCCTTGGCCTGGGCGTCAATCGCTGCCAGCTGCCTCAACTGCTCGCCGTACTGGGTAGGATTGTCCACGCCAAAGTTAATGTTGTTGATGCGAACCAGGTCGCCTGCCTCATCTGCTGCGGAGTCAACTACGTCACCAACCTTGTCCAGATCGCGGATAGTTACCGAAAGCTGGTTGGTGACGATGTAACCGATGATCTCAGGCTGGCTGTAGGTACCGTTCACATCGCGAACCTCTCTGTAGATGGTCTGGGGCGAGATGCGGAATGAGGATGTCTGAATGTCGTCCTCAGCAACGCCCTCAGCCATCACCGCGTCAATCACACGCTGTAGTGCAACTGCCGCAGCTTCACGGGCTTCGCTCACGGTCGACTCGCGGGATTCCACACCAACGCTCAGCGTTGCGATGTCCGGCTCAACATCAATCGAGCCAAATCCGTCCACCCAGAATCCGGTCTGCTGGTTGCCAATTGAAGTGGAACCACCAACTGAAGTTGAACCAAAGGACTGGGCGAATCCGTCCGTCCGAACCGGCGGCAACGACTCACCGACGCTTGAGACAGACACTACCGGTGCGCCTTGCGATGTCTCAACACTGGAAATCTGCGTGATATCGCTGATGGCGGTGTCAACCAGATCGTTGACCTCAGCCTGTGATACCTCGCCATCGCTGCACGCCACCGCGGCGATCATGATGGCGGATACACCCACCACTACTACGGCTCTCCGTTTGCGGCTGATAAATCTCGTCAAGTTCATCGGACTACTCTTTCTTTTCGTACTGGCCACGTGGGCTCGTTGATTTGTTGTTCTGTTTCTTGCGGTGCCAGACAGGTGGCGGCGGCCGCATGATTCACATTTTGTGAAGCGATGAAAACATTCTTCACAAGTACTAACGTCGGGCGGTCCGGATTTGTTCCCTAACTGGAAGAAGGAGAATTCGGATTTGTTACCCAGGGATATTTCGACGTGAAAGCTGGAACGAAACCCCGGCCAAAAGCGCGGCGATAATTCCGGTTGCCAGGAGCAGCTGCCACACTGGCAAACTGAAGTCGTCGTCTTCTAGCTCAAACGGCGCAGGCTGGGACCCTGGAAGGGCCTGTGGCACGGCCTGCGCAATGGACTCAACCGGTAAGCTTTCCAGAGCCGATGCGGTTGATTCCACCCCCGCTTCGAAGCGCTCGACTTGCGGCAGTTCCAGGGCCTGGGAGTCATCTACAGCGGCGTCTTCAGGAGATTCAAGCTGGGGGGCAGGTTGGAGCGGCGCCGTGTCCGCGTCAGCCTTTGGCGCTGATGTCAGGGCGGACACAGGTGCCTCAGCCTGCGGTGCTGGAGCTGCTTCAGGTGGTGCAAATGCCGATTCTGATTGCGCAGCAATTTGAGGAGTGACCGGAGCTGCCGAATCCGTTCTCAGGCGGTCGCCAGCTACCGGAGCAGCCGCTGATTCAGGAACCGCAGTCGCATTGGGCGCAGCGGCCGCTTCGGCCTCAACGGCCCTCGCCGCGACCGCCGCCTCGGCCTCGACCCCCACACCTACCTCGGCGCCGACGCCTGTGGTAACGACAGCGATATCGGCCGACGAACTCCCAGACTGCTCAATCACACCCGAGAGATTCCCCACCAGCACAATTGCAAACACCATCGCTGCGGCGATCGACGCAGCCGCTGGAACAAGCACAGGCATCCGCCATCCGCCACTTCGTGCGGGCGCCGGTGGTTCGCCGAGCGGCTTACCGTCCGGCAGATCCGCCACCATCTCCGCCGTCAGGGCAAACGACCTTGGCACGACGACCGGCGCAATCGATTTAAGGATGCGCACAGTTGCACGCAGCCCCTCAAGATCAGCGCCGCAAGTAGCATTGCAAGTAGCCAGATGCTGCCGTACCCGATCCTCAGACGGCGCGTCAGACCTACCGTCAACATATGCTGACAGTTGCTCTTCCGACAGGTGCTGCCGGGCGCTGTTAAACCATCCGAAGATCATCTGATTTCCTGATTAATGGAGTGCATCCTTTTCACACTCCCTCATTACCCTGACGAAATTGAGCCGGTAAAAGTTCCGGGTCCGCCATAAGCGTCTCTCGCATTCGAGCCCTGGCCCTGCTCAGACGAGACTTCACCGTGCCAACTCCAACAGACATCGCCTGCGCCGCGTCCTCGTAGCTGTAGCCCTCAATATCGATCAGCACCAGCGCCATCTTCTGGTCGGGATGCAGCTCTGCCATTACGTCTTTGATGTGGTCGCCAAGCTCGGCATTTTCTGCGACATCGGCAGGACTCGGCTCATCCGACACGAGTTGCGATTCAAACGCCACCATGTTCTCGTCCAGCGAGTCAGTCGGACGGAGCTGAGTGCGGCGCAGGGAGTCCAGCGTTGCGTTGCGGACAATCCGCATCAGCCAGCTCTTGAAACTTCCACCCCGATACTGGTTCAGGTTGCGGAATGCAGATATGAACGCGTCCTGCGCCAGATCCTCAGCCAATGCGGCGTCACGCACCATGCGCAGTGCCACCCCGTAAACCTGGTTCTGATACATCTTGACAAGCGCGTTGAATGACTCCAGATCGCCTGCACGACTCTGGGCGATAAGCGTCTCTTCCACCGGAGTGGTCATCAGATAGGGAGCGTCCCGCGAGTAAATTCCGCGCTATCACGGAATCTTCTCGTAACCGATAATCGTTTAATCCTATTAGGAGCCCGGGGAATCAAAACGCGATAGTGTTGAAGGTTCACCCAACAAGGCCACAGAAAAGTAAGGCCACAAGAAGGCAGCCACATCAGCAGAACATTCAGAGAGATTGCGGAGACCGTTATAACGGCGGCCATCATCTTTGTGCTGCTCCAGACCGCAACGCAAACGTTCAAAGTGGTTGGACCCAGCATGAACACCACCCTGGCAGACGGACAACACCTCCTGGTCAACAAATTCGTCTACGAAACGGTCGAGAGCGACGTTCTGGCCGATATCCTGCCCTGGGTTGATCCAGACGTAGACGGCGATGTTGAATACCTGTTCCACCCACCTCAGCGCGGTGATATCATCGTTTTCCGTCCGCCAACTGGTGAGGAGGCAGACTTCGTAAAGCGCGTCATCGGCATCCCAGGCGATGAGATCAATATCCGTCAGGGCGCGGTGTGGATTAACGGCGTGAAATTAGATGAAGACAGGATCACGCGTCCGCGCGGCTCCACGGACTTCCCCACCACAGTGCCGCCAGATTCCTACTTCGTGCTTGGCGACAATCGCTCCGCATCAAACGACTCACGCGCATGGGGTTTCGCATCGGCCGACCAGATCGTGGGCAAAGTTATGGCCCGCTACTGGCCGCCATCTGAGTTCAAACTCTTCTAGCTGAACTCCACCGTAAAAACCGCATCACATGAGACGCACGTCGTTTCGGTTCTTGCTGTAGCTCCTGGCTCCAGCAGAACTCCGCAATTCGGACAGTATTCGAGCGACCCAAGGCCTTCATCAGAGCCAGATGTAGCGTTCGGAGCGTCCAGCGCCACCAGCCGCGGTATCACCGGGATGATTATTGTCACCGCCGTCATCAAGATCGCCAGAGTTCCGATCAGCCGCCACTGTCCTTCGCCGGAGTCCTCTGCCCAGATCATCATTGAGACGAGTACACCGATAGCCGTCGCGAGCACAGTCGCGATAGGCAGAAATAGCCGGTACTTCGAAGGCAGCCTCCAGAGCGTCAGGAGAGCCGAGTGCCCCGCCACTATGCTGGCTATCTCAAACGTGACCGCCGTCTTCCAAAGCTCGTCCGCAGGGTTGTTCGTCCAGAGGGCGACCAGGAATATCGGCAGCGCCACCAGAACCATGGTGAACCCAAAGAGGGACAGGTACACGTAGCCCTGAGGCTTCTTCTCGAACGCAGCGGAGTTCGCCATGATCAGCAACGCCGCGGCAGAGACAAACAGCGTGGTCCCCAGCGTGCGTGCGCCCCACTCATCAAGCTCCCGCAAAAGCAGCGCAATGATGCCCAGCACCGCGCTGATCGCAACCGAGCCAATCAAGGTCCATAGAGCTGCCCGGTAAAGTGATTTGGAATTCATCATGTCGGCAATCGTCTCACGCCAGTGGTAAGGAGGTCAGTTGCCCGCATAAAGATAAGACGAAGAGCGTCGCAGATATGTTCCCGTCACGCGCCATCAAAGCACATTCATAACTTCTTAACAATTTATTGCTAGTGTTGTATTTGGAAGAGTGCCACCCCCAGACTGGCTATGGTCATTCGGAGAACGCCGAGATATGAAGAAATATCTGATTGCAGCAATCGCACTTGTGGTCATCTCCGTAGGCATAGTCGGAGGCGCATCGATTGCGAATGCCCATGAAGAAGGCTCGTCGATCAGTGATCGAGTGGCCGAGTTGCTTGGCGTTTCACCGGACGATCTCGACAGTGCAGTAGCCCAGGCCCGAACTGAAGCCAGAGCCGAACGCCTCGCCAGCAAACTCGAAGCCACCGTAGCAGAAGGGATCATCAGTCAGGAAGAGGCTGACGCCATCCAGGCCTGGTTCAGCGGCAAGCCGGAAGCACTCTCAAAGATTCGTCACATGGGACTCAGGCAGGCCATCCATAATGATGAGCTTGAGTCGTTCCTTGCAGGCCTCGTTGCGGATGAGATCATCAGCCAGTCCGAGTCCGA
>DBZV01000099.1:6484-6797 GCA_002311865.1 Dehalococcoidia bacterium UBA1151
CCACCACCGGCGCCTGACCGCTAGGCAGGCTGGGCGCGTTTCAAGAGACGCGCCTGGTTTGGGGTGGCTAGCTCCTTTGTAAGAGACCGACCGCGATCTCCATCGGTTGCAATACTCCGCTACCAGCCATCCTGGCGATACTCCGCACCCGGCCATCCTGAGCCTGTCGAAGGGCGGAGGGGTGCGAAGTATTGCAACCCACCCCACGGTAACGTAGCGTTTAATCGCACCTGAAACGCGCACGCGCTTCAACGCGCCCCGGGGGCTCTTAGCTCAGTTGGTAGAGCATCGGACTTTTAATCCGAGTGTCGAG
>DBZV01000103.1:0-131 GCA_002311865.1 Dehalococcoidia bacterium UBA1151
ACTAATTTGCCGGCTACCAGACGCCCCAGAAAATCACTCGGCCAGCACTTCCTGCGCGACCGCCGGATTGTGCATCGTATTATTGACGCCGCCGATATCCAGCCCGACGACATCGTCGTTGAGATCGGCCC
>DBZV01000103.1:150-2928 GCA_002311865.1 Dehalococcoidia bacterium UBA1151
GCGTGATTCTCATCGAGTTTGATGAAGACCTCGCAGCTGACCTCACGGAACGCTACTCAGATAATGCTTCCGTTCGAGTTGCACATGCTGATGCCCGCACGCTGGATACCTCTGATATGCCGGAGATCGGTGACCGGCCGTACAAAGTCATCGGCAACCTGCCGTACTACGCCGCCGCACCGATAGTGCGCAATCTTTTGGAACAGGCGCATCAGCCTGAGTTGCTGGTCGTGATGCTCCAGCGCGAAGTAGCCCGCGAGATGACCGCGCAGCCCGGCAAGATGGGCCTGCTATCCGTGGCGACGCAGCTCTACGCAGAGCCGCGCACCGTGTGCCAGGCGCCACCGCGCGCATTCACCCCGCCACCAAAAGTTCACTCTACGGTGATCAAGCTGGAGGTGCGCCAACGACCGGCAGTCGAGTTCGATTCCGTGGAATCATTTTTCACCCTCGCACGAGCCGGATTCGCCGCACCGCGCAAGACCCTGGCTGGCTCGCTGGCAGTAGGTTTCTCCAAGAAGCCCACCGACTACGCGGGACTGATCGAACAAGCCGGTCTTGATCCACGACAGCGCCCCGCAACACTATCGATGGACGACTGGGGCGCACTCTACGCGCAGTGGCGGCAGAGCGAGCCAACGGCGTAGTGTGGCTATCATGAAATTAGAGGCACACGCCAAGGTCAACCTGACACTGGAGATCATCGGCAAGCGCCCGGACGGCTTCCACAACCTGGCGTCCATAATGCAGACAATCGAACTGCACGACGAGATTGAGATCGAGTCGTCCGACGATCTGACGCTGGACTGCGATGTCCCAGAACTCAACACAGACTCCAACCTGGTTCTAGTCACGGCGAGGGCACTACGCGAGATCACCGGTGTCTCCGATGGCGCGCACATCACCCTCAGGAAATCGATACCCGAGGCGGCAGGTCTCGGCGGCGGCTCAGCCGATGCGGCTGCCGTGTTGCACGGGCTGAACGAACTCTGGCGGGCGGGAATGGATGCGCGGCAACTGGCGTCACTCGGCGCAACGCTCGGCTCAGACATTCCATTCCTGCTGCGGGGCGGCACCGCGCTGGTGCAGGGCAGGGGAGAGGACGTAACACCGTTGCCAAACGCCGATCTCGAATGGCTGGTCCTGCTGACCCCCGAAATCAAGCTCGAAAACAAGACGGCCGCGGTCTTCTCGCGAATCTCTCCTGGAGACCACTCCCGAGGAGCGCTCACGCACAAGCTCGCGGGCCGAATCCGCGGCGGAGGCGACGTGCCACCGCAGTTCTTCTTCAACGTATTCGATCGCCCGGCCGATGAGGCCTTCCCCGGCATGTCTGACTATCGCTCCGGGTTCAGCGGCGTCGGCGCGGCCGAGGTGGTTCTCACCGGCGCAGGCCCAAGCCTGTTCGCTGTCCCTGATTCCCGAGAGCTTGGCGTGGCCTGGGAACTGCTCCTGAAGAGCCGTGGCTGGAACGCCGTTCTCACGCGCGCCTGGTGGCCAGAGAATTAGGGCTAACTAATCATGCCCAACGCCATAGCCGCCGGAGCACTTGGCGGCATTCTCTTCGCCCTCATATTCGTAGGCCACATGTCCATCGCCATCTTCTTCCGCATGCCAGACGCGATCGAACGACGATTCAGCGAAGAGGACTCAGCCGCACCCACCCGGGTGATCTTCTGGGGCATATTCGCCCTCATCCCAACCCTGGGCCTCGTCGGAGTCGGCCTTGCCGTCCTCTCAGTCGTCCTCACCGACCTGTGGGATACGAGATTTGCCCCGGTCCCCAGCCTCCCGTACCTGATTGGCATCCTCATGGTCACCGTAAGTACTGCGCCCGTCGCCGCGTCCATCCTCCACCGCATTCGCAAAGACGTCATCGCGGAGTACGCTCTCTTCGCCGCAATCTTCGGCGTAATGATCCCCTGGCTGGCGAATAGCTGAAGGCCAACGTAACGAGCATCTTCAATTTGGGCCTTCACGTTGTCTGAGAGGGGCAAGCCCCTCAGCTACCAGGGGAAATCGGTAGCGTTCGCCTCCCCGGTAGCCGCAGAGCTTGCCCGGCCCTGCATGCGTAGACCCCTAAACCCGCTCCACAACCACCGTGCCGCCAGACCCCGCGGCCTCATATAGCGCAACCATCGATGCCGTGTTCCGCAGCGCGTCAATCGGCGGATACTCCGGCCCTTTGCGCGTCAGCACGCACTCCGAGAACTCATTGAACTGCGCGACGAAGCGGTACGGCGCATCCTCCTGGTAGACGGTCTCTTCCCCTTCCAGGTCTGTCACGATGCAGGGTGCGCTGTCATCGAACATGTTTGGGATGTGGATGGTTCCGGTGGTGCCCCATGCCGTGAGGAAGCATCGGCGGGCCTGCTCCATGCTGCTGCCAACTCTTGCGACTGCGCCGTTCGGGAATTCCAACAGGCCAGTAAACGTGGTATCAACGCCCCAGTTCCCGGAGTCATGGGCCATCGCTGATGCCCTCACCGGCTCCGCAGACATCACGAAGCGCGACGCGTACACCGCGTAGCAGCCAGCATCCCACATACTGCCGCCCACCAGCTCTTCGCTGAAGCGAACGTTGCCCTCTGGCTCCGCCACCGGAAACGTGAGTACAGAATCAAGCCCGGTCACCGTGCCGATCGCACCTTCCGAGATAAGGCGGCGTGCATACCGAAGATGCGGGTCGAACCGGTGCGTGAATGCCTCCACCAGCACAACGTTATTGGCCTCACAAGCGGCGATCATCTCCCGCACTTCAGCCATATTCACACCAAT
>DBZV01000103.1:3060-5762 GCA_002311865.1 Dehalococcoidia bacterium UBA1151
TCCTCATACGATCCGTACCAGTTCGGAATGCCGTACTTTTGTGCCGCCTGCTTCGCCTTCTCAGGACCACGACTCGATACCGCGGTGATCACCGAGTTATGCGAGTCCTTGGCCGCTGTGACGTGCGCATTCATGGCAATCTGGGCAGTGCTGATGACTCCGTAACGGACAACGTTCTCGCGCATTTGGACTCCTTCGTGGTGGGGTGGATAGGGTCCAAAACCCTAGCAGATCGAGGCCGTGCAACGCGCCCGCCTCGTAAGGTACTTAGGCCGCCCTCGGCGGGTCACTCCGCCACTGGCCGATCTTGTTCACCCAGTACGCGACGATACCGATTGCGATGATCGGTCCGACGATGGTCCACCACATAAATCCGGCCATTCCCGCTATCCCGAGAGTGCCCACTACGATCAGGGTCTTTGCGTTCTTGGTACTCCGTTCTTCGGCGTCGGCGCGGCGCCAGGCATATACACCGGCGACCGCGACGAACGGCCCCACCATGAACACCATCATCATCAGGCCCATTATGGTGTCTGACATGTCATTGAATAACCAATCCTGGGTTATGCCGCTCTTGATCAACAGCACGCCGAATACAAGCGTCGCGATCCCCAGGAAGATGAACGCGCCCACCGTCGCCTTTTGATTATTTGAAAGTTGCATGTCAGCCTCCTTTAGTTCACCCAGATGCCAGGCCACATCGGCCGGCATGCCCAGTACCGCACGCCCAAAAATGTGGGCTGCGATTGTGTTGGCGCTATTGCCTTCACTGCCGCCCTCGGATACTTGCTCCCACAGATCAGACGCGATCTCTTCTTTCCGCTCAGCGCGAATTCGTGTTGGTAGGCCAGTTGTGTAGGTCCGCACCCAGCCTCTCGTCAGACTTCCGGCGAGCGCCAGCGGCCACGTGTTCATAAGGTGGCCTTCTTTGATGTGAGATGGGCATTTATCTGTGGAGCGCTTGCGCTGTCAAACGCGATCTGCCCCTCCGCCGTCATGCGATAGAAACGCCGGCGTGGGCGGGACTCTTCTGCCGCGATGACCGGATCCTCCCACTTGCTCTTCAGCCAGCCGGCCTTCTCCATGCGCCCGAGCGCCTTATAGAGAGTGCCGTGCGAGGTGAGCATCCGGGCACCCTGCTGGTCCTTGATCTGCTTCGCGATCAAGAAGCCATGGGCGTCTTCAATTCCTCGCATCTTGAGGTCAAGGAACGCCGCCAGAATCGATATTTCCACTGGGATAAGAGTACCTTTTTTTCTTCGCATCGCGAAAGAATAGGAAGATATCTTCTCTTTGTTAAGACTTACATGTCGCGAGCCGTCAGCAGCGGAGGTCTCCCCACTCGAAACGCGTGGCTAGCAAGTGCTCAGAATTACTTAGTTGATGACCACGACTCGGCCGGTCTCCGACGACTGCCGGACGGCGTCCAGCACCTGCTGGCAGGCATGCCCATCATCGAAGTTCGGCGCGACCGCGGCACCCGTATCAATTGCGCGGTTGAACTCTCGCAAGAACAGTCGGAACGCCATCAACCGCTGGTCACGGTCGTCCGTAAATGGCGTGAGCCGCTCTGGCGTTGGTAGCTCTTTCAGTGGACTGCCATCGTTGCTGCCGAAAACCACGCCATCTTCCGGCGGATTCGGCCCCGGCTGCGACGCCTGCAACACGCCTTTGGAGCCCATCACTGTGAGCCGTGCCCCTATCGATGGTGAGACTGTGCTCGATGCGGTCATGCTGGAAACCACCCCGTTCAGATGCGTCAGGATGAACGAAAATGCATCGTCCGTCTCGGAATCGACAGTCTCGCCAGTAATCGGAACCTTCCGATCTGGCCGCAGCGTTGACAGGTGGCCCTGCGCTGTCAGCACATCACCAAACCAGAAGCGCAGATTGTCGATGTAGTGCGACCCAAGCGCCCCGAGAAAACCGCCACCCTCGGCCTTCAGGCTGGCCCACGTAACTGGCGGAGCACCCGGAGGCGATGGCCGCCCCATGAGCAGCTCGATATTGGCAGTCTCCGGCATGCCGATGTAGCCATCGTTAATCAACTCCTTGATCAGCGTCCGCTGCGGCGTGTAACGGAACTCATGCGCCACCATGGCCACCCTGTCCGAGGCACGCGCGGCGGCGCGCATCCGAGCGGACTCCGCGCCATTCAGCGCAAACGGCTTCTCACAAATCACGTGCTTGCCGGCTTCAAGCGCGGCGATCGCGAACTCAGCGTGCGGACGTGGTGGTGTGGCTATCGCGATCGCATCCAGGTCGTCGCGTCCGATGATTTCGTGAGCGTCGGTAGACCAGCTCTCGATCTCCAATGACGCTGCGGCATCGCGCGCCTTCTGCTCATTCCGAGAATAGATCGCGGCCACATCCCAGCCCTCAGACCTCAGTCCCGGCACATGCACATCGCCACCAAAACCAACACCCAGTACACCGATTCTTCGATTCGCCGCCATTGCGCCCGCTCCCTGAAACTCATAAGCCCAAGATTAGATTCGCGATGCGCAGAGTATCAGGCAGGGTAGGGCGACAATTGGCCGTTCGGCTTTTGCGAACTGGACTACAGGCGCCCCTCAGACGGCGAATTAACGCAGAGTGTCGGTCTATATCCAGATGGCCATGCAATCGTAGCCAAAGATAGTCCGTTCATCCCATTAGGGTTAGTACATCTGTACGTATTTCCCAACCTGAATACCTAATTA
>DBZV01000103.1:5848-8768 GCA_002311865.1 Dehalococcoidia bacterium UBA1151
CTTATTATCGGAGTCCTCGGCTTCACCTATCTGACCGTCAACTTCATATCCCTTGCACAAGGCAACACGCCTTCCCAAACTGAAGTTTCAGACGGATATTGGGTTTTCTTCTGGGGATCCCTCGTGATAGGTGTCATTGGAGTGGTCTGTGGCTTGGCTATCTTGCTTCGCTATCGCCAGGCGGGTCCCCTTGTGGCAATATCGTCGGTGCTACTCCTTTTCCCAGCCCTGGCTATCGTGGTTCCTCTGTTGGTGGTGGTGCCCAGTTTATGGCTCACATTTACACAAGATGGCAAAGGGGCGTTTCGTCGCTATGTAGCGATGGAGAGTGGATAAGGGAGCAGCTTCAGGCCAAGGTTATTGCCTCACTATGCGTGCTCCCAGGCAACCCTGAGATCCCGGATCGCCTACCGGCGTCCGGGATGACATATCGGCGATGGGGTGTTGGGGAGCCTGTGGGCGCGCCTTCACCGCGATCCACCAAAGAACAACAAACACCTGATCCAACATAGTGACCCGTACGCCCCTCCACGCCGGCATCCCAGAATCTGCGGCCCCTCGCTCCAAGCGCCCCGCGCTCAGTGCCCGTGCGGCAGGCACGAGAGATATCCGGGATCCAGACACGCAGATGATGGCTCGCCGCATGCCTCTGCCGCAACGTGGCGATCGACAATCCTGAGATCCCGGCTCGCCTGACGGCGTCCGGGATGACATTTCGATTGCGGTCACTGCGTACGCTGAATTCGGCGTTGTCACATCCACCACGCCACCCACTCAGCTATCATCACCATCCCAACATCCGCCCACCAGTGAGGATTACCCAGTTGCCAGACAGCAGACCCAACATCATCGTTTTCATGACGGACGACCAGGGCTACGGAGACCTGTCCTGCATGGGCGCGACGGACTTCCGCACACCCAACCTCGATGGGCTTGCTGCTGGAGGCGCACGATTTACGTCCTGGTACTCCAACAGTCCTGTCTGCAGCCCGTCACGTGCCGCACTGCTCAGCGGACGCTATCCTGGCAATGCTGGTGTGCGCTCCATCCTGCGCGGCCACCGAACCGCCACCGGTCTGCCGCGATCAACGCCAACCATTCCATCACTGCTCAGCGAGGCTGGCTACCAGACGCGCATGGTAGGCAAGTGGCATCTCGGGCTCGCAGACGAGTGCCGACCGCACAGCCACGGCTTCGACCAGTGGTACGGATTCCTGGCAGGCTGCATCGACTTCTATTCGCACATCTTCTACTGGGGCGCCAATCGCGGCTGGCCAGGCAACAACCCCACCCACGACCTGTGGGACAACAATGAGGAGGTGTGGGAGAACGGCGAGTATTTCACGGAGCTGATCGCCCGAAAGGCCGGCGAGTACGTCCGCGAAATGGCCGCCAACGACGAGCCGTTCTTTCTGTACGTGCCGTTCAACGCACCGCACTACCCCATGCACGCGCCACAAAAGTACGTCGATCGCTTCCCCGGCCTCCCCTGGGACCGCCAAATCATGGCCGCGATGATCAGCGCTGTGGACGATGCGGTCGGCAGCATCATGAACGAGGTGGACAGGTCGGGCGCTGCCAACAACACGCTCACTTTCTTCACGTCAGACAACGGACCGTCGCGCGAATCCCGCAACTGGCTCGATGGCAATCGAGATCCCTACTATGGCGGAACGACGGGCGCTTTCAAAGGCCACAAGTTCAGCCTGTTCGAGGGCGGCGTGCGAGAGCCTGCAATCGTTCACTGGCCCGGCGTCATTCCAGCCGGTCAGGTGATTGACGACCCCGTCGCATCGATGGACATCCTTCCATCAGCGCTGGAGGCCGCTGGCGTGGACGACTCTGCGCTGGAGTTGGACGGCCAGAGCATTCTGCCGAGGGTGGCGCGCGGTGAGACGCCAGCCGAGCGAACAATCTTCTGGGAGATGGATGGCCAGACCGCTGTACGGCGAGGCGACTGGAAACTCGTCCTCAACGGCCAACTGGTGGAGCACGACGAACCCATCGCTGACATCCACCTCTCAAACGTGATCGATGACCCCGGCGAGGCCAACAACCTCGCCGAAGCCATGCCGGAGCTAGCTGCAGAGCTGGAGACTCTTGCCGAAACATGGCGCGCCGGCATCGAAGAGCGCTGGGAGCGCGACTACGCCCGCCTGAAACAGAACGTCCAAACGCACGGAATGATTTGAGGGGCCGCAGGTTGGTTAATTTCCGGCAACCATAAGGTGGCTGTTGATCACCTAATCGGCGTCTAGAGCTTCTATTTTTGCCCTGGATATTTAATCAGGAGGCCATCGCCATCCCGGTACTCTCCAACGATCAACTTATACATGAAATAGATCGTATGCAGATAATCGAGCACTAGAAACAAGACTCCCATAACGACAATGGAATTACGCACATCGTCGCGGGCGCCATAAAAGATCAGTCCGAATCCAATGATCGACAGCGAAATATCGAATAGTCCGTGCCGACCGCGTCCAACATAAAAATGGTGGATACCTACTATTCCGAATATTCCTGCCAGGCAGGCGGCCACGACGTACGACTTAGGTGACTTTGGATTGGCGTCAATTTCAGTGACGTCGTGCGGCGTCTCGTAACCCAATTAGTTCTGGGCTTTGATGCGAAAGCCGTCTTTGTCTTTGAAACTACCCGTCGCGATCACGATCAGATCGATCAGCGCCCATATTCCGAGACCGCCCAAAGTGAGAAGCATCAGGATTCCTGTCCCTTTTTTCCCTATGTAGAAGCGATGAATCCCGAAGCTACCTAAAAGGAAGCAGAGGATCAAGGTTGGCACAAACGCTTTTTCACTGTACCGCTCTATTGAACTCATCAAGCCCACCTTGAAACAAATTAGATGATGTCGTGGTGACCTTAGCACTTATTAAAGAGGTGGTTCCGGAAAACTGAA
>DBZV01000003.1 GCA_002311865.1 Dehalococcoidia bacterium UBA1151
ACTCTCGTCCCTGAATGTTGATGTGCATACTGACAAACGCAATGGCGGATATTCAGACCTTACATCGGAAGATCAAAGAACTCCGCGAACGGACGGAACGTCCAGCTGAGACGCACTCCTTCTGATCCTCAACGAGGCCGAGGTGTTGCTGCACGATTTCGCCGAATTTATCGAGAGGCATCCACGCATCGGTGATATCGAGGATCTGAATGAACTCAAGCAACGGCTGGCGGGACGTTTTCGCGCTCATATCGATGACCTCAAACTGGCAATAAACCATTCCTCTGACCGGCCCTCACGGTCCACGAGTGACGTGGAGGCGCAGTCGTAAAGGCCCGTGGAACACGCTGGAACTCCCCTATAAACAGAAAGAAGACCTTTCCTCAGGTACGAGGGGCGGGTCACGCAAGAGCGCGTCTACGAGAGGACCGTAGGACACGCGATGAGAAAACCCGACAAGATTCAGAACGCTAGTGGTAAGCAGCGAACACAGAGAAAAGAGGCCAGGACCTCGATAAGGTTGCGCAGGAGTTTCGGCACTTCTTCGCTATCAGCAACGGATTTACGGAGAGAAAACATTCGTAGGATCGCAAGCGCTCTTCTACCGATGGGATAGTGCTTAGGCGTCGTTCTACGCATCCGCCTCATCGCCAGTAAAATTCCGTCTTCTGCGGCCTGTCTGAGTTTCCGCATTTCCTCTCCGACCTCATCATTCGCGATATGCATAGAAATCTCCATCGTCTGGATAGATGAATCCCCCAGGGCTTAGTTCTTCCCCTCAGGAGCTAAGCTCCTTGAGGAGAAATTAGTCAACGAGAATTTGCATGGGCTAGCGGGACAAGAGTACGAATCCGTCCTAAAGCCGTTCCAGAAAGGCTTGAATCATTTCCTCCATACCCGCCTTGTCTTGGTCGTCGTCTCCATCTTCTGCCATTATCCGCATGACACGCTCTCCCGATTCCCCCCGCAGCATCCGCACCCTAAGGTAGATTCTTACCGCCTGCAACACGGCGAGCACGATAATTCCCCCAACGAGCCACCGCCAATAGCTGTACAGAAAGTCAATGAGCCACTGGTCAGGCATTAACCACTCAAGCATAACTCCCTCTTGGAAGGTGTACATCAAGCAAAGGGAAGGGTAAGAAAGACCGGATATTATCCCTTGATGCTCCCGCCTTCGTATGGCAAATAAATGCGGCTTCCAGGCAGGCGGGATAATGTCGTCCCCCACACAAGCCTGTTGCCTTTTTCTCTGCTGCTATCGCTGCTCCGGCAATCAGGCAGAACGGCCAAGCAAGTAACTCTTGTCTCATGCCCGTGCCGGTTCTGCTCGGCAAAGACACAAAAGACGTAGATCCAGAAGCATAGCGATCGCCTTCAGGCGCGTTAGGTGTGGAACCGGATTACTAACAGCGCTGCACGCCGAAAGAGTACCCCGGACGAGGCAGGAACGCTATAAGGGCCAAACAAAGGACCCGTTGACATCTTCCGCTACAATCTTTTTATTCATGCATTTAACCAGGAGATTGAGCTATGGCCAAAGCGACACACATGCAGGACCATTTTGCGCAGGTGGCCGAACACTACCGGAATGTCCGCACTACAGACGAGGCACCGATACACTACATCTGCCAGAGGCTTGCGGAACGTGGGTGCACAAGGGCAGCTGATGTCGGTTGTGGAGCCGGACGATACGACTTGCTGTTACTGCAGAAGATGCCCGAGCTGCATCTCTTGTGCATCGATCGCAGTGTCGAAATGCTCCGCCACCTGACCGAGCACCTGCGTGAAGCCGGCGTCGACCGCTTCGAACCCGTCCAGACCGGCGTCGATGAGCTCCGATTGAAAGACAACTCCCTGGACGCGGTGTTCACGTTCAACGCCATTCATCATTTCGACTTCCCGGCCTTCATTCGGAATGCGAGCCGCGCCCTGCGGACGCGGGGCCAGATATTCATATATACACGAACGCCCGAACAAAATGCCAAATCGGTATGGGGGCAGTATTTCCCAGGATTTTTGGACAAGGAGCAGCGCCTGTATAGCCAGGACCAGATGCGAACCTGGGTTGAGGCGAGTGGGTGCGTGCTGAGCAACGTGGAGACTTTCCAGTTCACGCGGCGCGCCACAGTCGCGCGACTCCTTCAGCAGGCACATGCTCGACACTACTCGACGCTGTCTCTGTACGAGACTCAGGAGTTCGCCGAGGCGCTGCAGACGTTCGAGCGCAATATCCAGAGTCAGTGCAACAGTTCCGACGCCGTAGTGTGGGACGATGAAAACGTCCTGCTCGTGATCGAATCGCAGCCGTCGAACTGAGTGCATTGCTCATAAAGAGGGACGAGACGCGCAGTAGACAGACCAGCCTATGAGTTCTCTCTGACCCGGCGCGCTCTCGAGTCAGCTCAAGCGACAACCGTCATGACGCCGGGAACGAAAGACCTTAAATGCAGTCTCGGCTGTATCGGCAGTCATGACGGAGATGATTAGGGCGCAACGGGTAAAAGGCGCGATTGCTGACAAATCTCAATGAAAGACGATGTGGCAGGCGATGAGAGAGCCTGCCAACGCGACACCAAATCGTGCCACAGCAGGACTCGAAGCCTCTACCAGTTTCATGTCGAGACGCCAGCCATGCTTGAACCAGGTGGGAATCGCCGTGCCGAGCACCAGCCCCAAGATGATCCACATGGAGCGGACGAAGTAATTCATCTCGGGAAATCCGAGCTTGAACGCCATGGTGAGGGGAATGCTAATCACCAGCATCGTCAGCACGAGCCGGGGCGACGGTCGCAGTAAAAAGATGGCGGCGACTACGAGCAGAACGAAACCGTTCTTCACATAGTAGCTGAGCTCGTTGAACCAATGCGTCAGCGGGAACTCGGGATTATCGAACTTGATGTAGATCTGAATGAGAGCAAAACTCAACCCTGTCAGGAGTGTGCCGACGATGGCCCACTTCGCGGCTCGTACCATCTCCATATCGTTGGCGTCGGTTTTTATGTAGCGCTTATAGATATCCACTGACCACAGGGTGGATACGGAGTTGAAGATCGAGTCTACCGTGCTCATTAGCGAGGCGAACAGGCCGCAGAGAATGATGCCACGCAGCCCGCTGGGCAGCAGTGTTTTCACCATGGTTGCGTAGGCTTGATCCGGATCCGTAAGCGGGCTGGCCGCGGTGATGCCGACCAAGGCAATAGCCGGCACGATGATGATAAGAACCATGCCGTATTTGAAGACCCCCCCCACCAAGAGGCCGACCTGAGCATGGGCCAAGCTCTTGGCCGCGAGGGCGCGTTGCAGAATGATCTGGTTGGCCCCCCAATAGTTGAGGTTGAGCAAATTCATGCCGATGAGCGCTATCCACGGGAGTGTTTCGTGATCGGCTGGTAAGTGTAGGTGCATCTTGTCGGGCGTCTGGGGGATTTCATCGTCGGACTCCCCGCACCCGGGGCGCGCGCGGCAGCTGTGGGGGGGTCTGCCAGATAGGGCAACAAGAGCCCGTTTTTCATACCCCAGCGGACAAACTCAGCCACGCTCCGCCTCCCGATCTGCGCAAACGCCACTGCCTGCGTCCCCTCTAGGGCAACCCTCCGCTCGTATTTTTGGTCTTCGGTAAACCCGAGGCGGGTCAATAAGTCAAAGATGGAGTCAAATCGTAACAAGTCGCGTTCGGTCATACTCACCATCCTAGCCGGCTGGCACCACCCCATCAACATTCAGGGA
>DBZV01000100.1:0-1739 GCA_002311865.1 Dehalococcoidia bacterium UBA1151
TATCAACAAGCTTCGCACATTATCAGAGAGCAAACTGTGTTCACTGATGTCGATTAGTTCTAAGTTGGCAGCTTTGAATAAGCAACGCTACCAAGATTGGAACCTGCCGTTCACTACATCCAATGCGAAACAGGCGATAATGGCATTTAAAGGTGATGTTTATACCGGATTTACTTTTGAGAAGTACAACAAGAAAGATTTTTCTTATGCTCAGAAGCATCTTCGGATTCTGTCCGGGCTTTATGGTCTTTTGCGTCCTTTGGATCTAATCCAACCTTATCGGCTTGAAATGGGAACTAAACTAGCTACGCCGCAGGGCAAAAATTTATACGACTTTTGGGGTTCGTTCCTAACGAACGCGCTCAACGACGCCATCAAAAATTCAGGGATTCAAATTTTAGTAAACCTGGCTTCAAACGAATATTATAATGCCGTTGATAAGACCGCCTTGCAAGGGCGTGTGATAACACCGATTTTTAAAGACCATAAAAAGGGCGATTTCAAGGTAATCAGTTTTTTTGCAAAGAAGGCTAGGGGTGCTATGTCAGACTATCTTGTTCGTCATCGCATAAGTGAACCTGAGGGATTGAAAGAATTCAAAGGATTGGGATATCAGTTTAATCCAAATCTTACGAGGAATGATAGCTGGGTTTTCACTCGCAAGGAAGCAGCCTAATAAAATTGAAATGAAACACCTCCTAATCACAACGCCTCACAAATATTCACAACACCAGTCATTGAATCAGCGCATCAACTCACTGAAACCGTGTGAGATTCATTGAGATTAGGGGAGAGACAGTGGGATTTGCAGTGTCTCAGACGATCGTCTATTGATTTATAAGGTGAGAGAGGGTTCGATTCCCAAAACACATCCCAATCGTTTCCACACTATCTCAATTGGAATCTGTGGGTTTGGTGAATTTCTCTGATTGGGTTCAGAGGGTGGTCAGAGGAACAAGGTGCTGGTTTCTAAGGATTGGTTATTTGTTCAGTTGAATGGGGCGACAAGGAATGAATCCATCTTCTTCAAGTAAACCGAAAGCCATGTATCCCATCACTCCACTCCCTTCGGCTTGCCTCTTGCCTTCGGTTCCGCTAGTTGGTACGTTTCCATCGTACCTCGTCATGCGGCCTGCACGCGAGATGTCTAAGAGGATGGATTCATTCTACAGAGCCATACTGGCGATTCTCCTTGTCACGCCCATCTCTGCGACGGCTGAGCCTTTCATCCACGGCTATCCCGGGAAGCGCAGCTACGTGGCGGGGGAAGAAGTCACGTTCCATCTCTCCACCGACACCGCGAAAGTCGATGTCGAAATCGCTCGGATCGGTTCGCAACGCAAAGTAGTCTGGAGCAAGAAGGGAATTCCTGCCTGGCAGCATGCTGTTCCCAAGCACGCCAGTTCGCATGGGTGTGACTGGCCGGCGACCTTCTCGGTGAAGATCCCCGAGTCGTGGGCTAGCGGCTGCTACGAGGCGTGGACGCGATCGGGTGAGACGCAGGGCAACCGCATGTTCTTCGTGGTGCGCCCATCGCATCCCGGGCGCGACGCCAAGATTCTGCTCCAGCTCGCGACCAACACTTACAACGCCTACAACGGCTGGGGCGGCTTCAGCCTCTACAGCTATTGGGGGCCAGCGCATTGGGACAAGAAACACGAACCGGACGATGTGTTAGGGCGGCGAGTCAGTTTCCAGCGGCCATTTGGCGGGATCGACCGAAACTGGGAACTTCCCTT
>DBZV01000100.1:1853-2890 GCA_002311865.1 Dehalococcoidia bacterium UBA1151
TACTGGTCGGCGCCGATGCGCGATCATCTCGAGGCCTACATCAGGAAGGGTGGCAACGTCGCGTTCTTCAGTGGCAACACGTGTTGCTGGCAGGTGCGCAGCGAGGATGACGGCAACGACCTGGTGTGCTGGAAGGAAGCCTATGAGCAGGATCCCCTCTACAACCCCGATGGACATCCCCTCCTCAGCACGCTGTGGAGCCATCACCTGGTGAAGCGGCCGGAGAACCAGCTGACCGGTGTGGGGTTTCTGCGTGGCGGGTTCCACCGGTTCCGGAATGGGATCCCGAATGGTAGCGGCGCGTATCAGGTACATCGCCCCGACCACTGGGTCTTTGAGGAGACCGGTTTGCAGGAAGGCATGGAATTCGGTGGGGCCAACACGATCGTCGGTTACGAGTGCGACGGTTGCGAGTTCACGATGGTCGACGGACGCCCGGTTCCCACCGGCAATGACGGGACGCCGAAGAATTTCAAGATCCTTGCCACAGCCCCGGCGAAGTGGGGCGAGGGGGACCTTGGCTGGTACAAGCCGGCCCATGACCTCTGGAAGAAGAATGAGCACGAACACGGATGCATGGGCATCTACACGGTGCCGGATGGTGGCACCGTTTTCACGGCTGCCACCACCGACTGGTCACACGGGCTCGCTCCGGGGGAGGGTGAGGGAGGTCTCGCCAACGCCAACGGGTCCCTTGGGCCAGGCCACGGCGCGGGTGTGTTCGAGGGCGGGACTTGGAATATTCTCCACAACCACTTTTCTGGGAAAGTCGTTGATGAAAACGGCAGGCTCCTCCGCCACACGCTCAACATCGAGTTCGGCGCGGCTGACACCGATGCGCCAATCACCAACTGGGGCAAGGCTCCACAGGCGAGTTACGTGAATCGCAAAGCCCCACCGGGTGCCGGCCACAACGCCCTGATGAATGACATGTTGTACAGTAGTGACGTCCCGCGAGAACAGGCCGGGGTTCGCGTGAGCGGGTTACCGGAAGGAGAATACGAGGTCTTCGCCCTCCTGCGGCATTTCTTCGCGCC
>DBZV01000100.1:2918-6614 GCA_002311865.1 Dehalococcoidia bacterium UBA1151
CAACAACGCTACGCGTGGGCCGTCGGGGTCAACCTGGACCAGGTGACGGGAAATGGTTTTACCGCAAGCGGTGGGAGTCGCACAGAGTGGGTGCAGGCAACCCCACAACAGGCCGGCAACTATGCCCGCGCCAGGGTGCGGATCTCAGGTCCGCAAGACGCCCTGACCATGATCTACGATAATCTCGACGAAAGCTTTACCGACGTCATGGGCTTCCAGATCGCGCGTGTCGCCGGGGCCGACCAATCCGAGCCCGGCTTCCGAATCCAATTCGACTGCGGTGGAAGGGACAGCGCCAACCACGTCGATCGCATTACGCGCAACGTGCTGAACCGGCTCTCCGGCGAGGCTCCTGCGCCGCCTGCCGTCCCGTCGTTGCGCGCAGGAACTGTCCCCGCAGAACGTCCGGCCATTCGTCCCCCTTCCGCCCTGGACGGATGGGCCGACTGGAAGCGCGGCGAGAAGATCTTCGAGAAGGTCGACGTTCCGCCTGCCCCACCGCTCTCGCCGGAAGAACAACTCGCGACATTCAAGATGGCACCGGGTTACCGGGTCGAGCTGGTGGCGGCCGAGCCCATGGTTGCGGATCCGGTGTTCTTCGAGTTCGATGCCGATGGGCGGATCTGGGTGCTCGAGTATCGCGGCTACATGCGTGACCTGGCCGGGACGGGCGAAGCAGACCCAATCTGCCGCCTGATGGTGCTCGAGGATACGGACGCCGATGGTCGCTCGGATAAGAGCACCGTCTATCTCGACGAACTCGTCATGCCGCGCAGCTTTGCTTTCGTCGAAGGTGGCGTCCTTCTCGCCGAACCTCCCCACCTGTGGTACTGCCAAGACCACGACGGCGACCTGGTGTGCGATCGGAAACGCAAGGTGGGCAGCTATGGCGTGGCGGGCAACCCGCAGCACACTGCCAACGGATTGCGGCGCGGGATCGACAACTGGCTGCACAGCGCCGACTGGGCGAAACGCCACCGTTTTCGCGAGGGATCGCTCATCGAGGAAGACGCGATCCACCGCGGCCAGTTCGGGGTGAGCTTCGACGACCTCGGGCGATTTTACAGCTGCCGTGAAAGCACGGCCGCCATCATGGACTACCTACCGGAGGAATACGCGCGCCGCCATCCCGGTCTCCGCGAACTGGCAAACCGAAACGGGGGGCGGAGTCGGCTCGGTGTGGGCGCCGTGATCTCCGGGCAGGCTCAGGAAGTGTTTCCCATTCGCCCGACGCCACAGATCACGCTAGGCGGCCTGGAGTTGCGCGACGACGGAACCTTGCGCACCTACACGATCGCCTCCGGCACTTGCGTCTACCGCGGTGATCAGTTTCCCGACGACGCGCAAGGAAACCTGTTCGTTCCAGAAGCTGGCGGTCATCTCATCGGACGCCTCGTCGTGGAAGACGGACTCACCCCACAGGCCAAGCGCCACTATCCGGCCGGACAGGAGCTTCTCGCCTCCACCGACGAACGGTTCCGCCCCATCAATGCCCGCACCGGCCCGGACGGAGCCCTCTACATTGCCGACATGTACAAGGGCGTCATCGAACACGTCATTTTCATGGTGCCTTGGATTGCCGATCAGGTAAAGGCACGCAATCTCGAGTCCGGCAACGACCTCGGGCGCATCTGGAGAATCGTCGCAACCGATCGGCCGATCTCCTACGATTCCCCAGACCTGTCCAAGCAGAGTGCCGCCCAGCTGGTTGAGGCTCTGAGCCATCCCAACGGCTGGAGGCGAGACACCGCGCAACGCCTCCTCGTCGACAGGCGCCTCACCGAAGCGGTGCCACCACTCAAGAAGCTCGCCCGGGAAGGCGGATCCTATCTCGGCCGAATGCATGCGCTGTGGACCCTGGAGGGATTGGGTGCCCTCGATTGGTCGACTGCTAGCGAGGCTCTCAAACACGAACATGGCCACGTTCGCGCCACGGCCCTGCGGGTCATGGACAAGATCATGACGGATCAGCTGCGGCCTAAGACCGTGGCCGAGATCGCGGTGCTCACCGGAGAGCGCGGAGAGTCCAATTCGGAGGTGCTCCAACAGGCGCTCATCACGCTCAGTGCCGCCGCTGCCGAGCCGGATGACTTCCGTCTGCTCCTCCAACTCGTCGCCAAGAGACCCGATGACCTCGGACGCACCGCCGCTCTTACCGGCATTGCGGGTCGCGAAGCGGATTGTATTGAGGTGGCGATGCAACCGGTCGAGGGCGTTCCGCAAGTCTTGCGAGAACAGTTCGTCCGCGATTTGACTGCGCTCATTGAGATCACCAGAACTGGAAGTGACGCAGCGGAGCCGAAGGTGAACTACGAATCGCTCACTGCTGATCAGGTGGAACGGGCCAAACTCGGAACTGAGAAATACACGGTGTTGTGCGCCTCCTGCCACCACCCGCACGGGCTCGGTACGCCTGGAGTGGCACCGCGGCTGGCAAAGAGCGAATGGGTAACCGGATCCCCCGAACGCCTCGCCCAGATCGTCCTGCGCGGCTTGGTGGGACCCATCGAGGTAAGCGGGCAAGAATGGAATCTCCACATGCCAGGGATCGGAAGTTCAGGCGCGGTGGACGATGACGACCTTGCTGCCATCCTCACGTTCATCCGGCGCGCCTGGGGCAATACCGCTGATCCAGTCGATCCGGACTTGATCGCCCGTGAGCGCAAAGCATCCGCCGACCGCAGGTTCCCTTGGACCGCGCCGGAACTGGCAGGCAAGGACGCCCCGAGTGGACCCGAACCTATCCGGCCCGATGACAAGGGCCAATTCACTCTCTATTCCAAGACGGCGCAGCTTTTTGCAAAGCAACTTCGTTATCACCCCGACCTCGACCTGATCGGTCCCTGGGTGAACGAGAGCGACGCCGCCCTGTGGCAAGTCGACCTTCCGGCCGCCGGCCGCTACCGGGTCCACCTCCTTCACGCCATGGACGACAATAACGCTGGGAACACCTGGCTGATCAAATCCGACCTTGGCGTACTCGAGGGCAAGGTCAGCACTACCGGCGGCTTCGACAAGTTCATTGAAAAGGAAGTGGGATTCATCGAACTGAAAAAGGGCTCGAACCGCATCCTCATGCGCCCTGCCGGCACGCTCAAAGGCGAGATGATCGACCTGCGCTCGATTCGATTTGAGCCGCATTGGAACGATTCCGGCGAATGATGTTGAACCAATTTTGTCCCGCCGTACCGTTAACGACCGCTGGTTGACGCAGAAAAACGGTGTCCAAGCGGTGTCCAAAAAGACAGTATTAAGCTCGTCAGGCTAGTAGCCTGAAGGTTTTCGTAATTTCAAAGGCCTTGAAAACCGCGTTCAATGCGATGACAGTTTTCTCACTTTGAAATCAATCCTACTCACAACAATCGCAGCCGTGGTGCTGGTTGGGTGTTAAACAAAAAAAGAACACACGCCAGAGGCCACAGGGAAATGCAGAACTGCTTTTTTAGGTGAAAAAATGGGTTTACAGCGTTTAGCCAGAGGGGTATTCCTCCAACGTCACCATTTTTAAAACGAAAATGAAACGTTCATATTCTAAGGCGTTTACTCTGATCGAATTGCTGGTGGTGATCGCCATTATCGCCATCCTGGCCGGGATGCTGCTCCCGGCACTGTCAAAGGCCAAGGGCAACGGTCAGAGAATTTCCTGTCTCAACAACATGCGCCAAGTTGGCCTGTCCATGATGATGTACAATGATG
>DBZV01000132.1:0-144 GCA_002311865.1 Dehalococcoidia bacterium UBA1151
ACTGCAGGCGGTCCGCAGATCTTCCGGACTCATGATCTCGTGCGATTCCCAGCACATAACCATCATCACATCGGCGCCTCTGGCGAGATCCGTAACTGAAATCGCAGGCGCGGGTGTCGCCTGTGATCACCAGACTGCCATCGT
>DBZV01000132.1:377-558 GCA_002311865.1 Dehalococcoidia bacterium UBA1151
AGCTGTCCACCTCGTTTAGCGAACAGCGTCTGGCTGGAGGGATGGTTCACACGCGCCTTCCAGTCATGCGCAAAAAGGCCGGTATCTTCATCCAGAATGCCGTTGGTGAACTTTTCGGTCAGCGTTGGACCATATGTGAAAAGCGGTTTTGCTTTCGGCAAGCTTCGATCCCAGCGGGTCA
>DBZV01000132.1:692-15776 GCA_002311865.1 Dehalococcoidia bacterium UBA1151
GTGGTCGAAGTGGTGGTGCGTGAAAACGACGGTGTCAATCTCGGTCGGCGAGATGCCGTTGCGCACCAGCTTCCATGTAGTCGCAGGCCCGCAGTCGAACAGCAGCTTTTCCCCCCGATATCAACAACGTATGCCGATCCGAAGCTGTCCGGCGTGGGCGTGGGGGTGCCGCATCCGATGATCGTGACTTTTGGGGTGGTCGATTCTTTTGCGCCCACTGCCGCCTTCCATAACTTTCTACTTGAGCAATAGCGGCAGTGTACAGGCGGTTCCTAACTGGATTTGCGCGCTAGACTGGCCGCCTACATGTCAGGGGGAACAGACGCGGATGGCAGCGAAAGAACGAAGGTTCAATTTTCACTGGGGCAGTGGTGTTGTTGCTGAAGAGGCAAGATTTGAGGGTGAGCATCACGTTCCGGCCATTCAACTGCTCAAGTACGACGAAGGCGAGGCGAAAGGCAACGTTTCTGTGCGTTTTTGCTTCTTTAACCAGCGCGGGCGCTTCCAGCGGTCGCCACTCATGATGTCGGAAGGTGATCTGGATCAGATGCGAACGGCGCTGGAACAGACTCCAGAGCTTCGCGAGCTACTGAAGCGGTTGATCAGCGATTAGAGGGATGCCGAGGATCTGGAGGCTCACATGAAAATCACAAAAATCGAGACGATCACCGTCGGGGAGTTCTTCCACATCTGCTGGGTGCGCATCCACACGGATGCGGGACACATTGGTCTTGGCGAGACGTGGTACATCCCCAGGGCAGTTGAGGCGGTGATTCACGATGTGTACTCCCCAAATTTGATTGGCCAGGACCCGATCGACCGCGAGCGCCTCTGGGCAAAAATGTTCGGCATCGCTGAAGGCTTCGGCTACGCGGGCGCTGAGTTCCGCGCGTTGTCTGCCATCGACATCGCGCTGTGGGATATCGCTGGTCAGTCGATGGGCGAGCCTATCTACAATCTGCTTGGCGGCATGAGTAGGGACAAGATCCGGATCTACAACACCATTGGGAGTTACGGCGAGTACCAGGACAACGAGTGGGAGCTGAAAGACCCGGCCGGGCTGGCGCAGAGCTACATCGACGAAGGCATCACAATGTTCAAGTCGTACTACTCGATGGCGATTCCACGTGACGATCAAGGTAACTTCGTGGCGGCGAAAGATATTCGGAAGGCGCTGGAGCCGCTGGAGAAGGTTCGTAATGCTGTGGGCGATCAGATTGAGATCGCGCATGATGGCGGTGGGCAGTGGTCGCTACCCGCTGCGATACGAATCTGCCAGGCCATGGAGGAGTTCGACATCTTCTGGCAGGAGGAGATGATCCGGCCCGTGAATGTTGAGGCCCATCTGAGGCTCAAGGAGGCGACGAAGACGACGATCACTGCGGCCGAACGCCTGTTCAGCAAGTACCAGTTTCGAGAGTTCATCGAGAAGGGCGCCGCTGGGATCGTGATGCCAGACCTGATATGGACGGGCGGTATTACCGAGACGAAGAAAATTGCGACACTGGCTGAGACTTACCAGACGCCAATCACGCCGCACGATTGGACCGGGCCAGTGAATGTGTTCGCCTGCGCCCACATCTCAGTCTCCGTGCCAAACTTGTTGATGCAGGAGACAAATCGGGCGTACTACAAAGGCTGGTATGACAAGTTTGTTGAGCCAAACATCGTGGTCAGGGATGGCTTCCTGATGCCGCCGGAAGGGCCGGGCCTTGGCACGCGGCTAAAGGCCGACGTTTTCGAACGGTCTGACGTGAAGGTGCAGACCAGCGATGAGGCGTATGAGTTCAACTGGCCCGGATTCATCGACCCCGGCCAAACCGTTGGCAACGTCTGGACGGATGCGCCTGAGTAGCGCCGGACGGCCCTCGCCGGTTTATCATCAATGGATGACAACGCAGACCGGCGGTTCTACTGGCGTCGATGATCAGGCTCTCCGGGCAGATATACGGCTACTCGGGGAGATTCTTGGGGAGACGCTGCGCGAGCAGTTTGGTGAGGATTTCTTCCAGTTAGAGGAAGAGATTCGACAGTCGACGCGTTCTCTTCGGCAGGCGCCGGATGCCGATCAGCAGCAGGCACTTTACGAGCGACTGAAGTCTGTATCGCTGTGGGAGGCGACAAGGCTGGTTCGATCGTTCACGATCTACTTCCACATCGCGAACACAGCAGAGCAGCATCACCGCGTTGGGATTCCAACCTCTGGTGGTGAGCACGATCTTGCAGCGGTATTTGGAAGGGCACTCACATCAGGTGTCACCGGCAACGAACTGAGCGAATTTGTTGCGAGATTGGCAGTCCGGCCCGTATTCACGGCACACCCGACTGAGGCAGCTCGCAGGTCGATACTGGACAAGTTGAACGCAATTGACCGCGAGCTTTTTGCGTACTCAAAAGCTGATGCCTCTGATCGTGAACGCCGCCGGACCAGGGCGCGGGTGGCGGAGATGATCGAAGCGATTGTGCAGACAGATGAGCTGCATCAGGAGCGGCCCGTCCCAACGGATGAGGCTCGCAATGTCATCTACTACCTGGAGCGACTTGCCCGCGGCGTGACGGTTGATGTGACCCATGAGATTTCCGAAGCGCTCAAAGAGGTGGGTGTTGATTCAATTGGAGATGCTGCCCCGCTACGATTCGGCACCTGGGTAGGTGGTGACAGGGATGGCAATCCGAACGTCACCAGCGACCTGACCCGCGAAATACTGGGTCTGCAGAACGAGCGAGCGCTGCGAATCTACCGAGACGAGGTGGCGACGCTAGCGCGTGAGTTGAGCCAGTCGACGCAGATCACGGATATCTCTGACGAGTTGGCGAAGGCTCTTGAGCGGGAGCGCGAGGCACAGCCATCGGTTCATGGCGAGTTTTCACGCCTGAATGCCGAAGAGCCCTATCGGCTGATGTGCGCCTATATCTACGAGCGAATTCTCAATGGCTTAGGCGTAGCCCGCGGCTGGCAGACTGCTGGCAAGCCGGTCTATCGATCAGGTCAGGACCTCATCGCAGACTTGACGATCATGCAGCGATCGCTGATGGGGAACAGGGGCCAGAACGCGGCTCAAGGCCGGCTCCATCGTCTCATTACTACGGCCCGGATATTCGGCCTCACCCTCGCTGAGATGGATATTCGGCAAGACTCAGGCGTGACGATGGCTGCCGTTGGTGAACTGATCGATGCAGTGGACTCGTCGGATATCCCGTTTGTTGACCGACCACTCAACGAGCGAGTGGAACGGCTGGCACTTGAGTTGAGTGAACGCCGAACTCTGGGAACACCATCGCTAACACCGTCCGAGGAGACGGAAGAGGTGCTGGCGACGATGCGGCTTGTGCGAGAGGCTCAAGATCGTCTCGGCCATGAGTCCGTCAACACGTGGATTGTTTCAATGACGCACAACGCGGCTGATCTGCTTGCAATTCTGGTGCTCGCCAAAGAGGTTGGGCTTATCGATGTGGGGTCAGACGTTTCACGCCTGAGCGTGGTGCCGCTGTTTGAGACCATCGATGACCTCCGGATTGCTTCAGATGTGATGGAGCAGTACTGGGCCGTTCCGGAGGTTCGGCGTCTCGTGAGCCTGCGTGGGGACGTGGCAGAAGTGATGGTTGGTTATTCAGACTCCAACAAGGATGGCGGAATTACCACATCGCAGTGGGAGCTGTATCGGGGGCAGCGGGCACTCCGATCGTGCGGTCAGCGCAACAATATCGCGCTTCAGCTATTTCACGGCCGCGGTGGGTCGGTAGGGCGCGGTGGCGGACCAACCAGAGACGCGATTTTGGCCCAGCCTTCCGCCACGGTGGATGGTCGGATTAAGATCACGGAGCAGGGTGAGGTGATTTCAGACCACTATCCCAGCAGTCAGATGGCGAAGTCGCATCTTGAGCTGCTGGTATCGGCGGTGATAGAGGCGTCGCTGCTTCACAGCGAGCCGTACCACTCCGAGGAGACCGTCGATCGCTGGTCATCAGCGATGGACAAGATGTCGGCAACGGCGTTCGAAAAGTATCGTTCGCTGATTGAGAGAGACGGAATCGTTGATTACTTCCTCACCGCAACCCCCGTAGAAGAACTGGCGCGGATGAACATTGGCTCGCGTCCGGCACGGCGTGGGGGTGCGATTACCGGCATCGATAACCTGCGGGCGATTCCCTGGGTGTTTGGCTGGACGCAATCCCGGCAGATTGTTCCGGGCTGGTACGGCGTTGGCACTGCTCTTGCAAGTTTGAGAGCAGTGGGATATGAGTCTGCGATGGCGGATATGTACGCCAACTGGAGCTTCTTCCAGACGTTCATTGGGAACGTAGAGATGCCGCTGGCGAAGACGGATATGGGGATCGCCCGTCGCTATGTGGACGAACTTGTTGATCCATCGCTGCACCCCATCTTCGAGGATATCCGTGCAGAGCATGATTTGACGCTTGCTGAAGTACTGCGGCTCACCGGACAGCAACAGCTGCTGGAGAGCCAGACGGTACTGCAACGAACGCTTACAGTGCGCGAGCCCTACATCGACCCGCTCAGCTACTTGCAGATAGCGCTGCTTGCGAGGCATCGTTCCGAGCCGACGCCGGATCGGTCACTCACGCGGGCACTACTGTTGAGCATCAACGGCATCGCCGCAGGCCTGAAGAACACGGGCTAGTTGAGGGAGTAGATCTCAACGCTTCTGCTGGTCACCGATCCAGATCCTCTGGCTGACGACGCACCTCCGGCCACCAGTATCCGTCCATCATCAAGCACTGTTGCGGTCCCGCCCAATCGTCGTTCTGACATTTGCGGTCCAACGGTCCAGATATCGTCTTCCGGTGAGTAGAACTCGACGCTATTGAGTGTTCGGAAGCCGCTTCGACCGCCGATGGCCATTACCCGTCCGTCTGGTAAAATGGCGATCTGGTGGCCCTGCCGAATCGCGTCCGACGCCCCGGTGGTCGTCCACTCTCCACTTTCAGGGTCGAACGTTTCTGATCTGGGATTCTGGTCCGCACCACCAGCCGACAGAATCCGTCCGTCCAGTAATACCGCCAGCTTTGTGCTCTGTCGCCGTGAGTTGGAAGGCTCAGCAAACGCCCACTCCATCGATTCGATATCCAGCAACAGTACCGTTTGAAGGAAGTTGTATTGCACCCCATCAGAATTGACTCCGCCAACCACCAGTAGATGGGTCTTTCCGATCATAACGGCGTCATGCAAAAACCTGCCGGGGATGCTGCTCGACTTGTCAGCTATCAGTTCAGGTCCCAGGGACCATTCGCCGGCTGCGGGATTGAATATCTCGACGGTGTTGGGTGATCCAGTTGCCTCACCCGGAATCCGCTGAAGGCCTCCGACAACCATGACGCTCCCGTTCGGAAGCAGTGTGGCCGTGTGTAATGCGCGCGGTGACGCCATGCTGCCCACCAACTGCCATTTGCCGGTGGCGGGGTCGAAGATCTCGGCACTGTCCAGGGGCACGCCGCCGTTGTTCTCTCCGCCCGCCACAAGGACTGTGCCATCGCTGAGTAGAGTGGCGGTCGCGTTTATCCGTGCAACGCTCATGGGCGATGTCGAACTCCACTCTCCTTGGACTGCGTCCAGAATTTCGGCAGTGGGGATACCGGCGCCCGATTGATTGCCGACGAATCCTATGATTGTGCCGCCTGGAACGCGAGTCAGACCGGTGGGATGCCCCCCGCCCGCCACCAGTACACGTCCATCGTTGAGTTTCACGGCGATGTGTCCACTGCGACCGTCAGACATGGGAGGGCCGGTTTCCCATTTGCCCGGCTCCGGGGTGGGAGTTGGTATGACGATCTCCGCTTCGGCAGTTCTGGCCACCACGGTGATGACGATTTCCGGGATGACAGGCGATGGGGCTGGAGCGGGAAGTTGAGTTGCGGGTATGTGTATCGCGGGCTCAGCGCCGCATGCGATTACAAGCAATACGAATGCCGCGATGAGAACCCTACTCATTCGTGGAAAATGCCTCCACGAGGTCCAGTGCACCGGAGTCACCATTGCCGCCGATGACCAGGAATCTACCGTCTTCCAGCGGCGTTACGGTCACACCGGTTCTGGCCGTGCTCATCTCAGCCGCCTCTTCCCAGGTATCGGCACCCGATCTCAAGAACTCGGCTGAAACGAGCTGATTGCGCCGGCCACTACCGGACCCGCCGAATATCAGAATTCCACCGTCAGGCAGCGCGACCGCGCTATGCCCCAGTCGAGGCGTGAGGTTCACGCCGGAGCCATCCCAAACGTCCTCCTCCGGGTCCCATACCTCAGCAAATGGCATCGGCCCCTGACCGCCCGTAACTACGACACGACCGTCTGTCAGAAGGGTGGTTGCGTGGCCTCGACGGCCATTGAGCAACGAATCGGCGACTGTCCACTCCCCGGTCTCTGAGTCGAATATAAGCGATGAGGCGAGGTCTGGCAGTCCTCCAGATCCGAATCCAAGGCCCCCCACGATCATTACCTGCGTGTCACTCAGTAGTACCGCGCCGTGGATCGCCCGTCCTCCATCGTTCTGGAGGAAATCGGCGGGCATTGGCTCCGCTGATTCCCAGCTGTCTGTCGCTGGATAGAAGAGTTGCACGTTGTCAGTGACCAGATCGGGATAGTCGGCGCCATCGAATCCGCCCGCGACCAAAACTCTGCCGTCTCCGAGCGTTGTCGCAGTGTGGATGTTCCGTTTAGATGCCATCGGAGCAATGAGCTTCCACACCCCAGTGAGCGGGTCGAAAATTTCTGCCGAATCGAGATCGTTTGCATCACCACCAGAGTTTCCACCGGTAACCAACACGCGCCCATCCTGCAGTAGTGCTGCCACGCCGCCAGTGCGCGCAATGATGAGTTCCCCTGCTTCGGCCCAGGAGTCATCGGCGGGCGAATAGGTCTCGGTAGTTGCCATGATTCCATCTGGACCGAAGCCGCCGCCGACCAGGACGCGCCCGTCAACCAGCCGGACCGCGAAGTGGTCGCTGCGGGCGTGTTTCAGAGGAGAGAGAACATCCCACGACCCAAGCGGCACAGGCGTTGCCGTGGGCTCAGCCGTGGGTGTGCTGCCGGGGACTGTTGGCTCTGGCGTTGCGGTGGGAACTACGATTACCGGGACGACCGGAGAGGGCAGCGGTGATGGCATGACGGTCTGGACCACCTCAACGGATGGCTCGCCGCCGCATGCGACCACCAGTAGCGCGATGGCTATCGATAGCCCTCGAATTACATTCACAGTCGATGATGCTACACCCGTGTGCGGTCTCTTCGGACTATCGATCAGCGACCGAACCATCGAACCCGATTGGTGAGTCAAGCACCTTGTCCACAACCGGATGACTTGTGAGCGCCTCTTCGTTTAGCTCAACGCCCAGTCCGGGACCATCCGGAACCGTCAGGTAGCCGTCGATAAGCTCAAGCGGCTCCATGAGCAAATCGCTCTTTGGTGGCTCGGACTCGCCCGTGTACTCCTGCAGTGCGAAGTTTGGGATGCAGGCGTCCAGCTGCACGCACGCTGCGGTGGAGATCGGGCTCAACGGGTTGTGCGGGATGACTTTGACGTGGTGAGCTTCGGCCATCGCGGCCACCTTTTTGCAACCTGAGAGGCCGCCGCAGAGGCACAGGTCTGGCCGCACGTATGAAGTAGCTCGCGCCTCAAGAAGCTGCTGGTACTCGAAGATCGTCGTGAAGCGCTCACCGGTGGCGATCGGGATGTTCACGTGATCCTGTACATCGCCCATAATCGCCGGGCTATCGGGGAGCATGGGATCTTCGTAGAAGTACGGGTGGAACTGCTCAAGCCTGCGACCCAATGCAGTCGATTCTGCGGGGTTCATCTCTCGATGGATCTCCACACATATATCGACGTCTGAACCCACGGCTTCACGGACCGCGCCGACCCGAGTTACGGCGTCCTCTTCCATTTCGGCGTGTGCTTTGTGCATCCAGTACCCCGGAGCAAAAGCGCTGAAGCGAACCGCGGTGAAGCCTTGTTTTGCTGCGGCTATCGCGCTAGCCGCAAGATCGTCAACCGAATCGCCGCCAACGTGCATGTAGCAGCGGACTCGGTCGCGGGTCTTGCCGCCCATGAGTTCATATATGGGGACGCCCAGGCGCTTGCCCTTGATGTCCCACAACGCGATGTCGACCGCTGAAAGCGCACCCTGGATTACTGAGCCCATGAAGTGTGAACTACGGTAGAGGAACTGGTAGTGGTGCTCGATCGGTGACGGGTCTTTCCCAATTAGATAAGGTTCGAAGACCTTGACCATCGTTTCGGTAGGGCGTTGCCAGCCGTGGACGCCGCCTTCTCCAACCCCAACCGTGCCATCTTCGCAGTAGATGCGAATCAGGAGCCAGCGGTCCCAGAGGATGGTTTCAACTTTTTCGATCTTGGTGCGTTTCATCAAATTACTTTCGTCTGAATTGTTGCGGGCGGCAGCACGTTATTACTGATCGCCAGTCGAATCAAGAAAATCCAATCTGGAAAACAGAATTATGAATCGAGATTGTGGATGGTAACCGGCTGAGGGTTGCCCGCCGGCTCGAAGCCGAAGATCTTGCCGTAGAAGTGGAGCTCGCCCTCAAACGCGCTGATAATGTTTTCGGCCCGACGGAAGCCGTGCTGTTCGCCTTCAAACTCCACGTGAGCGTAGGGAAGCCCCTTCTCAGCAAGTGCATCGGCGATCATCTGGGCCTGGTTGGGCGGAACTATCTTGTCCTCAAGTCCCTGGAAGAGTGCGATGGGGCAGTTGAATCCGTCGGTATGGTGAATTGCTGATCGCTCAAGGTAGATATCGATATCTTCCGGGTAGTCGCCAATCAGGCCGTCCAGGTATCTTGACTCGAACTTGTGCGTTTCTGTTGCCATCGCCTCAAGATCGCTGATGCCGTAGAGGCTTGTGCCGACGTTGAACGTATCGCGGAAGGCCAGCGCAGAGAGGGTTGTGTAGCCGCCAGCGCTTCCACCACGAATGGCAAGCCTATCGGGGTCCACGAGACCCCGCGATACGAGGTGCTTCGCAGCGTTGCAGCAGTCGTCGATATCCACGATTCCCCACTGTCCGGTCAGCCGCTCCCGATACTCACGGCCATACCCGGTGCTGCCGCCGTAGTTCACATCGACCACCGCGAATCCCCGGCTCGTCCAGTACTGGAGCTTCAAGTCAAACTCAGCGTCAGTGGAGCCGGTGGGACCTCCGTGGCTGACCACGATCAGCGGCGGCAGCTCATCAGAAGGCCCAACGAATTCTGGATTCGCGGGAGCATAATACAGGCCGTGTGCGGTAAGTCCGCCTTCAGTTGGGAAGTCGATGTGCTCTGGAATCGAAATGTACGACGCATCCAGGGGTGTCGAGATGGATGAAACCAGTGTTTCCAGCATTTTGCCTGATGCGGCATCAATCCGCACCAGCGCTTCCGGTCCGTCAATCGCGGATGCGATTGTTGTGATCACACCATCTTCAACGTGCAATCCGCCAAAGCCGATGAATCCTGTTGGGATGTCAGTTATGACCCCGTTCTTCAGATCGATACGCGCAAGCTGCCACCGTCCCTGAACGAAGTACTGGCCGATGGCCTCTGCATCGGATGTGATCGTGTAGGTGGACATGCCGAAGACCCAGTAGCACTTACCAAACTCGGCCTCTCGCGGCGCCACCGACTTCACCCCATCTCCGACGTAGCGATTAAGATTCCACCACCCCGAATGATCTGAAACGAAGTAGAGGGTGCCGTCAGGACTGAATTCCGGCTGGAAGATCGACTCTTCAGTGCTTCCGGCTATCAGCATAGGGGAATCAAGCGACCCATCTTCGGCAATATCTGCCAGCCACAACTCGCAGCCATCCCACGGCATATTGGGGTGGTTCCACGTCAGCCATGCCATGGACTTGCCGTCCGGGCTTAATGTTGGCGCGCCGTAGAAGTCGTTGCCTGAAACCAGCGTCGTCAGGTCACCGCCCTCAAGCGGCATCGCGATGATGGAGTTCACTGCTTCCGAGGCAGAGTCAGAGTGATCTTCGTGAACCCAGATGCCTCGATCACGCGGTCTATCAATGACGCCATTCGCGAATCGGTATTCACCTTCTGGGGATATCGGCTGGGGTTCATCTTCGGCAAGACCCTGCCGGTAAATGCGTTGATCGCTATCGTTCTGGAAGTAGACGGCGCCATCGCGCATTACCAGCGCCGCACCGCCGTACTCATGCACTCGATTGCGAATGTTGAAGCCTGCGGGAGTTACATCCTGCGAGCCTGCAGGCGTCTGCCGGACCAGTACCGTGCGGCCGCCCTCAGTCGGCCTACCTTCCGTCCAGAAGATCTCGTCAGCCTCAATATATGGGCCTCCCAGGTGGACAGAGCTGGCGGTCATCAGCTGTGCTGTGAATGGAGATGGCCATGAGCCGTACGGTTGGACTGATTTGTTCACGATTTGCTTACTTTCTGAGGGATTGTTCTACAGATGGACTGGATGATTCACCATTCAAATTGACAGGTAGCCCCCATGTGAATGAGCCAGATATCTATTCCCGAACGACCCGTTCATCTAAGAATCTGGAGTTGATGACCGGGATGCTACATGAGTACACATCCCCGGCCCCCCGGTTCCGCAGTCAGCGGACCATCACCTGGAGACTGCACGTTGTTGATCCCGTATGAAAATTTTGTCAGAGAGCCCGATGGCTCATGGCGCCCACTTAGTCCAATGATCATGGATCTGCCCGGAGCGGGGAAGATTTCGGTTGGCCCCTGGCTGACATTTCGCCGAGGTAGGAAGCTGCTCGGCCACGATATAGCGGCGGAGTTGGACGCAATTGCCAGGCAGCAAGCCCAGCTTCGATTAGGTCGCGCTGCCTGATCAAATCGGTAGTGTGCGCCACGAAGCAATAGTCGATCGCTCGCCTATAATTTCTGACATCGGGTTACGGCCACGTCGGAATATCAACGAGCACTTAGTCATGCAGGAACGGGATTACCTCAGTTCGCGAGAACATCCGCAATACTGCACGTGCGTTGAATGCCAGACGAAACGGACAGTGCCTGCGCCGATCAAACTCTCATCCTCGGAGAAGAAACGTCGTCGGAAGGCGCGTCAGAAGGCCGCGCAGAGCGACACTAGCGCAATCGACTCGATCTGGGGTGAAGGCGACGGTGCCCAGGCCGATCAACCTGGCACCGATTCAGGGATGGACTCCCCGTTGGAGCAGGCCAATAAAATCGTGAGGCAGAATCCGAATCCCGGGGCCAAGAAAAAGAAGAAGCGTCGCAAACGGAAGTAGTGATTTCTCTACTCGTAGATACCCATCGGGAACATTTCAGTCGTATCCCAGGCGGTGAGTTCACCAACAAATTCTAGCTCGCTGGCGAGTCGGATTCGGTCTGCGCCAATCAGTCAGCTCTGTATGCCCTCTTCAGGCCCGGCCAGGATGAGTGTCAGGTCGTTGGGATTATCGCTCGACTGTATAGGGCTTCTGATATCCCGAGCGCCTGATGAGCCTCTCTGGTCTTCTTGTGTACTGCCAGGAAGCCATCTAGATCTGCGACCTCTACGCGAATGAACCGGTGGATCAGGGGAGATGGATCAGAAGTCATAGCCGTTGATCTCCTTTCAGTCCATGAGTGAGCCCAGATAACTCAAGAATCAAAAAGTCCCGGCGATTGGCCGGGACTTCATTTTGAATATCAGATGGCGACCCCGACCAGATTTGAACTGGCGCTCTCCGCCTTGACAGGGCGGCGTGTTAAACCGCTACACCACGGGGCCGTGAACTATCTAATTTAAGGCTATGCGTATGGCGTAGTCAATGGGCCAGACTAAAACGCGCACCCAATGCCGTGATATCCGACCTCAATTGAGCCATCGATATTCACCAGAACAGGCACTGTGCGGCCACCTGAGACCTTTTCGACATCGGCCCATGCTTCCGGTTCGCGCGAGAGGTCAATCTCTTCGTAATCGATGCCAGCCTTGATCAGGTCTTCCTTGACCATGGGGCAGTAGCCGCACTCAGGGTGTGTGTAGACGAGGGCTTTTTCTCGGGTTGTTGTTTCTGGCATTCGGCCTCTGGTTCCACGCTGTTTCTGGAGCGACTGAGTTGTGGATTACTTTGAAGCTGCAGCTGCGAATTTGGCAGGATCTTTATCGAACTCACCCTTGCAATGGTAGCCGCAGAAGACGTAGGTAACGCCCTCATGCCTTGAGGCGCCGCCCGGTGGGTTTGCTGTCAACACGTCCATGCCGCAAACGGGGTCTACGTCGGTATCCGTCTCAGGTTTGTTGCCACCAAAGAATGGAATTTTCATGTATCTCCTTATGATGCGAAGTCACGATTGTTGATGCAAATCCAGTGGTCACTTCAAGATCGCGTTAAATTAAGCCTATCAGGACGTGTAAACAGGGGACTGCTCCACGGACGGGTCCGGCCCGCCGGGATTCTGGGGCTCTGGACTACGTGCCAGTCGCAGCGAATTCGTGACTACAGTGACAGAACTGATCGCCATTGCGGCAGCCGCAGCGATGGGATTCAGGAATCCCACTTCCCCCAGCAACGGCTGCAGGTATCCGGGCACGGTGCCGTCTGAAAAGACCGGGTAGAGGACGCCCGCTGCAATGGGGATCAGCAGAACGTTATAGAAGAACGCCCAGAAGAGGTTCTGCTTGATGGTCCGCATCGTGGCACGGCTCAGGTCTATAGCGCGTGGCACGTTGGTCAAGTCGTTGCCCATCAGCGCAATGTCGGCCGTTTCGATTGCCACGTCCGTTCCGGTGCCGATCGCGATTCCGACATCCGCCAGTGCCAGCGCGGGCGCGTCGTTGATGCCATCGCCAACCATTGCCACCACGTGACCCTCGCGTTGGAGTCGTTCGATCTCCGCTGACTTCTCATCTGGCTTTACTTCCGCGACTACCGTGTCGATTCCAACCTGATCTGCAACTACCTTCGCCGTCTGGTAGCGGTCGCCGGAGAGCATCACAACGTGAATCCCGCGGCCCCGCAGACCGGCGATTGCGGCCGGTGCGGTCGCCTTGATGCCATCGGCAATGCCAATTACCCCGGCTAACGTCCCATCGCGGGCGACTAGCACTGGTGTCTGGCCCTTTGCCGATATGCTCTCGACGCGATCAGACTCCCTGAGATCGATACCGTTGTCGAACATGTATTCGGTATTACCTATAAGTACGGTGGCGCCATCAACACTTGCGCTTGCGCCCTTCCCGGGCTCCGAGACGAATATCGAAGATTTCGGGGCATCTATCGTTCTCGTTTTCGCCGCTGAAACGATGGCGTCTGCAAGCGGATGTTCAGAATTCATCTCAACAGATGCAGCGATGGCCAGGAGCTCTCCTTCGCTCATACCGTAGGCCTCAAGCGAGGCGACGCCCGGTTTTCCCTCTGTGATGGTGCCGGTCTTGTCCAGCACCACGGTATCCACCTTGTGCGCCGTCTCCAGCGCCTCAGCGTTCTTGATGAGAATGCCGTTTTCGGCCGCTCTGCCCATGCCGACCATAACGGCGGTGGGCGTTGCCAGGCCAAGAGCGCATGGGCACGCGATCACCAGCATCGCCACCGCGACCAGTACTGCGTTCAGCGGTGCCGGGTCGGGGCCGAAGATCGCCCAGACGGCGAATCCAATTGCCGCGGCACTGAGCACCACGGGTACGAACCGGGCCGTGACAGCATCGACGAGTCGCTGCACCGGAGCCCTGGAGCCCTGAGCCTGCTCCACGAGCCGCACGATTCCAGCCAGCGCGGTCTCGCTACCCACGCGTGTGGCGCGGAAGGTGAGCACTCCGGTGCCGTTGACGGTTCCAGCGTAGACGGGGTCATCGATAGTTTTGGTCACGGGCATGCTCTCGCCAGTGAGCATCGCCTCGTCGATGGTTGACGAGCCACTGAGGACAACGCCGTCGACCGGAACCTGGTCCCCCGGCTTGATCATAACTTCCATGCCGTTCGTCACTTCGTACAGCTGAACGCGCACCTGTTCATCGTTTTCGATGATGGTTGCGGTACGAGGTTGCAGGCCGATCAGTCGCTTGATGGCGGCTGAGGTGCGGCCGCGCGCCCTTGCTTCCAGGAAGCGGCCAAGCAGGATCAGCCCAGTGATGCTGGCGGATACGTCGAAGTACGTGCCAGTATCGTGCCCGGCAAACAGCGTGGCCTGTGAGATCTCATCCCGCGCCAGTGTGACAGCAACGCTGAACACGTAGGCGGTTGTGGTGCCCACCGCGATTAGCGTATTCATGTTGGTGGTGCGGTTCTTGAGCGCGCCCCAGGCGCCCCGGTAGAACGAGGCGCCAGCCCAGAACTGCACCGGAGTGGCGATGCCCCAGAGAATGACATTGATCAGCGTAGGTGGCATGAGTTCCAACGCAGAGATGGCGGTATAGCGCATGATCAGCATCATCGCCACCGCAGACGCCAGAGCAAAAATCATGCGATTGCGAACGTCTCGAATCCCTGCGGCGCGACTCTGCTCCTCGTCCTCTCCCTCAATCTCGATTGAGCCAACGGAGAAACCGGCGACTCCCAGCGCGCCTTTCAGGTCTGCCAGTTCAACGGTTCTGGACAGGGCAGTCAGGTGCAGAAGCGAGGCGATCGGGTCGCTCTCCGCCGCGATAATTCCCGGGATTTCGTTTGCAGCTGCAAGGGCCGCATCGTACTCAGCAGGCTCGGTGAGATCTCCGATTGCGACTGCGATTGAGTCGGTGGCGACACCGTAGCCGGCTCCGCGCACTGCGGCGATGAGCAGGTTCGGGGATATCTCCGCGGCGGTGACCGTAGCGCTCTCGGACGCAAGGCTAACCTCGACATCTTCAACGCCATTCACCCGCTCAAGCGCATTCGCCACGGTGGTGACGCAGGCAGCACACGTCATTCCGGTGATGGGGACGGTCAGGATGTCGTTATCGTTAGGGTTGATAACTTTGCTCATCGTTCGATGTTCTTCACGGCGTAAAGTTCGACCAATTCCTTCAGCACTTCATCCTCGCGGCCATTCTTGACACCATCGATAACGCAGGTGTGCAGGTGGCCTTCCAGCAGGCGAGTTTCAAGCTTGTCGATCGCGGCTTTGATTGCGTGGGTCTGTTTCAGGATGTCGAC
>DBZV01000132.1:15921-24229 GCA_002311865.1 Dehalococcoidia bacterium UBA1151
GCCGTACTTGCAACCATCCAATATGAGAATCAGTGATGAAGGCGGGCCAGAGAGTATGATTCCTATCTCACAGACAGGATTTTCCGGAGACGAACACGCATCAATGTCACAGAACCTCGCCGATCGCTTCGCTGAGTACGCGCTGGATATCAACTATGCCGATATGACGGAGTTGGCCATTCATGAGACGAAGCGGCGTCTGATCGATGCGCTTGGCTGTGCACTCGGGGCGTGGGATGCGGACTCTCCAACCGCAGCAGAACGAGTGGCGAAGCTATCACGCTCAGAGCTGGGTTCGCGCTCGTTATATGGCTCGATGATGAGTCCAGACATGGCGGCGTTTGTGAACGGGATTCTCTTCCGGTATCTCGATTTCAACGATACGTACCTCTCGAAAGAGCCTGCTCACCCGAGTGACAACCTGGCGGCGACGCTGGCTGCAGCGGAAGTTGCTGGCTCAAGTGGCAAGGAACTCATCGCGGCGACGGTGATCGCGTACGAGATTCAATGCCGGCTCGCCGATGCATGGAGCATACGGGCAGAGGGCTGGGACCACGTCTGCTACGGTGCGTTTTCGACGGTCGTCGGCGCAGGCAAATTGCTGGGACTGACGAAGGAGCAACTCGTTCACGCGCAGGGGATCTCAGCTAACGCCCACATGGCGATGCGTCAGACGCGTGCTGGCGAACTCTCCATGTGGAAGGGCGCTGCGTTCGCCAACGCATCTCGCAACGGCGTTCTCTCCACGCTGCTGGCACGTGAGGGCATGACCGGTCCGGCACCGATCTTCGAAGGTGAGATGGGGTTCTTTGCCGAGGTCTCACATGGGGAGTTCGATATCCCGGAACTGGGCGGCAAGGACGGTGCTGACTACATGCTGCCGAAGACGTATATCAAGTACTGGCCCGCCGAGTACCACTCACAGAGCGCCATTGATGCGGCGCTTCAGTTGCGGGCGGAGATTGGCGATGTGAGCGGGATTGAGTCGATAAAGGTCGAAACATTCGACGCAGCGGTCGAGATCATCGCCGATCCTGAAAAGTGGCGTCCGAAAACGCGAGAGACGGCCGACCACAGCCTGCCGTACTGCGTCGCCGTAGCGCTGGTGGACGGGGAGGTTGGATTGCCGCAGTTCGAGGCTGAGCGCTTCACCGACGAGTCGCTTCTCTCGCTGGTAGCGCGGATTGAGGTGGTGGCGGATGACGAAATCAATACCCGGTATCCGGAGAGCATCCCAAATCGCATCACCATCAAGATGAGTGACGGCAGTGAGCACCAGCGTGAGGTTTCGTACCCGCGCGGTCACGTTGGTAACCCGATGGATGATAGCGAAGTGGAAGAGAAGTTCCACAAGATGGCAGACCGGTGGCTGGACCGTCCAACGCAGGAAGGCATTCTCGAGCGGCTATGGGCGTTGGATGAGCAGGCGTCGCTCTCGCCTATCCTCGCTGAATTTGCGAAGGCTAATTAGCGCAATGGCGTCGCAATCCCCAGGAGCGAAGCTGAAGACGGCATATGCGGACAAGTGCGTGTCGATGCCGGGCGTGTTCAATGCGCTCACCGGCATCATGGCCAAGCGCAAGGGGTTCGAGGCGATCTACCTCTCCGGCGCGGCGTTGACGGCAGGGCACGGCGTGCCGGACATCGGCCTGCTTTCGCTCTCAGAATTCGTCGACGCGACCCGGTTCATTACGGCGAAGACGGACCTGCCGTTGCTGGTCGATGCAGACACGGGATTCGGTGGCCCGCTAAACGTCGAACGGACGGTCTCTGAGTTCGAGAAGGCTGGCGCCGCTGCGATTCAGATTGAGGATCAACAACTCCCGAAACGCTGCGGCCATCTGTCGGGCAAGAGCCTTGTGACCAGCGGCGAAATGGAACAGAAAATCAGAGCTGCCAAGGCAGCCCGCTCTGATCCGGACTTCGTGATCGTTGCGCGCACAGATGCGGTTGCGGTTGAAGGTTTCGACGCTGCGGTCGAGAGATCGCTGCGGTATCTGGATGCAGGCGCGGACGTTATCTTTGGCGAGGCACTTGAAACGGAAGATGACTTTGGCGAGTTCAGACGCCGAGTGGATGCACCGCTGTTGGCGAATATGACGGAGTTTGGCCGCAGT
Organism: Dehalococcoidia bacterium UBA1151; assembly: GCA_002311865.1. Classification (GTDB taxonomy): domain Bacteria; phylum Chloroflexota; class Dehalococcoidia; order Lucifugimonadales; family Lucifugimonadaceae; genus UBA1151. The sequence continues at coordinate 18,039 of DBZV01000132.1, forward strand.
CCAATACTTGGGCGCGACAAGCTTGAGGAGCTCGGTTACGCAATTGCGCTGTTCCCTGTGTCAAGTTTGCGGGTGGCGATGAAGGCGGTGGATGAGTTCTTCGACCAACTCGCCAATTCGGGTACGCAGACTGGCGCACTTGAGAGCATGCAGACGCGGGCAGAGCTATACGATTTGATTGAGTACGACGGCTACGAAGACCGAGACAAGCAGTATTTCGGACCAGCTTGATCCCGCCGTTCAGGCCGAGACAACAGGAAAAGGCAGCAATGACGAACCCGACAGAGACATACTATCCCGGCCTTGAAGGCGTTATCGCCGGGGAGACCGGCATCTCCACCATTTCGGGTGGCCTGCAGTACCGCGGCTATTCCATCCAGGACCTTGCGGAGAAATCGACATTTGAAGAGGTCGCATACCTGCTAATCCACGGCAATCTGCCGAGCGAGTCTGAGTTCGGATCATTCAAGTCGCGCCTGGCTAGCGCACGTGCAGTCCCTGACGCCGTGTACACGCTGTTCCGATCGCTGCCGACCGACGCAAACGCGATGGACGTGCTCCGGACCGGTGTCAGCATCCTCGCCCACCACGATGCCGACACCGGCTCAAACGAACTCGATGACAGCATTGCCAAGGCCGAGCGCCTTCTCGCGGCGATTCCAACGCTTGTCACCGCGTGGGCACGTATCAAAGCTGGCAGCGAACCGGTCGCTCCCCGCAGCGATCTCGATTTCTCGGCGAACCTCCTCAACATGCTCCATGGCGCAGAGCCAGCGGAAGTGGAGCGACACGCGCTGGATGTGTCGCTGATTCTTTACGCAGAGCATGAGTACAACGCATCGTCATTCACCGCCCGCGTGGCGGCATCGACACTGGCTGACTTGCACGGCGCGGTTGTGGCAGCCATCGCGGCGCTCAAAGGACCGCTGCATGGTGGCGCCAACGAGAAGGCGGTGGAGGTGCTGGAAGAGGTTGGAACAATAGACAACGCCGAGCCGTGGATCAGAAACGCGCTCGAGACCAAACGCCTTGTTATGGGTTTTGGCCATCGTGTCTACAAAGACGAAGACCCGCGGGCCACAATCCTGAAGCGGTTCTGCCTGGAGATTTCACCTGACCGAAATGCCACCGAGTGGGAAGAGATGGCAACCATCATTGAGAAGGTGATGTGGGACGAGAAGCATCTCCCACCAAACATGGATTGGCCAGCCGGTCGGCTCTACCGGATGATTGGCCTTGAGACTGAGATCTACACACCGCTATTCGTTGCCGCACGGATCACCGGATGGGCCGCCCATATCATCGAACAGCACTCGGGGAACCGGCTCATTCGGCCTCGCTCCAACTACATAGGACCCGAGCCGCGGGGCTATGTGCCAATGTCCGAGCGCGGATAGGCCCTCCTCACCGGTGAGCAACACGATCTACGTCACAGACAGCACCGACTGGCTCTATACGTACCGGGAGCAGTTCTCGCAGCTTGATCCGCCTGTGGAAGTGGTGACCGTGGACGATGGCACAGCGGTTGTTGGCGCCGCATCAGACGCGGCCGATCTGATTGCCGATCCCGCGCTGTTGACTGACGCAGTGCTTGCGGGCTTGAACGGTCTAAAGAGCCTGCAGTTCACGACGACTGAGTTTCATCATCTGGATCTGGCGGCGCTAGAGAAGCGGGGAGTGGTGCTGGGAGGAGTCAACCAGGCACTGGCACCGGGGGCTGCGCAGCATCTGATCGACCTGACCGCGGCGACGGCCAGGTTGATCGGCCATCCTGGCGTCAAGGGCGTCCCAACGTTCCCTGAGTTCGAGAACAAAGTAGTCGGAATTGTTGGGTTCGGAGATACCGGGATGGAGCTGGTTCACCAACTGGAAGGCACCCGCTGCGAATACCGGTATATGGATGTGCGGACCGCGCGGCGAGATGACTTCGGCGCAAGCAGGGTTCGTCGACTCACACTGGATCGCGTGCTGGTTGAGGCCGATTACGTGTTCATTCTCGTACCGCTCACGCCTCAGACCAGGGGGCTATTTGACCTGCGCGAGTTCCGCATCATGAAGCCTGAGGCGGTGCTGGTGAACGGCTCGCACCCGGATGTGATCGTAGCCAACGACCTGCTGACCGCGCTCAATGATGGTCTGTTTGCTGGCGCGGCAATTGCCTATCGGGACGATGAACTCGAATCGCACCAGCGGGTGGCCGCGCTCAGCTACCCAACCACACCACCGGGCCACGTGGCGGAGCGCGCGATCGGCACGATCGCCGAGAATCTCGATGCCATACGCGCAGGTCAGCCGCTACCCGCGCCAGTTGAGTCGATTGGCGTCCCTCTCCTCGGTGATCCCTCGTTCTGGTCGAGCCGATTTACGCCGCGACCCGCCCGACCGAGAACATAGCCAACCCCGGAGTACGAGATGATCATCGATACGCACGCCCACATCTACACGAGCGACAGCGATCGGTATCCGATCATCGATAACCCGTACGCGCCGCCAGCCGGTTCCGGTTCGCCTGAGGGGCTGATCGCCGAAATGGACGCTGCCGGCGTCGACAAGGTGATGATGGTCCAAACCACCACGTACTACGGTTGGGACAACACGTTCATGCGGGATACCGTGCCCCAGTACGGCGACCGGGGGCGTGGGGTGTTCACGCTCGACCCCGAGCACCCGCACAGCGCCGACCTGATCTACTCGCTCGTTGAGCGCGCCGGAATGACGGCACTGCGCACGTACCCCGTGCGGCAGGGCGATTATGACCACTCCGGCAATCGAGCGCTATGGGCGGCTTGCCGGGAGACCGGGATCACCATCAACGCACTCATCGGCGAGGCCCGATATGCCGCTGAACTGGCGTCGATCATGGCGGACTACCCGGAAGTGCCGGTGACGCTGGATCACGCCATCCATCTGGATATCTCGAAAGACGACTATCCCGCGAAACTGGAGGCAACGCTGGGCCTGGCAGACTTCCCCAACATGAACGCCAAGCTATCGTTCCTGGCGACCGGTTCAGCGGAGGAGTATCCCTTCGCCGACATGCACCCGGCCACCCGCCAGATCATCGACGCATACGGGCCCGATCGCTGTGTGTGGGGCTCCGACTACCCGCTCGAGCTGTGGGCGCCAAAGACAACGTATGCCGACTACCTGCAGCTGTTTCGGAGCGATCTTGGCCTGAGCGCAGGCGAGCAGGATGCCATACTGGGTGGAACGGCGGAGCGGCTTTACTTTTCTCGCTGAAGGTGGTGAGGGATGGACATCTCATTTCGGCCGATCACTCCAGAAGACGCACCTCAGATCGTGCGATGGCTCCGAGAAGAGGACGTCACCAGGTGGTGGTGGGATATCGCCGGCAAATCGGACGATGAACTTGCTGATGAGTGGACCACAAAAGCCCTGAACGTAGAGCAGAAAGAGTTTCGCTACATCATCGTCGTTGATGGCAACGAAATCGGAAACATCCAGGTAACCGTCCTGAAAAACTATCCCGATTACGAGGCCGAGGTCGACATCCCCAACGCGGCGGGAGTGGACGTGTTCATCGGCGAATCGGAGTGGCGGAATCGCGGTGTTGGAACCCTCGTAGTGAGGCAATTCGTAGACGAAATCGTATTTACGATGCCCGGAATCGAGACCTGCACCATCGACCCGGAGCCTGAGAACACGCGAGCAATTCGCGCCTACGAAAAGGCAGGATTCCGCCACGTCCGCTACTACCACTCAGCCGAAGACAACGCTGAGGTCTACCTGATGCGCCGGGAGCGGCTGGCTATCGCGTAAAGTAACTCCCGCCATTGGGCGAAATCGTCTGGCCCGTCATGTAGTTCTGGCTGTCGGAGGCGAGGAAGACCGCGGCTGACGAGACATCTTCCACCTGTCCGGGGCGCTTGAGGAGCGTCATCTCGACGACCACGCCACCACCGCCTGAACGCAACTCGTCGCGAGTGAGGTCGGTCTCGATGATGCCGGGTGCGATGGCGTTGACATGGATGTTGTGCTCCGCACCGTAGCGGGCGAAGACCTGCGTCATTGTGATCAGTCCGGCCTTGGAGACGGCGTAGTGAATCGTCTTGGGACCGCCGTAGAGACCACTGACCGAGGCGATATTGATTATGCGCCCGCTCTGCTGCTTCTCCATGATGGGGAACACTTCCTGGGAGCAGAGGAACGGGCCCTTCAGGTTCACGTCCATGATCTCGTCCCAGTCGGCCTCGGTCACATTCGGCATGAATCCTTGTTTGTTGATCCCCGCGTTGTTGACCAGCACGTCCAGGCGCCCGAACTCGCGCCCGACGCGTTCGAACATCTCGCGCACGGCGCCCGAATCGGAAACGTCCGCCGCCAGCGCGCTGCCGCCCACTTCCTTGGCCACCGCTTCGGCGGTTTCCAGCCGCAGATCGTTGACCAGGACCTCGGCTCCCTCCTCGTGGAAACGCCGAGCCATCTGAGCGCCCAGCCCCGCACCGCCGCCGGTGATCAGCGCACGCTTTCCCGCCAGTCTCGCTTGCATCGCCATCGGTTACTCCTGAGCTGTTGTTGCCTTTCGGCTTGGGTTTCCATCGCTGCGGCTCTTGGCCGCCGGACCCGAAGCATGGGGCCTACGTGAACGGCGCGCCATGGGCCCTATCGGCTGAACCCATGATCGCGCGGACGCACCGGATACCTCGGGCGGCCTGTCCTAGCGCCTCGACCTGCTCGTCCCGCGGCACTTCGAACGATCTCTACGGAAGAACATGCTGGCGCCGCTGGAGAACGAAGGCACCCAGGATCAGCAGCGCAACGCCCAGCCACAGACCCCTGCCCCAGGTGGCGGGGACGGCGGCTCCCGCATCGTTGTCCAGAAGGGTCACGTTGTGGCTCCCGGGCGCGCCGAGGGTGGCGGGGCCGACGAGGCTCGCCGGATCCAGAACGAGGAGAGCCTGCTCGGATCCCTCGACCAAAAAGTCGTCGATGGGGTCGAAGACCAGGTCGGCCGCGACACCATCGCCGGAGCCGCCCGGGAACGTGACGCTCTGGGGGCTGAGGGTGTAATCGTCGTTGGGAATGGCGCTGCCGCCGAGGGTGACCTCCAGCGAGACCGCAGCGCCCAGCGTGCCGCCCCCGGTGTCGAGTACCGCCTGGATCGTGGCCGCGGGACCGCCCTCTGCAAGGCTGCTGGCGGCCAGGACGAACGCCACCGTGGCGACATCGTTGTCGTCGAGGGTGACGCTGTGGGTGGTCGGGGCGGCCAGGGTCGCGGCGCCGACCAGGCTCGCCGGGTTGAGACTCAGCGTCGCCTCTTCCGAACCTTCAATCAGGCTGTCGTCGATGACGCTGAGGGTCAGGTCGAAGGTCGTGCCATCGCTGGAGCCTGGCGGAAAGACCACGGTCTTGGGACTCAGGGTGTAGTCCGCGGGATCGGTTGCGCTCCCCGAGGCGGAAACGTCGACTGAAACCTCGGCGGCCAGGGTTCCGGCCGGAAGTTGGAGCTCTGCCTGGACTGTGACTGGAGTAGACCCCTCGCCATGGGTACTCGCAGCCGCCACCCAGCTGATCGTGGCAAACTCGTCGTCGAGGATGGTGACCGCATGGGCACCGGGCCAACCAAGAGATGCCGGCCCCGTCAGGCTGGCGCCGTCCAGGGCCAGGCCGATGGTTTCATCCCCCTCCATGAGCAGGTCGTCCAGGATGGTCAAGACGATGCCGACGGCGGTGCCGTCGACCGAGCCCGCCGGGAAGAGCACCGTCTGGTTGCTCAGCACGTAGTCGTCCGGGGTCGACGCCGAGCCGGAAAGCGCGAGCCCCACACTGACCGGGTTCGCCAACACCGCGCCACCGGTTCCCAGCACGATCTGCAGAGTCTGGGGCACGGCCGTCTCGGCCACGATGCTGCTCGCGGAACCCATCGAGACGGTCGTGGCCGGCTCTGGAAGTTCGCTCGACCAGCTCGGCGAGTACTCCGCAGTCGCGCTCGTGGTGATCTCCGCGGCATTGCTACCGTCCGCATCCATCACGAAAATGTTCTGATTTCCGCCCGCGTACCGCACGAAGGCGATCTGGGTTCCGCTGGGGGACCAGGTCGGAAAATTGTTGGGAGTCGCATTTTGGGTGATCCGGGTTTGATTGGATCCATCTGCGTTCATCACGTAGATGTGGTGAACGCCTTCCCTCGCGGACATGAAGGCAATCTTGCTGCTGTCGGGTGACCAGGC
>DBZV01000183.1:0-262 GCA_002311865.1 Dehalococcoidia bacterium UBA1151
CGTGGGCCACATGAACTCGCCGTCAGCTTCGCCGTAGGAGCCGAATTCAGTGATGTACTCTTCATCCAAGGTAACAATGGTGACGTGAACGCCGTCCGGCCGGTTCTCATAGGACCGGTTGCAAACGTACACGGTTCCGTCGGGCGCGATGGCCATATCCGTTGGGTTCCGGAAACCCGTTCCGGCGAATTCTGCCCGGCCGATCGAACGGTCGTAGCGGAATGTCCGGCTAGTTAATCCGAAAAAATGTGTTGCCATATCT
>DBZV01000183.1:419-4271 GCA_002311865.1 Dehalococcoidia bacterium UBA1151
CAACTGGAACCAGTCTTCCAAGATGGTGGAATAGACCGACCGGAAGTCCAGGTTGAACTTGAGGTTGCCGCCCTCTTCCTGCTGGGAGGGCTCCAGGGACGGATACGTGCCGTAGATCCCGCCCTTGACGTGCTCACCGACCGCGAAGGCCACGCCGGCGGCGCCGTGATCGGTCCCGGAGCCGTTGTCGGCTACGCGGCGGCCGAACTCACTGAAGAACAGCAACGTGACGTTGTCGCTGGCGTCGTGGTCGCGCAGGTCCGTCATGAACGTGTCAACCGTATTGGAGACGTCGGTCAACAGCGCTGCGTTGGCCTGGGCCTGGTTGGCGTGAGAGTCGAAGCCGTTGTACGGCGAAGTGGTGTACAGAACACGGGTGCCGAATCCGGCCAGATGGGTCTGGGAAATGTTTCTCATGTACTGACCGATGGACGTGTTGGAATACTCGACGTTGGAGGTGTACTTGTCCGGCGCGGTGGACAGGATGTCCGCGCCCTTCAAGGCGTCGGTGCCGGTGGCGTGGATGTAGTCCATAACCGAACCGGTGCCGATGGCCGGGGAATACATGCGGCCAAAGACGTCTAAAGCGTCGTTGCGCTGTGATTCACCGTCGATGCCGGTGAGTAAGCCGTAGGTCTCAAGGTTGCCCACCGATGCCACGGGAACGCCCTTTGCGTGTAGTGCGCGCGGCAGGCCTCGTCCAAAGTTGATCCCCGTGATCACATTGCTGTGCTCAGGGTCGATCTCGCGAATCGTCCGGCCAAGCCAGCCGTCCGGCGCGATCGATGCCGACTCCGCGGTGTGCCAGATATCCATGGAGCGGAAGTGCGAACGATTAGGGACGGGGTAGCCGATACCCTGGATAATGGCTACGTTGCCTCTGTCCCACAGATCTTTGATGGGGCCCATGCTGGGGTGGAACCCGAGCGTGCCGTTGATGTCCAGAACATCGGCTTCAGTAAGGCCAATTGCCTTTCGGGAGTCGTGGTAGATCCCGTTGGTGTACGGCACGATGGTGTTCATGGCATCGTTGCCGCCGGCGAGCTGAATAACGATGAGGGCTGGGTCCCGCTTTGCGGTAACCATGATTGCATCTCCCTTGACGAGGGCTATCTGAAGTCGCGGTATCTTACCAACACCGCGCTAAGTACGAAACCATCTACGGCGAACTCAGATTGGGATCGGTCTGCATGCCAATGGAATACGGCGATAAGCGCGCGAAGAGGAAACTCCATCGCTGGCGCGACTGCGCACCCCATAGACGGCAGTGGTAAATTCACCGTCTCACATACTTTTCTCTGCGCTACAGGCAAATTCGGGAGGCTCTGGACATGGCCGATGCACTATTTCTGGCGGGTGATCGATATCACACGGCGGAAGACTCATTTTCGACACTTGGCAAGATCATCGAGGCAGCAGGCCTTGAGGTGGAGTACACCACAGACTTCACCGCCATCGACGCGAAGGCACTTGACGGTAAGAAACTGCTGGTGATCCATCGCGACGGCATGGAATGGCCGGATGGCCACGATGCTGACCCGGAGAGGTGGATGCAGCCGCACCAGGAAGAGGCGATTGAGAACTTCGTCCTGGAGGGTGGCTCATTCATGCCGATGCACAACTCAGGCTGGAACTACCCGCATGAGGGTGGCTACCGGCGCACGCTGGGCGGCTACTGGCAGTTCCATCCGCCATTCCAGAAGTTTGATGTTCACGTGTACAACCACGATCACCCGATCACCGCGGGCGTCGAGTCCTACGAGATTGAAGATGAGCAGCACTTCATCTGGTTCGATTTTGAACGCGTCACCCTCCTAACGCGAAGTCAGGAAAAAGGCGGGCGAGAAGCCGCATCTGGCTTCTGTCACGAATATGGTTTCGGACGAGTGGTTTACCTGGCCAACGGACATAAGAAGTCCTGTCATGAGCACCCGATGGTGCAGAAGTTGCAGACCAACGCTGTGCGGTGGCTTTTGAGGGCGTAGCAGGGCAGCACCGGTAGCGGCGGGTGTGTGACCCGCTCTTCAGACGTGGCAAATCAGGGAGAAAGAAAATTCGCATGACCGTTGAGATTCGCGACGAACGATTTCGTGATGTCGTTGGTGACGATGCGGATGTAGAACGCCTGGCAACGGGGTTTGAGTTCACAGAAGGCGCCATGTGGGATCCACGCGGCAAGTTCCTGATCTTCAGTGACATGCCCGGCAATATCATGCGGAAATGGTCGTCGGACAACGGCATCGAGACGTATCGGCAGCCCAGCAACATGGCCAATGGTAACTTCTGGGATCGCGAAGGGCGCCTGATCACCTGCGAACATGCAACCAGCCGACTCGTTCGCCAGGAGCATGACGGGTCGATGACCACCCTCGCCAGCCACTACGGCGAAAAGGAGCTGAACAGCCCCAACGACGTAATCGTGCGGAGTGACGGGACGATCTTCTTTAGCGATCCAATATTCGGCCGCGTTGAGTACTATGGAAATCCGCGGGAGCAGCAGCTCGACTTTCAGGGCGTGTATCGGCTCGAGCCGGACGGCGCAGGCCCGCATCTGCTCGTTTCCGACTTCGATCAGCCAAACGGACTGACTCTTTCGCAGGACGCGTCGCAACTGTACATAAACGACACGCCAAACGCTCATATCCGGGTGTTTGACGTTGCGGCAGACGGCTCGCTGTCGGGTGGCGATGTATGGGCGGACGTAACAGGCGACGGCGAAGGCAACACGGACGGTTTGACGTTCGATAGCGCCGGAAATTTGTTCACCACGGGCCCGGCTGGTATCCACGTCTTCGCACCGGATGCGACAAGCCTCGGCGTCCTCCACGTGCCTGAGGGCGCGGCTAACTTCACGTGGGGCGATGACGATCTGCAGACGCTGTATATCACTGCATCAACATCGCTGTATCGAACGCGGGTCAAGGTGCCCGGCCGAACGCTTATCTGATGGGGCCTGGGACGTGCCCCTCGGCAAGTAACAGACGGAGAATTCAAAATGATCTCGCTACATGTGTATCTCAACCCGAAGTCAGGCAAAACGGCCGAACTTGAAGTCAGAGTTCGCGATAGCTGGCTCAAGGCCATGGCGACACAGCCCGGCTTCATCAGCGCCGCCGTTCTGACGCCATTCTCTGATGACGCGCTCGATGCACTCGGTGCCTCGAAACCGAAGACGGCGTATGAGGTCGTCTCATTCTGGGAGAGCGAGGAGCTGCGGATGGAGTGGGTGGCCCGCCCAATCCACGATCAGGTCTTCATGCCGCTTATGGACCTGGCCGACGACATCAGCTTCACGTTGAACGACGTTGCAAATGAGTGGAACCTGAGCTGACCCGGCCTGTCCCTCCTCCCCTTGGGAGAAGACTGCGCGCCATAAGGATCGCCCTGATAGTGCCGCTGCCACAGGCGGCATAACTAGAGGAGTTTCAGGGTTATGGGTATCAACCACGATGATAAGCGCGCGTCCGAATTTACGTATAGGGAGAATACCAATACGTCTTCTCGGACATCAGCAGACCTAAGAAAACGTGCAGAGCAACGATTTCCAGTCGGCAGGAATCCGCGTACACACTTCATCCATCAGCGAAACAAATCGCGTGTCGAAGAACGGGAGATCGAGTTCATCACTCCGACGTGGAGTCATCCAGAGAACGCCAATCTCCAGNNGTCAAAAGTTCCACGCCATGCTGAATCACCGCATCACGGTCTGAGCGCTAAGCGACCCCAAGTCAGCGATTGAGCGAAACGCGTCCAGTTATCTGCTGCAACTCAGGAGCGACGTCTACACAGGCGGCGGGTCACCCTGTCGAGAGCAAACCGGCGCTCCGTTCCAGGAACTGACCTAGACTCAGG
>DBZV01000185.1:0-4778 GCA_002311865.1 Dehalococcoidia bacterium UBA1151
CAACTATTTGGGGCAGGTCAGTGGGATATGTACAAGAACCCTTATATGTATCTTCCGAAGCCGGATGTTGATTTCGATGATTCGCTAACGGTGTCTGAACGGCGACGGAACGCTCGGATGAAGGCGTTGTCGCACGATGATGGATGTGGGTGTTCGGATTGTCGGGAGTACCTGCCGTACGGGCCCTGATCGCGGGGGCATCTGCCACAGCAGAGCTGGTAGTGGCCGCCAAGCGGCGGAAGGCAAAGGAGCCTCTCGTCCCGATCACACCACGGCTGTGGAGCGTACGGCTACGCGTCAAGCAGCTTGCGACGTAAGCCCTTGAGGATTGCGTCGCCGTTTTGGAGGGTTCGGATGTAATCAGCCGGGGAGCCGTACTTCTCATCAAGGCCAGCGAGCATCTTGTCCATGATTACGGGCGCGGAACTGATCATGCCCCGGAGGGAAGCCCGGGGCGCGGATTCAAATAATTTACGGGCATGCTCGCTGTTCGCGATTCTCTGCTCGTACCATTTCTGTGCGTCACGCTCTGTGAGTGCGTAGTCCTCAACTACCGCCTGGCGTTCCACCCCAACTGCGCTGAGAATCGTGGCGGAAACCATGCCTGCCCGATCCTTTCCCATGCTGCAGTGAAGGTAGGTGGGACGCTCCGAATCGTCCGACAGCAGCCCGAAGATTGATGACATTTTTCCGATGTCGCTCAGTAGCCCCAGATAGAAGCCGCCGTGATCCCAGTTGTGGTCATGTGTGAGGAACCGGGGAAGATCGTCAATGACGTGCGGGTCGTTGGCAGGGATGTGATGGCGCTCTTCCACCTGGTTAGCCAGCAAACTCTCCGACCCCAGTCGGCCTGATTGCATGTCGCGAAGATCCAGTTCGCGCGTTATTCCAACCTGGTTTATGAGAGCGTCAACACCGGGCTGCGCAAGGTGATCGACGCCTGGTCCGCGTACGATCCGTCCAAATTGCGTTTTGCTACCGCCGTCCAAGGGCAAGCCGCCAAGGTCTCGGGTGTTGAGCGATCCCGGGATAGTAAGAATCCGATGCTCGTGGTTCATGTTGCGTAACAACCGCGATGAGTTATCAAGTTGCCTCCGCGCTGTCTGCACGCAGTTTGACGGCAGATTCTGCATCTCCCATGACCGTGAGGTCAGTTATTGAACCTCTGCCCCACAACCACTGGCTCATGGCCTGGGCCGTCCCGCTCACGATCGTAGCTGGCTCAGAGACTGGATCAACCGGGTTGTAGACCCAGTCTTTTTCGACAAATCTGCCCGATGGCGTAGTTCCAGAATACGTGTCCCGGCGGATGAACCAGCTACGTTCGAAGGCCCGCAGTTCGATAATGCCCTCGCCCTCCTCAATATTCGCCCAGCCCGGGGGGCCTCCGATGAATCTTGTCAATATCTCATCGATTCCATCTGCGCAGAGTTCTGGACTGGTTGACGTCACTGAGCCGTGGGCCTGTTCCGCGTCCACCCGGTGAATGAGCGTCTCGTGTGCCATGCGCCGAAACCAGAAGCTGGCCGTTTGGTCATCCTCAATCCAGGTCCACACGGGAGTGGCCGGATCTGCCATCGCCAGCGTGTCCACCAACATCTCCGAGCCCTTAATGAACCCGTCGATCAGCTCGCTATCGGGAGGAACCGCCACATCATCACTATCCCGATTTTCCGTGCGGCGGTCACGGACGACCTCCCCCTTAGACCAGTGAACTTGGCCCGTGTGGACTACCAACTCGCGCGCAGTCCAACCAGGATAGGCGGGAATTTCGGCTCCCATGCCTTTCAGGGCCGCGCTGACGAGCAAATCAGAGTCGGCTCGGATAGCGTCAAGATAGTCGTTGAATTGCAATCAGTCCTCCGTTTCGCAGTAGATCAGATCACGCTGATGGAGGCAAACGATGAAGCCTCCCGGCCACTGGAGCAGCACTATCTTGTTGACACCCGATACGACCAGGTCTCTGGCACAAGTCCAAGAAACTCATCACCCTCCCCGAATGCAAATATCTGGTCATCAGGAGTGAGAATGATCCTGCCGTCTCCATCAAACGCAATGTTGATGGGCTCTGCCTCCCACATGTCGCGGGTCGGATCGTAGATGAGAACAGAAGTTTCACCACTCTCCCTGTCAGATCCAATTGCGACTGCTCGCCCATCAGACAAAGTGCCCAGTGCAAAAAGGCCACCGGGTGCATCGGCTACGGACGTCCACTCATCGGTGCCGGAGTCATATATCTCAGACTTGAACGTTGGNNCACCCACAACTCAGCACCGCGTCGCTTAACACTCATCTGCGAGGTCTCTGTCCATGTGTTGTCGTCTGGGTTGAAAATCGCTGCCCTATCGCTCAGTGAAAAACCTTCACCAATCAATGCGATCGTGCCATCGTCCAGCAACAGCGATGCCTGCGCGTAGCGTTGCTTCAACGGAGTATTGGCGATCTCTTGCCACTGCTCGGTTTTGGCATTGAATCGCTCCACAGAATCCGTCGGCTCGGCGGTGTTGTTGGCGCCGCCGATGATCAGCGCATCTCCACCGGGAATCGCTGCCACTGTCGAACCGTTGCGGCGATTGTTGAGAGGACCGGTCTCTGACCACTCGCCAGAATCAGGATCGTAAATCTGGCTGTGGTCGCTTGGGCTGTAGGCGGGAGCGTCCGTGATCAGGATGTGGCCGTTGGAAAGCGTGATGGGGAGGGTATTTGCGGTGATGGGATAGACCATGTCACCGGCCTCGCTCAACGTGTCGGTCTTGGGGTCATAGATCTCGCTGGTGAGCATCACCCCATCGTCCCCGGAGCCACCAAAGATCAGGATTCGGCCGTCGGGCAGCGGAACTGCGTGGAAGTTAACCCGGCGATCAGCGCGCGGTGCAAGCTGTATCCACACGCCAGCCACCGCAGTCGGTTTCACGGCGGGAGCCGGAGTTGGCGAGGGTGCAACCCGGAGAGGTGGAGCGGGTTTGAGGGTAGTGCGGAGTGGTGCGATCACCTCCACTGGAGCGGGCTCATCATCTGATGCGCCACAGGTGAGCTCGACGAATAGCAGTATTGCCGTTGCCGTGAGTGTTACCAGTCTTTGCACCGGCGAAGTATATCGGTGCGATGATCCCTGGACACCGTCGCTGTCGGCAAAACCCGCGCTGGCTCAGACGGTTGGTTCAGGGTGGCCCACATGAGGCGGCCCGGCCAATTGGCGCAAGGTAGTTGCCGCGTTCCAGCCGTATTAGATGCCCCGATACGAGCAATTGGCCTCTGGATCTGCAGTCAGGACCGCGCGGATTGAAGCGAGCGCGCCATCTCAGTCAGCGTCATTGATCGCTGACTCAACGGAATCCAGCAGGGCGTCTAACTGCCGCTGCACACGCTCAGATGGCATAGTGCAGGGCATCATAAGTGAAGTTTGCCAGAAGCGTACCGACCAACGCCGCTCCGTGGTCAAAACAGTTGCAGGCCGCACTTGTATTGCGGCGCTGCCGCCCTAGCCTACCGGCAGGTCCATCTCGTACTGGTCCATCACGGGGTCGAACTTCGCCTTGAAGGCGTCGTCCGGCTCGATCATCGGCAGGCGTGGCGGCCCGGCGCTGAATCCGGCACGGTTGACCGCGTAGCGGATAGGAATGGGGTTGGTGACCCAGAAGAGCGCCTTGAAGATGGACAGCAACCGCCTGTGTTCGCGCGCTGCCGACTCAACATCGCCCTCAAGGATCAGGCCCATCATCCGCTTGATCTGGCCGCTGATGATGTTGCCGGCAACGCTCACCACACCGAATCCGCCGGTGCACATGATGGAGAATGTCTCATCATCGTTGCCGGACCAGACCCTGAAACCGTCAGGTGCGCCATCGATCACCTGGGTGATCTGCGTGGCGTCTGAAGATGCCTCTTTGACGCCAACGATGTTCTCGATCTGCGCGAGTCGCAGCGTGGTCTCAACGTCCATGTTTAGTGCGGTGCGGGATGGCACGTTGTAGAGCAGCCCCGGCAAATCAGTTGCCTCCGCGATGCCTTTGAAGTGCTGATACAGGCCTTCCATAGGCGGCTTGTTGTACGCCGGAACGGTCAGCAGCAGCGCGTCCACGCCTACCTTCGCGGCTTCCTGCGACAGTTCAACGGATTTGCGGTAATTGTTGTCGGTTGATCCAGCAATCACCGCGCCGCGCTCGCCGATCTCTTCTTTTACTTCTGCAAAAAGACGAATCTTCTCGTCATCAGACATCGAAGGCGATTCGCCGGTGGTTCCGCCAATTACGAGACCGTCGGTCCCGGAGTCCAGAATGCTTTTCGCCAGCTTGCGAGCCTGAGGGTAATCAACATTCTGGTCCTCGTCGAACGGCGTGATCATTGCCGTGAGCAGACGCCCTAATTCAGCCATTTCATGTTCCTCAACTGTCGCCGGTGTGTAATTGAGCCGCAGTTACGCTCTGGTAGCTGCGCCCGGAAGTCGGCTTCTTGTGACTACTTCATCCATGATCTGTAACGCGTTCAGCGCTGCACCTTTCCGCAGGTTGTCGCAACTGAGCCAGAACGATAGTCCGCGCTCGTGCGACAGGTCCTCCCTGATTCTTCCAACCTGGACTTCATCAACTCCCGCGGAAGTGTGCGGCATAGGGTAGACACTGGCATTGGGATCGTCCACCACCTCAATGCCTGGAAATGCGCTGAGTAGTTCTCTGGCACGTGCCGCGGAGATGGGGCTTTCGAACTCCGCATGCACAGCTTCCGAGTGACTAACAGGCACAGGGACCCGCACGCAGGTCACGGACAATCTCAAGTCC
>DBZV01000185.1:4905-17428 GCA_002311865.1 Dehalococcoidia bacterium UBA1151
TAGCCATCAGCCTGAAAATCATCCACCTGCGGAAGCACATTCATGGCGATGGGGTGCGGGTAGACCTCGACTTTGAGCGCTTCGCCATTGGCGATGGCGGCGGTCTGATCATTCAGTTCTTGCAGTGCTGCGGCGCCGGTACCGGTTACGGCCTGGTACGTTGAGACGATCACGCGAGTCAGCGGCGACTCCGCGTGGAGCGCGGCGAGAGTCATGGCCAGTGGTGTTGTCGTGCAGTTGGGAATAGAGATGATGCCTTCGTGCCATTCCACGTCGGCGCCGTTCACTTCCGGGATGACCAGCGGAACGTTTGGCTGCATACGGAATGCGTTGCCATCGTCGATTACCAGAGCGCCGCGTTTGACCGCCTCCGGGGCAAGTGCTCTGCTCACCGATGAGTCGGCTGAGATGAACGCGACAGCGATGCCTTCGAAGGCATCTGGCGTCGCTTCGATGACGGTCAGTGTGGCATCGCCATACGCGATCTCTTTGCCAGCCGAGCGGTGCGACGCCATTGCGACGATGTTCTTTGCGGGCCAGTCACGGTCTAGCAGAAGCTGCAGCGCAACGGAGCCGACAGCACCAGTGGCGCCGACGATGGCAATACGAATGTTTTGGTCAGTCATGATCAATCCTGAAATTGGAATCTTGTGTGGAAATTATGAAGCGCGCGAACGGCGCTGTGAAGTGATGAGATCGCCGACGAGCGTTTCTATATTCTCTGGGAGATGAGAAGGCGTGCTGGCTACGGCTTAACGCCATCATCCAGGCCAAGCACCTTATCGAGTCCAACAACCAGGCCATCCTGGGTCATGACCTGGTTCACCGCCATCAACACGCCCGGCATGAACGAGTCGCGATTGATGGAATCGTGAATCATGGTAAGGGTCTGTCCTGTTGCGCCAAACACAACCTCGTGACGGGCAACACGGCCGACCATGCGGGCGCTGTGGACGTTGATGCCCTTGTAATTACCACCCCGCGTGCCTTCCAGCGTCTGCTTCTCAGCAATGTTCTGGTCAAACTCGCTGCCATGTCCCTGAGCCATTGCCTCGGCGATGGCGAGTGCCGTGCCAGACGGGGCGTCGATTTTGGCCTCGTGATGGCTTTCAATCAGGTCCGCGTAGTCGAAATAACGGGATGCGATTCTGGCGAGGTGGATCAGCACCACCGCGCCCATCGCGAAGTTTGGTGCAGAAATTGCCGCGGTTCCGGCTGCGTCCACCAACGTCTCAATCTCTTTGAGGTCGTCTGATGACAGTCCGGTGGACCCGGAGACAAGTCTGACGCCAGCAGGCAGCGCGGCGCGCGCCACGTCCATTGCGCCGGTCGCGTTGGAGAAATCGACGATTACTTGCGGGCTTGTCGCGGCAATCACGGATGCGGCGTCTGCTCCCAGCAGAACCTCACCTGTGCCGGGCGCAGAGATTGTTGCGGTAGAGGCCGCGGAGTCGATTCCAGCAACCAGTTGCGTCGCATCGTCGGCATCCACGGCAGACATGACCGTCTGACCCATGCGCCCAAGGGCACCATTCACCGCTACTGTTATTTGTGATTCGTTACTCATGATTCCAGTCGCCAAGAGAGACAAGCATATAACTTGTCTCTCTTGATTGTCTGTCGATTACGGGTGGCCTAGCCCTAGTCTCGGCGTGGCGGGCGTCGCCGTCCGCGATCTCCGCCGCCGCTGTCTCGGCCACCGCCGCCGCCGTAGCCACCGCGACCTCCACGACCACCGTCGCGACCACCACCACCACCGTAGCCGCCGCGGCCACCGCGGTCGTTATCGCGGCGAGGTGGTCGACGATCCCGGTCGTCTCCACCCATATCGCCGTCGTCCCGGCCAGCTTTGCCGGAGCGATCACCGCTGAGGTTGGCGGTCAGGTTGATGCGACCCATGCGGTCGATCTCAATGACTTCCACATCCAGCTCGTCGCCAATTGATACTTCAGATTCGACTGACTCAACCCGGTGATCGGCAAGCTCACTGATATGAACCAGTCCGTCTTTGCCCGGCATGAGTTCCACGAACGCTCCGAAGGCCATGATCCTGACAACCTTGCCTTTGAAGCGGTCGCCCACAACCAAGTCACGCGTCATACGGTCAATCTGCTCACGAGCGGCCTCACCGGAGGCCCCATCGGCGGCGCCGATGATTACGGTTCCATCGTCAGCTACATCAATCGAGACACCGAACTCTTCGATCATTCCGCGAATGACCTTGCCGCCCGGTCCGATAACTGCGCCGATCTTCTCGGTTGGAATCTTGATCGTGATCATCTTTGGCGCCCATGAGTTCATCTCTGCGCGAGGCTCTGGAATGGTGTCCAGCATGTGCTCAATGATCTCAAGACGGGCCGCCTTGGCCTGCTCAAGAGCCTCACCCATGACTTCATAGGTAATGCCTTTGACTTTGATGTCCATCTGGAGGGCGGTTACGCCGTCCGGGGTTCCAGCGACCTTGAGGTCCATGTCCCCAGAGTGGTCTTCTGCGCCCTGGATATCTGTAAGAACCCTGTGCTCGCCATCGCCAGTAACCAGTCCCATGGCAATTCCCGCCACAGGCTTCCTGATCGGCACGCCAGCATCCATCAGGGCGAGCGTGCTTGCGCAGACACTGGCCATTGATGTGCTTCCGTTTGAGCTGAGGGCCTCAGAGACAATTCGAATGGTGTAGGGGAACTCTTCCTGATCGGGAATCATCGGCAACACCGCTCGTTCGGCCAGCGCGCCGTGACCAATTTCCCGTCGCCCTGTACCAAGTCTCCGAACCTCACCGACTGAGTACGGCGGGAAGTTGTAGTGATGGATGTAGTGCTTGGTCTTCTGCGGCGTAAGGGCGTCCAGGCGCTGCGCTTCACCTGAAGATCCCAGGGTGAGGATGCTCATAATCTGCGTCTCACCACGGGTGAATATGCCGGTGCCGTGCGCACGTGGCAGGTAGCCAACCTCTGACGATAGCGGGCGAATCTGCTCAAGCGTGCGTCCATCAGGTCTGCGTCCATCCTTCAGGATTCCCTGACGGACGGCTTCAACCTCAATGTCATCAAATGCGCGGTGCAGATGATCTCCATCATGCTCCTCGCCAAGCGCATCTTTGAGTTCGTCTTCCAGGTCGTGCAGCCGGCCGCTCTGGGTCTGCTTGTCGCCACCTTCTGCCAGAGCATCAAAGACGCGTGTGCCCAGGAAATCATTGGCGGCTTTGACCACGCCGCCGTAAGTGGGATCCTCTTCAAAGATCCACTTCTCTTTGCCAACTTCGGCCTGCATCTTGCGGATGAGGGCGACGATCTCGCCGTTCACTTCCTGGGAAAGTTTGAGTGCGTCCACAAGGACTTCTTCTGAGACTTCCTTTGCACCAGCTTCAACCATCATGATGGCGTCAGATGTGCCTGCCACGACCAGGTCGAGAATACTCTGTTCACGCTGCTCGTAAGTTGGGTTGATGACTAATTCACCGTCAACGTAGCCAATCCGACACGCGCCAATGGGATCGTCGAACGGGATGTCTGAGATGGTGAGTGCAGCTGACGCGCTGATGATTGCAAGGATGTCAGGAGCATTCTCCATGTCAACTGAGATGATCGTCTCAATCAGTTGGACCTCATGGTAGAAGCCTTTGGGAAATAGTGGCCTGATTGGCCGGTCTGTGAGGCGGGCAATGAGGATTGCGTCTGTGGTGGGCCGCCCTTCTCTTTTGAAGAAGGAGCCGGGAATCTTGCCGGCTGCGTACATCTTCTCTTCGCAGTCGACTGTCAGGGGGAGGAAATCTGCGCCTACTCGTGGGGTTCGGCCTGCGTTTGCGGTGCCCAGCACCATTGTGTCGCCAAGTCTTACAACAACGGCGCCCTGGGATAGGTTGGCAACTCTGCCGTGCTCAAATTGGAGGGTCTGCCCGCCAATTTCTGCTTCATATACGGAAACCATAATCTTCTTTCTTCTTCTTGATACGTTTTATTGATTCTGGGGCTGGATCACACCCACGCGGATAACCGGGAGTGTTTTGAAGACACGCAACAAAAACAACCCCGTTAAATACAGGGTTGGATCTGTTACTTCCTGAGGCCCAGGCGCGAAATGAGTTCGCTATACCGGGAAACGTCCTGATTGTTGAGATAGCGGAGAAGCCTTCTTCGCTGACCTACCAACATCAGGAGGCCACGGCGGCCTGTGTTGTCGTGCTTATGCTCAGTGAAATGCCTGCTGAGCTCCTGAATTCGCTCGGTTAGGAGCGCCACCTGCACTTCGGCGGATCCAGTGTCGCCTTCATGGCGACCATAATCATTAATAACTGCTGCTTTTGTAGCCTGATCCAATTTAGGACATTGCTCCGATAGGGAACGGAGTGCGGACTAATTTTTGCCCGTGTACTCGTCTCGCCTCTATATATATTGCCTTCTATCTATCGATATTCACGGGAAAGTATATCACCGTAGTAGGCAATTTCGATTGACGATCAGCGCTATCTCGGCGATGCTAATATTGAACTGAACTTCGGTTCGCAAAATATGCACTCGATAATCGCAATTGGGAGTGATCAGGCACCGTTTTTACCTTGACACATCTGAAATTCTGCGAATACGATTGCGTGCGGCTCGCGAAGCATTACGGTTAATCGCGCGCCATAAATATTGAAAATCAAATCCGATACAGGGTATCAAGCTGCACAATCGATACTCTAAAACAGGTGACGAGAGGGGCTGCGGCCAAATGACATTTACTTTGCAGAGCAAGATGAAGCCGCTGGTTTTGATACTTGCTTCAGTTAGTATCTTTGCTCTGGTGGCATGCTCTGGCGATCCCGGTGATGCCGGAGTGCCCGGCGCCGCGGGCCAACCTGGCCGTCTGGGTCAGGCAGGCGCTGCTGGCGACGACGGAGCCGCCGGTGTTAATGGTATTCCCGGGATACCAGGATCTCCGGGTGGACAGGGACCTCAGGGGCCTCAGGGAAATTCTGGCGCACAGGGTCCTGCCGGCGCAGATGGTGCAACCGGTCCCGCTGGTAGCATTTCAGCCGTTCTGACGGTTACAGACTCCGGTACCGGCAACGTAGGGGTTGTTGATCTATCAACTCGCGGAACAAAGGTTGACGTCACTGGCGCAGGTTTTGCCGCTGGTGAAAACGTGAACATCTCAATTGGCGGCATCGGTGTACTTGCTGCAACAGCGAATTCTGGTGGAGCCTTTGCGGCGCTGGGAATTACACTTCCGGCCTCACTTAGTGAAGGTGACGTGGTTACTGTTAGAGGTGATGGCACCGCAGGAACCACCGGCTGGGGTGTCTTGCTCATCACCAACAAGAGCGCGACCAACTAAGACGAAATGGTAGTAATAATGAGACCCCGGACATGCTCCGGGGTCTCTCTTTTTTGGCTCCGTGACCAGCATGCCAGAGCAAAACTGGGGTATTGATAAATTGGCTTCACTAAATCAGGCTTGATCGCCCAATAGCGAAACCGACAATTTCAATCACATATAGTGCTGCTTTTATGCCCCTCAATTACCTTGACACCGGCGAATTTTCAAGAATAAGATGGCTGTCGGTTCACGAAGCAACGCGCTATGTTGCGTGTGCTATGACGTGAGCGTCTGCGTCAGACGATGGATAAAGAGTTCCATAGTCGTCGGCGCTAATTATGAAAACATACAAACGGAGGACAGGGCTCAATGACAGTTTGGTTGCGACAGAGACGGCACGCGGTTCTCGTCCTACTCGCCTCGCTTGCCCTCGTAGCATTTATCGCTTGCGCTGGTGATGCCGGTGTGCCTGGTGCGCCCGGCCAGCCTGGTTCGGCTGGTGAGCCCGGCGCGGCAGGTAACCCTGGTAGTTCTGGCTACCCAGGTAATCCGGGTCCCACAGGTCCATCGGGCCCCAGCGGCGCACAAGGCTCCGCAGGCATTAAAGGACAGCTTGGTCCAACAGGTCCGCAAGGATCCACCGGTTCAGCTGGTGCAGACGCATCACTGGGTGCCCTTGTAGTTCACGACTCTCGCGGAACAACCGCCGGTTCAGTGAGGGTTGGCAACAGTGTTGACATTATTGGTGGCGGATTCGCCGGTGGCGAAGTTGTCACGCTCCAGATCGCCCACGCAGGTGGGTCAGACACCATCGACGCTGGTTCCGTAGTAGCAAACGGTGGCGGTGCATTCGCAGCGCTGAGCGTGCGGCTACCATCCGGAATGTCCGCTGGTGACGTTGCGGCAGTCTGGGCCACAGGTGATTCAGGCACAAGAGCGGTCGCTCCGGTGACGTTCAACTAGTCGAATCTTCACAGATACTTTCAAGAAGCCCCGGTATGCCGGGGCTTCTTTTGTTAATGCGAATTTGGCGACGTCTCAGCCGGAGGCTTGAACGCAGGTAGAAGTAGCCTCGCCTGTAGTCCATGCGGGGTCATCCTGGGCGCAAGATGAGACGGAAAGCAAGCGCTGTTCCCGGGTGTGTCAGGCCCGCAAAGCGAGTCCAGTCAGCTTGAACTAATTTCTCAATTCCTCGTTGAGATCCGGACTCTCCTACCGGCATCCGGGATCACCATGAGCA
The DNA here is from genome assembly GCA_002311865.1 of Dehalococcoidia bacterium UBA1151. Taxonomy (GTDB): domain Bacteria; phylum Chloroflexota; class Dehalococcoidia; order Lucifugimonadales; family Lucifugimonadaceae; genus UBA1151. The sequence goes on from DBZV01000185.1 coordinate 11,444, forward strand.
TCCCGGCTCAGGATGGCGAAACGGCTCACCCGGGATGATATTTGGCTACACGGCGGCCAGAGTGCTGCAGGTTTGAGCCGAGTAGTGGGACGATGCGGAGCCTAGCGATCTGCTGGAACGGAGCATCTGAGGGTGGCATGCTTGAGCAACATGGTCAGGGCCGCGCTATTGTGTGCCGCGGGAACGAGAGGCATGCAGGGATAGCGGCGGCGGCGCCCAGATATTGGGATGCGGCAGCTATTATCCGACCGGCAACCTACTCACCGTCTATGGGTGTCAGCAAACGCCGCACTCGCACATCTCTGATTCGACGTCCAATGGTGGTCTCAACCGTCAATCGAAGGCCATCGATTGACACCTGATCACCCGGTTGAGGCATTTTCCCCAGCTCTCGATAGACCAGGCCACCAATCGTGTCGAAACCCTCAGCCTCAATATCCACGCCCAGCTCCTGCTTCAGGATATCCAGCGGCATCCTGGCGTCCACCCGGAGTTCGACATCGCTCAGGTGCTGCATCTTTGGCTCATCGGTATCAAACTCATCCACCAACTCCCCGACAATCTCCTCGATTAGGTCCTGCACCGCCACGAGGCCGGAAACTCCACCATACTCATCAATCACGATGGCAATCTGCGTACGGCCACGCTGGAACTCACGAAGAAGCTGATCAAGCATTTGAGATTCAGGCACAAACAACGCCTGGCGGGCTAAAACCCGAATCTTGGGCATCGGCCCGTCGCCCACTTCACGGCGGGCCCTCAGGATGTCCTGGGCGTGTACCACGCCAATAATTTTGTCGATGGTGTCTTCATAAATCGGAATTCGGGAGTGGCCGTTGTCAATCATCACGCCAGCCAAATCATCCAGAGACGTTGAGACATCGGCTGCGATCATGTCAACTCTTGGCTGCATGATCTCCCGAATCCTGGCCCGGTCCAGCCGCATTACGGCGCGAATCATCTCCAGTTCATCAGGGTCCGGTGAGATCCCCGCAGCCTCAAGAAGACTCAGTCCATCGTCCAGAGCCTCATCTTCAGACTTTGGATCATCATCAAGGATGCCCTGCCGGGTGGTCACAAGTCTGAAAAACGGCATGCCAATCAGCCGATTTATCAGACGTGCCAACGGCAGAGAGAGGGACCACGCCCTGCTCTTCGACGAGAAATTAGCGCGCATCACAATGATTGACACTGTGAAATATCCGAGAGCAAGCGCCAGACCGGCCACTGATAGCGAGCTGCTGACAGAGAGCGAGGTATCACTCAACGCCGACGCGATGGAGAATGCGGCGGCGGCGGCGGAAATAAGGCCAAACCCACGGGCAGTGGCAGTGATTCCGTTGAAATCGAGACGGGCGACTACTGCAGGCAATCCCTCGCCTTCAGAGTCTGCGCCGTTTTTGCCGCGTGTCCATGCAATTGGCCCGGCACCGTAGATCGACGCCATGATAGTACTCAGCAGAAAGATCGTGATCGATATGCCTAGCGATAGCCACGCAACCCAGGGACCCACGGTCATCTGGTTGCCTCACTTTGATTTGAGACAGATAAATGTCCGCTGCTACTATCGCTGGGATCGTCCAAACTACTCATGGCTTTCGCCTCCGTAACTGGCATTTTAGGAGCGTTCCGAAGTGCGATCAGACGAACCGCTGCCAGCCTGTTTTCGTGCCGGAACCCCAAAGACGGTGGTTCCCGGTTCAACATTTTTTGTGACTACTGCCCCCGCGCCTGTAAGCGCACCGTCGCCTATTTCAAGTGGGGCTACCAGCATTGAGCCAGAGCCAATGAACACGTCATCTCCCACTGTGGTGTGGTTTTTCTTACTGCCATCGTAGTTGACGAATACTGTGCCCGCGCCAATATTGACGTTAGCGCCAATTGTTGAGTCTCCTACGTAACTGAAATGCCCGATCTTGGTTCCAGAACCAATGTTGGACTCCTTTATCTCCGCATAGTTACCAATATGCACATCATCGCTGAGAACAGCTCCGGGCCGAAGTCGACTGAACGGACCAACTTCGCAGTTCGCCCCGACTTGAGCGTGATCTGCATATGAACTTACGAATTCACTAGATTGCCCGATCTCCGAGCTATCGACGATCGAATTCGGGCCAACTTCGCATCCCTCGCGTAGAACAGAATTGCCTCTGATATGAGTATTTGGATGTACCACCACGTCCATCTCAATCTCTACATCCGGCCCAAAGTAAGTGGTGGCGGGATCAACGAGCGTGACCCCGTTGGACATCCAGTGCTTGCGATAGCGCGCCTGAAGCTCCGCCTCAGCCAATGCAAGCTGCTCTCGCGTGTTCACGCCAATGATCTCAATCGGGCTCTTTGCGGGCACGGTGACGATATTGCAGTCGGCGTCTATCGCCACTTCGATCAGATCGGTGAGATACAACTCTCCGTTAGGGGCAGGCTGAATATTTGCCAGGTTCTTTCGAAGGAATTCGCCCGAGAAGGCGTACCACCCGGAATTCACTTCTGTGATGGCGAGCGTTGATCCATCCGCATCCGCCTCTTCGACGATTCTGGCGACCGTTCCGTTCGAGTCGCGGACGATTCGGCCCAGACCACCCACAGGTGGCGGATCAGCCGTAACGAAGGCGATCGCCACTTCGGCGGGCTCAGAGGCCTGAATGAGGTTGGCAACCGTCTCCGGCTCAATCAGGGGCGTATCCGCATACAAAACCAGCACCCGGTCGCTGCCCAACGCCAACTCGCTGGCGGCACTCAACGCGTCAGCCGTCCCAAGCTGGTTCTCCTGCCCGACTAATTTAGTCCCCTTGCCCACAGCAGATCGAAAGTCGGGAGATTCAATCTGGTCAGGTCTGACCACCACGGTTACTTCGCCGTCCGAACTTTTGCGAACCGCGTCAATTACGTGAGTCAGCATGGGCTTACCCGCGACCTGATGCAGCGACTTGGGAATGGACGATCGCATACGCTTGCCCACACCAGCAGCCAGGATTACGACTGACCAGTTCATCGGGTAATTCCAGACGTGCAATGCATGGGAGTTAAACTAAAAAACGCCTGCGCGCGACAGATTACCGGCACGACAGGCGGCCTTAACGGGCGATTACGTTTATGTCTTTGCATATGTTGCTGCCAGGCAGCTTATTCAATATTAGGAATGCGCTTTTCAAGGTGTCAAGGCAATTTCGTGCGGGTTATCACCCGCTTCTGAGGCGGTAAACGACCGCGCGAGAGAACATCGGAACGCCATAGGCGCGCTGATATACTGGTTCGCTGTGTCTGGTGCTGGTGCTGACGTTAGCGCCAGCTCTGGAGAGGTGGCCGAGTGGCTGAAGGCGCCGCTCTCGAAAAGCGGTATACGGTAACCCCGTATCGCGGGTTCGAATCCCGCCCTCTCCGCCGTGCGAATTCCAGAGACAGATGCGGTAGCGCCGCCAGCCAGATGTTCTAGTGCCGTCAGAAGGTTAGCGATTCTGGCAATGAGGCGTTATATTCGGTCAGGACAATGAAGAAACTTGACTGATGTTCGCGGAGAGGTGCCAGAGTGGCCGATTGGGTACGCCTGGAAAGCGTATGTCCTGGCAACGGGACCGTGGGTTCGAATCCCACTCTCTCCGCCATCATCCTTGCCCTGCGCAATCCAGCGCAACTCAACACAGTAACGTGAGATATGAATTCGCGTAGTTCAACTCCTGAAGACACAGAGTACTGGGTCGCCCTGGACAGGGTGTCTGGACTTGGGCCGAAAAAGTTTGACGCCCTTGAGCGCGCCTTCCCAACAATGGAACAGGGTGGAGCGCTTCTCCTGCGGAGTTCACGGAAGCCGGGCTCGATCAAACCTCCACCCAGAAAGTCATTGAGCGCCGCGACTCCATAAACCCTGACAATGAACTCAGCAGACTTGACGACTCCGAGGTGCGAGCGATTACTCGTCAATCCAGCCTCTACCCAACCCGGCTGGCACAGATCTACGCCCCGCCCGCCGTGATCTACGTCCGCGGCGCACTCACCGAGGCGGATGGCCGATCAGTGGCTGTCATCGGCACGCTCAAGGCCTCCGCTCACGGCAGAGAGGCATGCAAGGTTCTTGCTGGTGAACTCGCGCGGAACGGCATCGCGGTTATCAGCGGGCTGGCGCGCGGAATCGATGGCATCGCCCACGCCGCAGCGCTCGACGCCGGAGGCTGCACAATTGCGGTACTTGGTTCCGGTTTGGATCGCATCTACCCATCGGAACATCTAAATCTGGCGAGAAGAATCTCCGAATCCGGTGCATTGATCAGTGAATTCCCGCTGGACGCACGCCCTGATGCCCACAACTTCCCTCGCCGTAACAGGATTTTGAGTGCTCTTTCGCTGGGCACGCTGGTGATTGAAGCCGGCTTTAAGAGTGGCGCGATGCTCACTGTTGAACACGCCGTACAGCAAAATAAAGAAGTCTTCGCGGTGCCCGGATCAATTCTTTCTGAGAGCAACAAAGGCACAAATTGGCTCATCCAACAGGGAGCAAAACTGGTCACAGGGGTTGACGACGTACTTGACGAATTGAATATTGTAGTTAAGGGCGGTCAACTTCCGATGCCAATGCAAACGAAAGAGATCGTCCTGGAAAATGACCTTGAGGTAACCGTCCTTGGAATCATCGATGCCGAACCCCGGCACATAGATGATGTCACCAGAACTACCGGATTCGAGAGTTCAACGGTTGCATCTATACTTTCAATGTTGGAAATTAAAGGACTTGTGCGTCAGGCCGGACCAATGCAGTATGCCCGGGTCCGTGAAGTACAGGCCGTATATGAACCAAGCATTACCGGTTCACAGGAGAAGTGAGAACACTTGGGTAAAAACCTCGTAATCGTTGAATCGCCAGCCAAGGCACGGACTGTTGGTCGTTTTCTTGGCAGTGAGTATGTAGTTCTGGCATCGATGGGTCATGTCAGAGATCTCCCGTCAGGCAACCTGGGTGTCGACGTAGAAAACTCGTTCGAACCCACATATGTTGATGTAGAAGGCCGCGAAAAGGTAATTCGCGAGATCAAGAAGTCGGCGAAAACGGCCGCCAAGATTTACCTGGCCACTGACCCGGACCGCGAAGGTGAGGCTATCTCCTGGCACCTGCTGGAAGCCGCGGGCCTGACGAATAAGCCGGTTCAGCGTGTCGTATTTCATGAGATCACCCGAAACGCCATCGATGAGGCGTTCGCATCCCCGCGCGAGATCGATATGCGCCTGGTCAATGCGCAGCAGGCCCGTCGCATCCTTGACCGTATCGTTGGCTACCGATTGAGTCCCGTCCTGTGGGGCAAGATCAAGAGGGGTCTTTCGGCTGGTCGAGTCCAGTCCGTCGCGCTTCGTCTCATCGTCGATCGCGAACGTGAAATCGGCGCTTTCAATCCGGAAGAGTACTGGAATATATACGCGTCCCTCTCCAGCCAGGGCAGCCCAGATGTCAAGTTCCGGGCCGCGCTCCAGGCGATCGAAGGAAAGACAGGCCGCATTCGCGTGACCAATGGCGACGACGCCGGGAAAATTGTTGAAGATCTCAAGGTCGGCAAATTCAAAGTCGCCTCGGTCGAAACAAAAGAGAGCAAGTCACGCCCGGCTGCGCCATTCATCACAAGCACCATGCAGCAGGAAGCCGCCCGCCGACTGGGCATGACCGCCGAGCGGGCAATGCGCACCGCCCAGTCACTGTACGAAGGCATCGCCGTTAACGGCGGTGATCCAACCGGCCTGATCACGTACATGAGGACAGACTCAACAAACCTGTCCGCTGAATCGCTCAAAGAAACCAACGACTTCATCAAGCGAACATACGGCGCGGAGTTTGCAGGTAAGCCTCGCACCTACAAGACCAAGAGCAAGTCCGCCCAGGAAGCTCACGAGGCCATCAGGCCAACCTCGGTTGTTCGAACGCCGGAAAGCCTCAAGAGTCAACTCAACCGTGACCAGCACCGCTTGTACGACCTGATCTGGAAGCGCATGGTCGCCAGCCAG
>DBZV01000185.1:17527-18100 GCA_002311865.1 Dehalococcoidia bacterium UBA1151
CACCGGATATGTAGTGCGGGCCCGCGGCAATGTGCTCAAGTTCGCCGGCTTCCGCACGGTCTACATGGAAGGCAAAGACAACGCCGACGAAGAAGATGACGCATCGGGCGAACTGGTCCCGCTAACGCAGGGCGAGGTTCTCACGCGGGAAGACATCCGCTCTGAGCAGAAGTTCACTCAGCCGCCCCCGCGCTTCACGGAAGCGATGCTGATCAGAACTCTGGAAGAACTGGGCATTGGACGCCCTAGCACCTTCGCCAGCATTGTTGCCACAATTGAACGACGAGACTACGTATCTCGAAAAAACAAGAGATTCTTCCCATCCAACCTTGGGATGGCAGTAAGTGAATTCCTTACAGAACACTTTCCGGACATCATGGACCCTGGCTTCACCTCCGGCATGGAAGAGAGCCTGGACGCCATTGCCCGGGGAGAAGTTGAGTGGGTTCCAGTGCTGCAGGAATTCTTCGGACCGTTCGATGAGAAGGTTACTTACACAAAAGAGAACGCAGAACGCGTCGACCGAAACAAGCTGGTCGAGCCGTCCGATGAGGTTTGTGAGAAGTGCGAACG
>DBZV01000185.1:18133-22109 GCA_002311865.1 Dehalococcoidia bacterium UBA1151
GGCCGCTTCGGCAGGTTCCTCTCGTGCAGCGGGTTCCCGGAGTGCAAAAACTCCAGGCCGCTACTGAACCGCGTCGGCGTCGAGTGCCCCGAGTGCGGCAGTGACCTTGTGGAACGCAGCAAAAGGGGTAAAGGCGGTAAAAGATTCTTCGGCTGCTCCAACTATCCAGATTGTGACTTTGCAACCAGCCGCACGCCGCTCGCAGCCCCCTGCCCGGTCTGCGAAGGCATGCTGGTCGAGCGTGGTCGCGCAGCCCAGTGCAACGACCCGGAATGCGGATGGCGTGGTCCACGGCCCTCTGTTGAAGGCGCCGAAGAAGAGAGCGAAGCAGAGGCAGTCGAGGTTTAGAGTCCGATGACGGCGGTCGATCTTGTGGCCGGCGCATCGGTCCATGAGTGGGAGGAACTCGTCGACGAGTTCGGCGACTACCTCACCTATAACCGGCAGTTCGCGCCGCTCACCGTCCGGAACTACACCACGGACGTTGCGCCGTTTGGCGACTACCTGGAGAAGCGCTGTATCGACTCATTCGAAGACATCGACCGACTGATAATCAGGGGCTACCTCGCTTGGTTGCTTGAGATCGGCTACGTGAAGGCATCAGTCTCACGAAAGCTATCGTCCCTGCGGTCGTTCTACGCCTTCATGAAAGAGCGCGGCCTGGTCCAGCGCGACGAAACCGATCTTGTCTCAGCGCCAAAGTCGGCCTCCAAACTGCCGCCCATCGCAAACGAAGGCGGCATTCAGGCGCTTCTTGAAGCGCCGTCCGCGACCACCGATACCGGCGTCAGGGACCGCGCCATTCTCGAACTCGCCTACGCCTGCGGTCTCCGGGTCAGCGAAATCGCGGTGCTTGATGTTGGGGACACCGATCTGGAGCAGCGTCAAGTGCGCGTGACTGGCAAAGGCTCCAAAGACCGCGTCACCGTTATGGGAGTCCCAGCAGTCGCTGCAGTCACACGATATCTCGACCGAGTGCGCGTGGGCATCGCAAAAGAGAGCCAGCCGGCCATGTTCCTCAACCGCGGCGGCACCCGCCTCTCCCAACGCAGCATCCAAAAACTCGTCAAGAAGTACGCGCTGATCGCGGGCCTTGATCTCGACTTCAGCACGCACACCATCCGTCACAGCTTCGCCACCCACCTGCTCGATGGCGGCGCCGACCTCCGCGTCGTCCAGGAGCTACTCGGCCACGCCAGCCCCCAGACCACCCAGATCTACACCCACATATCAACCGCCAGCGCCCGCAAGGCGTATTTGTCGGCGCATCCGAGGGCGAAAAGGGACGGCTAGCTGGAGCGGTATCCCCACCATTCACCGCCATCGCCACCACATAATCCTGAGCGAAGGCGGCCCCGCGCGGTAGTCGAAGGATCTGATACCCGATCTCTGCCACAATCATCAAGCGCGCCCGATGTCATCCCGGACACCGATAGGCGAGCCGAGATCTCACCCTGGCACTCGCAACAGCTCTTTGCCAATTCAACGCGAAGCCAGCTGACCTTTCGGATTACGAAACGCGCCGATCTACTACCATCAGATCCCGGATATCTCCGCGGAGTTTTCGATTCCGGGATGACATTGCGGGGTGAGTTACTTTTCTCTGCGACTTGGTCCCTCAGTGGTGGCAGGTGTTCTTATCCGTTACCCCACTCGCACCAGCCACCCTTCATCCAGTAATCTTGAGGCTCACGAATTCCATTTGCGGCGTCTTCTGTTCGCCGCGCTAATCACAGGCAATTCCAGTGGCACTGATTCTTCTCATCAACGGGCCCAATCTGAACAATCTGGGCAACCGCGCCCCGGAGCTTTACGGCTCAACAACGCTTCCCGATGTTGAGTCGGCAGTGGCCGAACGCGCGTCGGAGCTTGGGCATGAGGTCCGGGCGTACCAGAGCAACCATGAAGGCGCAATTGTCGACTTCATCCAGGAGCACGGGCCAGCGGCCGATGGCGTGATCATCAATGCTGGCGCGCTCACGCAGGTGGGCTACTCAATTCTCGATGCGCTGCTGGATGCTGGTGTGAAGGTGATGGAGGTCCACATCTCCAACATTCACGCCCGTGAAGAGTTCAGACGACGCAGCGTCTTCGCACCGTACGCCGTCGGCCAGATTGCCGGACTGGGCTGGCGAGGTTATCTGTACGCCCTTGAGGGGCTTTCGCACGAATTTGCGGCGGAATCAGGTAGTTGACCACCGATATCAAGACCGCGACCGAAGGCCGCATTGCCCGCCTGCGGGAAATATTTGAAGAAGCCGAAATCGACGCCATCATCATCTCCAACACGGAGAATCGGCGCTACTTTTCGGGCTTCAAAGGCTCTGCCGGAAACCTGATCATCTCAGCCGACAAAGCAGTCCTCGCCACCGACTTCCGGTATACGGAGCAGGCTGGCCTGCAGGCGCCGGGGTTCGATGTTCTGCAGATCCGTCCGCAACTCGACTGGCTGCCTGAGACGCTGTCTGAGATGGGCGCGACACGCATCGGTTTCGAGGCCGATGAGATGACGGTCAGCGGCCACGAACGCATCCGCAAAGCGCTCAACGAGGGTGCTGGTGACGAGACGACGTACACCTTGATTCCCACCAACGGAATCGGCGTGGGACTGCGCGCAGTGAAGGACGCCGAGGAGCTCGCACTTCTGACCCGCGCGATCGAGATCGGAGACAACGCATTCGACGACGTCTCGGCCCGAATCAAGGCTGGTATGACTGAAAACGAAGTCGCCTGGGAGATCGAGAAGTCGATTCGGGAGCAGGGCGCAGAATCGCTATCGTTCGAGACCATTGTCGGCTCCGGACCGAACGGATCACGGCCGCATCACCTCGCCGGAGATCGCGTGATCAATGAGGGAGAGCCCATCGTGATCGACATGGGCTGCCAGTACCAGGGATACTGCAGCGACCTGACCCGCACCATCGTGGTTGGTCAGTCCGACGATAAGTTCAAAGAGATCTACGACATAACTCTGACCGCCCAGCTAACGGCCATCGAGATGGTGGAAGCTGGCATGACCGGCGCAGAGTGCGATCTGATCGCCCGCAACGTAATCACCGAGGCAGGATACGGCGACAACTTCGGCCACAGCCTGGGCCATGGTGTGGGGCTGGAAGTCCACGAAGGGCCAGGCGTTGGCGCGCGCGCGAAGAGCAAACTTGAGGACGGTATGGTCTTCACAATTGAGCCCGGCATCTATCTCACCGGCTGGGGTGGCGTTCGTATCGAAGATATTGTTGTGTTAGAAAATGGACGAGCGCGAGTCATCTCCAAGGCCCGCAAAGAATCACCCTGAGGACGATAGACATTGACCATTAGTTCAAGTGAAATTCGGCGCAATATGACCCTTCTCCTTGAGGGAGAGGTGTACCAGGTTATTGAGTGGCAGCATCGCAATCCGCCAAAGGCCCCACCAACGCTCACGCTCAAAGTGCGCCACGTAATCTCCGGAAATGTCTACCAGAAAAAGGTCCAGGGAAACCGTCCGCTAACCCGCGCTCCCGTAGACAACAGGGAGATGCAGTACCTCTACTTCGACGGCAGCGACTACGCCTTCATGGACAACGAGACGTTCGACCAGTCCACCCTGACGGCCGACCAGCTCGGTGACGCCATGAACTTCATTACAGAGGGCAGCAATGTCGAGGTGATGTACTACCAGGGCCGCGCGATATCCGTGGACATCCCACCCCACGTGAACCTTGAAGTGACCCATGCCGACCCTGCCGTCAAAGGCAACACCGCCACCGGTGCGACCAAACAGGTAACACTAAGCACCGGACACAAAGTAACGACGCCGCTATTTATCGACGTAGGAGACACCCTCCGCATCGACACCCGCACTGGCGACTACGTGGAGCGCGTGTAGGCGACCGTTTCTTCAGGCCATGTAGGGGCGCATGGTGTGCGCCCGGATCACCGTCGCGAAGGACATCGAGGGATTACACCGTAAGTGTAGTTCCCACCACCGTTGTTT
>DBZV01000131.1:0-1155 GCA_002311865.1 Dehalococcoidia bacterium UBA1151
TAATGAAAGCCCCAAACAGAGCCGGTGTTCCGCCTGAAGTGGATGTCGCGACCATCGCCATCCTGAGGTACTCGAAGGATCTGTAATTCAACGCGCCCCTTACCGTTGCTACAATGTCACCGCCCAGAACAAACATGGTCAACAAATGAAAACGCGCCCCACGAGGTCCCATGCCCGCTCTCCTTATTACATCGGTTAGCCCACGCCAGGGAAAAACGGCCGTCGCCGCACTCCTCGCCACCAAAATCGCATCCGACGGAACGTCTGTTGGCATCTCGACCACCGATGAAGACACCACAACTTCACTCTCGGCACTTCTGCCTGGCATCAATGTGCAAACCGCAGATCCAGGAGAAGTCGACGGCGATATCACCCTCGTCGAAGCACCCTCCGGCGATGTGGCCGGCAACCTCAAGATCGCCGACGAACTCGACGCCCGCGTAATAGTAGTTGGCGAACTGACCGACGACCTTGCCAGCGCCGCCCAGGCATACGGCGACCGCGCAGCAGGCGTAATTATCAACAACATGCCCCGCTTCAGATCCCACGACCTGGAAACCAACGTCCAACCAGCGCTCGAAGCCGCCGGTGTGAAATTCCTGGGCGCAATCCCCGAAGACCGATGCCTCGTCGCCTCAACCTTGCGCCAGATCTCAGAGCACCTCGACGGCACCATCACTCAATGGGACGAACACTCAGATGAGCTCGTCGATAACGTCCTCCTCGGCGGCATGGTCGTCGACTGGGGAGTTCACTACTTCGTGTCGCAAGAGAACGTAGCGGTCATAATCCGCGGCGATCGCCCCGATATCCAGATGGCAGCACTCGCCACCCCAATCAAGGGCCTCATCCTCACCGAAGGTATCGAGCCGCTGGAATACGTCCACTACGAAGCCGATCAGGAAGAGGTCCCCGTAACCGTAGTCAAAGTCGGAACCCACGACGCCACAGCAAAGCTGGAGACCCTTCTCGAAACCGTCCAGTTCGACCACCCCGATAAGCTAACCCGTATCCAGGAACTGGCCGCCGACACCATAGATTTCGACGCCATCCAGAAAGCCCTCGCCCAACCCGCTACCGGATAGAGGAGCAAAGCTCCCACTGGCGCGGAGCGCGGGGCTCCCGATCCGAACCGCTGCCCATTAATGCGATACG
>DBZV01000131.1:1199-4830 GCA_002311865.1 Dehalococcoidia bacterium UBA1151
TTCTGGCCCATACCGGGGCACCGCTTCATCAATCGGAGGTAGCGTAGCAATCTAAGATCAGATACTCATCCGGGGTAGAAGTCTGGCAACGTTCTGCGGCGTTCCGCGGGCTTTCCAATATCAACGATTGCCCCGTTATCTATACATGCCTGCACGCAGAGACCCCCACCATTTCGCAGGCGTCATCATATTGCAAATACCTGCTAACAGGCAGTGATGTCCACACGGAATAGTTACCTGCATACGTGTATACGATAACGGATATTACGCCGGTTTTCTGCAGTTTGGGCTGACCGCGAATCAGTCATTCAGGGGACCGATTTCGTGGCTGGCGCTGCTAGACTCGGTCAATGACCTCGGCCGATTCACGCCCCACACCCGATAGCCTCGCATCAACCCTCACCGAACGCCAACGGGAGGCTGTCGAATATACCGACGGACCGCTGCTGATAGTGGCCGGTCCAGGCTCCGGCAAGACTCGGGTAATGTCGCATCGCATCGCGTACCTGATCGGCGAACTCGATATTCCGGCCTGGCAGGTACTGGCCGTCACCTTCACAAATAAAGCCGCTCGCGAACTGCGCGAACGTTGCGAACGACTCCTAGGCGGCGATGTCCCGGACCTCCAGGTGCGAACGTTCCACTCATGGGGCTCCCAGGTGCTACGACGAGAAGGCGGCCGCGTCGGCCTAGAGCCCGGCTTCTCGATCTACGATGATGACGACCAGATTCGCCTCATGCGCCAGATCCTTGATCAACTGAAAGTCGATACCAAGCGCTACGCCCCACGCGCCATCCTCGGCATAATCTCTGACGCCAAAAACATCCTGCTCGACGCACAACACTTCGAGCCATCTGTTGGCTCGTACTTCGAAGAGATCGCTTCACGCGCGTACGAGCTATATGAGAAGCGCCTGCGTGAGGCCAACGCCGTCGACTTCGATGATCTCCTGCTCATCACACATCGACTGCTCGACTCCAACATCGATCTGCTGGAAACATATCAGCGCCGCTACAAACATCTGCTCATTGACGAGTTCCAGGACACCAACCCCATCCAGCTTGGTCTGGCCCGTTTGCTCGCAGGCGGCCATGAAAATATCTGCGTAGTCGGCGACCCCAACCAATCGATCTACTCGTGGCGTCACGCAGATCCGAAGAACATGCTGGACTTCAAGAAGTTCTACCCCAACGCCAAGATCGTTGCGCTTGACCAGAACTACCGTTCCACCCAGACCATCATTGAGGCTTCCGCAGCCGTTATCGGCAACAACCAGGGCCGCATTCCCGCCGAGTTGTGGACCGAGAACCCCAAAGGCAGCCCAATCGTCATCGCAGAGGCATACACCGAGGAGGAAGAGGCCGACCTGGTCCTCCAGGAAGTTATGCGCCTGCGAGATGAGGACAACGTGGATCTCAACGAGATTGCCGTGATGTACCGCATCAATGCCCAGTCACGCGCACTTGAAGTCGCCTGCAATCGCCACAGCCTGCCGTATCAGCTTGTCGGTGGCCTGAAGTTCTACGAGCGACGAGAGATTCGCGACATGATCGCCTACCTGCGCGTCGTCGCGAACCCGCCTGACGATATCGCCCTCGAACGAATCATCAACCAGCCCGCGCGCGGCATCTCAGCGAAGTCGATCGACGCGATTCGATCGGCTGCACGCGGCCTCGGAACCTCTGAATGGGAACTGATTTCCGATATCGAAGAGCCCGGCCATGAACTCCGATCGGCTCTAAACAAACGAGCGGTCAACTCCATCAGCGCGTTTGTCGACATGATCAAATTCCTTGCCGACCGCAGCCACCAGGTGAGCGTGACCGAACTTATAGACGTCACGCTGGAGCGCAGCGGCTACAAGCGCCTCATCCAGGAAGATCAAGATCGCGGAGACGAACGTTGGGACAATATCCTGGAGTTGCGCGGCACAGCCAACCACCTGGCCGGCACGTCACCTCGCGAGGAGCTTCTGGAGTTCCTGGAAGACGCCGCACTCGTCTCTGCCGTAGATACCATGGCAGACGACGAAGAGGGCCTCCTGACGCTGATCACCCTCCACCAGGCCAAAGGGTTGGAATACGACGCTGTCTTCATGGTCGGCATGGAAGAAGGCATGCTGCCGCACATCCGCGCCATGGAGAGCGCCGAGGACCTCGAGGAGGAGCGCCGCCTCTGCTACGTGGGCATGACACGTGCCAAACGGCATCTCTACATGCTGCGGGCCTTCCGACGGTCGTTCCGTGGCATGTCGGGCGCATCACTGCCATCTAGATTCCTGGACGAGCTACCGGAAGAGTTCACTGTACGAGAAAACTCTATCCGCACCAGTTCATCCAGGCCCAGGGCGCGCCAACCCGAATCCACCGTGAAGACTCCCATGCAGGTCCGAGCAAAACTGGCTGCACCTTCCCCAGTGCCGGCAGGACCAAAAACCAGCTACGCCCCCGGCGAGCAGGTCACGCATGAAAAGTTTGGTGAAGGCATCATCATCGCTGTGGATGACGACCGCGGCGACCAGATGATTACAGTGATATTCAAGACGGCCGGACAGAAGATGCTCAGCGCGGAATACGCCAATCTCACAAAGGTTGAGAAGGTCAAGAAGCCATCGAAGATGAGATCGCAGGTCGATGGGTTTGTTGACACTTGAGTACACCGTTCATACACTCCGCCCTCCCGATATGAATCAACCCGATGTGAAACGCGATTTGCGATTTGTCTGAAGATTCGGTAATCACCGACGAGATGCGCGCTGCTATTGGAGTCGAATCCGAACCCGGAGTCTGGCCCATCGAACTTGGCGCGATAAAGAAGTTTGCCAATGCAATTGGCGATTCAAGCGTGCTCTACACCGATGAAGTTGCGGCCCGGCAGTCTCCCGCAGGAGGCATCATTGCGCCTCCCACGTTTCTGCGCCTCCTCTCACCCGGCGCCCACAAGGCCACATACAAGATGCCGTATCGCGAGGTCCTGGATGGAGGCAGTGAGTACGAATATTTCGCGCCGATCAGAGTCGGCGATACGATCACCTCAACCGTCACACTGGTCGATGTTTTCGAGAAACCCGGACGGCTTGGACTAATGCTTTTTAGGCTCAACGAAACCCGCTACGTGAACCAGTTCGGCCAACTCGTAGCAACCCAGCGATCTACAAGCATTAACTACCCGGATCAGGAGTAATCATGCCGTACTTCAATGATGTCTCGGTAGGCGATGCACTGCCAGAGCTGAAGAAGCAGGCGACTACTGCGCAACTCGTCATGTACGCTGGCGCCTCCAACGACTACAACCAGATTCATTACGACGCTGAAGTAGCCGCCAGAGCGGGCCACAAGAGCGTCATCATTCACGGCGCCCTCAAGAACGCATGGCTTGCGCAGCTGGTTACCGACTGGATTGGCACCACCGGCACGCTGGCCAAGATTTCAGTGACGTACCGCGGAATCGACTATCCAAATGACCCCATTACCTGCAAAGGCAAAGTGACCGGCAAACGCAGCGACGAGGGCCGGAACCTGGTCGATTGCGAGATATGGCTGGAGAACGGTGAAGGCAATGTCACTACACCCGGAACGGCGACTGTTGAGCTGCCAACCCGCTAGAAACACAGCCCCAAACACATCCGCG
>DBZV01000131.1:4897-11634 GCA_002311865.1 Dehalococcoidia bacterium UBA1151
AGAAATAAAGGAACAATATGCCCGGATTACTTGATGGACGTGTAGCCGTTGTCACTGGCGCCGGAGGCGGCATTGGTCGTTCCGTGGCCGAAAATCTGGGCTCACTGGGTGCGAGCGTAGTCGTGAACGATTTCGGTGGTTCGGTCGATGGCAGCGGCAACTCCGCAACCCCTGCGGAAGAGACGGCAAAACTGGTTGAAGCGGCGGGCGGCAAGGCAGTCGTGAATGCCACATCCATCACGGAGATGGTAAACGGCGAGTCGCTCGTTCAACAGGCGCTGGATGAGTTTGGACGACTCGATATCGTGGTCACCGCCGCAGGTATCCTGCGCGACCGCATGATCTTCAACATGTCAGAAGAAGAGTGGGATCAAGTCATAGATGTCCACCTCAAGGGCACGTTCACAGTGGTGAAACACGCCTCAATCCTCTTCCGGCAGCAACGCTCCGGCCGCATCATCACGTTCTCATCGGAATCGGGGCTAATCGGCAACGCAGGTCAGGCCAACTACGGCGCTGCAAAGTCAGGCATCGCCGGATTCACAAAAGTGGTCTCCCGCGATCTGGGCAAATACGGCGTCACAGTCAACTGCATCGCACCACGGGCAGCCACTCGCATGGTGGCCACGGTTCCTCAAGATATAAAGGACAAGATGGCCGACTCGGGGATCGATCTCATTCCGAAAAAAGCCTCCATGGAGCCGGAAGACGTCGCCCCAATGGTCAGCTTCCTGGCCAGCGACTATGCGGCCGATGTCAACGGCCAGATATTTCTGGTCCACGGTGGCACCATCGCTCTCATGTCTCAGCCACGAGTGATTCGCTCCATGTACAACAAGGGCGGTGGCTTCTCGGTCCAGCAGATCGATCAGATGGCGCCGCAGTACCTGCTGCGTGGACCGGGATCGTACCAGCCTGACGCACCAAACGTGGGCAAAATGTCCGTTGGCGAAAAATCGCTTGAGGGCAAAGTTGCAATCGTCACGGGCTCCGGCCGTGGCATTGGCGCAGGCGTTGCCAAACTTTTGGCGGCCCAGGGTGCTTCAGTTGTTGTAAACGACATCGGTGCTGCGCTCGACGGCTCTGGCGGAGACCAATCTCCAGCCGCTCAGGTCGTAGCCGAAATTGGCGAGGACGGCGGAAACGCAGTCGCCTCGTTCGATAGCGTCACCGAGGCGTCTGGCGGCACCAACATCATTGAGACCGCCATGGACAACTTTGGGCGACTCGACATTGTGGTCACCCCGGCGGGAATCCTCCGAGACCGCATGATCTTCAACATGTCGGAAGAAGAGTGGGACGCCGTAATCGCGGTCCACCTGAAAGGCACGTTCAACGTCGTCCGCCCCGCTTCCATCATCTTCAGGCAGCAGAAGGCTGGACGAATAATCACCTTCTCATCCGTTTCTGGGCTCTACGGCTCTTCCGGTCAGTCCAACTACGGCGCAGCCAAAGACGGCATCGCTGGATTCACACGCGTCGTCGCCAAGGACCTCGCCAAGTACGGCGTGACCGCCAACTCCATCTCACCCGGCGCCTCAACTCGAATGACCGATAGCGTCCCCGACGCCATTCGTCAGATGCGACGGAAAGGCCAGCTCGCACCACCAGAGGGAATCCTCACTCGAGAGCCCCACGAGGTGGCGCCAATGGTCGCCTGGCTGGCCTCTGATGCGTCGCAGGGCGTCTCAGGTCGCGTGTTCCACGTCAGTGGCAACACCATCGGCCTGATGTCGGACCCCGCAACATTCAAATCCATCAACAAGGACGGCCGATGGGATGTCGAAGAGATCGCTGCGATGTTCCCGGCAACCCTCGGCCTGGACCTCCAGAACCCCAAACCACCAGAAGAACCAACCGCGTAGCGGCGAATCTTCTGGCACGGTCTAACGCCAACAGAATGAATTGGTAGGGGTAGGTTTGAAACCTGCCCCTACCTCTTGCACGAGATGCCATCGCAAACCTAGACCCCCTGCAAAACTTCCCCGCTGCGCATGGCCGCGGCCTTTACTGCGGCCATGATCTCTTTCATACGGAACGGCTTCGCAATCTTCTGATCCACGTGCGGGTGAATAGTTGCCAACTGCTCTTCCTGGTACGTGAACGTCGCTGAGATGAGGGCCAGATACCCGGGCGGCAGGGTGAACCCGTGCGAGATTGCCCGCAGCACACCCAGGCCGTTCAGCTTGGGCATTCGGGCGTCAAGAAATACCACGTCGTATCGCTGACATGATATGGCGCGAACCGCTTCCACGCCATCGTTAGCGGTCTCTACATCCGCCTGAACGTTCTCATCAATAATCGACTTGATAACAAATTGAATTTCCGTTGAGTCGTCAACAATCAGGATCTTCATTGGATCACCCATCGTTCTGTCTCCAGATGGAGGTCGTGAGCCCAATGTTCACATTCGGCCGGACTGAGAGCATGACGCTGGGATTACGTGCCAGTTGCAGGACGATTCCGAAAGAATAGATCGCCCGTACGGGTAGTCGCGGGGCCTGCCCCGCACTGGCCGCCCCACACGGGAGCGGCTCGATTAAGCGTAAATCCTGCCCGACACACGGCCGGGCCAGCCCGGCGGCTACCCGGGAGCGCGACCACAACACGGCCCGCGTTAGGCGAGAACCGACAGCTGCCTAAACTGAGTCCACCAGCCCGCGTAGCAGAACGCCAACGCCGTACGCCAGCGCAGCAGCAACGCCGCCAACCGCCAGCGTCTCCAGTCCCTCGTACCACCATTTCGTGGTGACAAATGTGCTCTTCACGGCGCCCACCAGGAAGAACGCGATGCCCGTGAGAATTGATGCCCAGAGGAACGGTGATGGAATATCTCCATCGGTCGCTACCGCGGCGAAATAGACGAGCAACGGGATTGTCCCAACGAGCAGGAATGCCAGGAACGTAACCAGTCCGGCTTTTCCAGCCGATTTGTGCTCATCCGAAACGTTGTGCAATTCATGCATGATCTCGTGCAGCCACGTGTCTCGATTTGAGATCACAGTCGCGACTGCGAACTCCAGCGCCTCACCTTCAAATCCCCGCGCGATGAAAATCTGTCGTACCGCGTCTTTAGCGCCCTCTGGGTAGAGGTCAATATGGCGAGACGCCGACTCACGAAGCGCATCTGCCTGTTGGTGCTCGGCCCTCTGCCCAAGGAACACGCCAACACCCATGCTGAAGCCATCCGCCAGCAGGTTTGCCGACCCAAGCACCACGACTATTCCGGCACCCAGATCTGCGCCCACCGCGCCCGCAACGACTGCGAACGTGGTGATCGCACCGTCAATGGCGCCCAGCACGAAGTCCCCAAGATTGCTGTGCTTGGGTCCTTCCTCCAACTGCTGCCGAATCGCTTCAGGGGAGTTGGCTATCCTTATCTTGTCGAGGTCTTCTTCAGTGTGACGGTGCATTGATTATTTTGTACAAGGTCTTGGCGAGAGGTTCGATCCGGCTATTTGGTCTGTAACCGTGACGATGCCAGAAGAGACCGGCCTGCGTGCTATTAATCAGGGCCAGAGCGTATACCCGTGTCACCCCAAGTTTCCTCAACTCTTCCTCAACCATCTGAACCATCTGAACCAGTTGTGAGGCTATGCCCTGCCTCCGGTACTCGGCCGATACGACCAGCCGGTACATATTCGCCCGCCAGCCATCCCACGCGCCGATCACCGAGCCAGCCAACGTGGCTCCATTCCATGCAAGGATGAACAACTGCGGATCGCGCTTCAAACGGCGCGCGATCGCCCCCGCGTTGTCGGTAGATCCCTTCTGACCACCCTCTACCCATAAGGCGAGAACAGCATCAATATCGTCCGGGGTGCAAGGCCGATACGTAATCGTCATGCCGCCAGCCACCCGTACGGGGAAGTATCAATCCCCTGCTCTTCTGCGCTCAGTCTGATGTCACGAAGCGTCACATCGTTCAGCGGGATTCCCCGTTCACTGTTGATTACGCGAGTCTCAAACTCCCGTTCCCCTGCAACCCAGACGCGCTCTACGCCAGGAGCTCTTCGGCTTTCGTGAACCTGTCTGATGGCTGCATCTACTCTGCTCTTGAACTCATCAACATCGACGAAAGAAGCCACGTTGAGCGCCATCACAAACTGGCCGTCTTGCCCTGCGATTGGTCCATCCACCATGGTGCCAAGCTCAGTTCCGTATGCGGCTCCCGATAGCATCGAGGACAAGATGCCCATGATCATCGCCATCGACGCGCCCTTGAACCCGCCTATCGGCAGCAGCAGGCCGCTGATCGCGGCCGACGGGTCGGTCGTGGGCACACCATCACCGTCCAGCGCCCAGCCCTCCGGGAGTGAGAGTCCCTTCTGCTCGTAGACCCGTATCTTCCCGTGCGCAGTGCCGCTGAATGCGGCATCGTAAGAGATCGGATGCTCCTTGCCAGCCGGTATCGCGACGGCCAGCGGATCGATCCCCAGGATCGGATCTGCCCCGCCCTCCGGCGCCATCGTCGGCAGCGCATTCGTCGTCGCGATGCCGATCATGTTTTCTGGCAATGCCATCTCCGCGTAGTAGCCGCATGCGCCGCAGTGATTGCTCCCTCTGATTGCTGCAGCGGCGATGTCCGTATCACGTGCTCGTGCGATCACCTGCTGCATGGCGAATGTGCAGGCGATCTGGCCCATCGCGTTATCGCCGTCAATCACCATTGTTGAGCCGCGGTCCTTGATGATTTGCGGGCGCCCAGCCGGGTTCACGCCATCGGTTGTCATCTTTTTTACGTATTCGGGGACACGGAGAACACCGTGCGAGTGAGTTCCGCTCAAATCGGCAACGATCAGTGAGTCAGACAGCAGAGTTGCATCCCCATCGGTCATTCCAATCGATTGAAACATTGATTCAAGCAGGGATTGCAGTTCATTTCGGGCTACGCGGGCGCCAGTTGAGGTGTAGTCAGAAGTCAATGTCGAGCAACCTAGGAGGAATGTCAGATCACGGCCCGCAGCATAACATCGGGAACGCACATCTCAGATAGCCAACCCCGAACTATTCGCATCGAAATCTACAAATGAAATTCCCCGCACGAAATGCCGCGTTATCCCTCGCTGGAGTCGTATTGAAACCAGCGTTGATGTGGCTATCGCGCCGGCGCCTCCCGCAGTTCGATGGAGAGATTGTGCTGAGCGCACTCCAGGGCAAGGTGGAGGTCTATCGGGGCGAGTGGGGCGTGCCGCACATCTACGCTGATAACGAACACGATCTCTTCTTTGCCCAGGGTTTCGTCCACGCGCAAGACCGGCTCTGGCAGATGGATGTGAACCGCCGTATCGCCAGTGGCCGCGTGAGTGAGTTCGTTGGGCCTCAGCTGTTGGAGATCGATCGCATCGCCCGCACGCTGGGCTTCCGGCGTACGGCAGAACTGGATCTCGATAATCTGCCAGATGACGTTCGACACATTCTGGAAGCCTACGCGGATGGCGTAAACGCTGTTATCGACGGCGTTGGCGCTGGCCTGCCAGTCGAGTTCACTCTGCTTCGTCGCAAGCCGGAGCGCTGGACGGTCCTCGATAGCCTGGCCTACGTTCGCATGCTTACGTGTACGATGTCATACGGCTGGACGAATGACCTGATCCAATCGCGGCTGGTCGATGCCCTCGGCGTGAATGCGGCACGCGATCTCATGCTGGAATACCCGGAAAATCTTCCAACAATCATTGGTGTGCCACAGTCTCCGACTCCTGCGGCTTCCGATCTTGCCCGCGATTTCGCTCCGGGCAAAGGTGGCTCCAACGCATGGGTCATTGCCCCGGAGAAATCCGCCACTGGCAGTGCGCTGCTGGCCAATGATCCGCATCTTCCGCTGCAAGTCCCATCCATCTGGTATGAGAACCACCTTGTAGGTGGCAAGTACAACGTAACCGGCGCCTCATTCGCCGGACTCCCCGCCGTCGTCATTGGTCACAACAGCGACATCGCATGGGGCATCACACTGACGTTCGCCGACGTGGAGACCCTCGTACCTGTTGAAATTGTCCCGTCTGGCAACGTCGTTGGCGGGGTCCAGATGATAGAAGAGTCAATTTTCATCAAGGGCAAATCCACGCCGTTCCTTGAACGAGTCGTGATTACTCCTGCGGGGCCGGTCATCCCTCAGGTCGATCTCGGAGAAGGCAAAGCGGCAGTAATCAGCGCAAGTGCATTGCGACCATCTCAGGACATCACAGGCTTTCTCAGACTCAATGTTGCATCCAACTGGGATCAATTCCAAAGCGCATGTGCGGATTTACGCGGCGCTCATCTGAACGTCGTCTACGCAGATATTCAAGGCAATATAGGCGAAGCCATGACCGGCAGCATTCCCGCAAGGGCCCCGGGGGCAATCAAGTCCTGAGAGGTTGATGACCCACCTCCTACCGAAATTCCAGCCGCGGAGTTGCCACACGTACTCAATCCGCCGAGCGGATACATAGTCAGCGCCAATAATAAGGTCCTCACAAACGACTATCCATACGAGCTTGGTGAGATATGGATTCCGGGCTATCGTGCGTCCCGTGTTGAGGAACTACTCCTAGCGGAGAGTTCCATCAGCGTTGAAATGTCGGAACAGATTCACTCTGACCTGACCGCGCCATCGGCTCGGGAGGTCCAAACTCTGCTCCGGACCATCACCGTTACTGGCCCCGACGCCCAATTCGCCTACGCCGAGATCATGGCCTGGGACTGTGAGGTCACATCTGACTCCCGGGCCGCGTTGATTTTTGAAGCCTTCAGAAATG
>DBZV01000131.1:11764-12028 GCA_002311865.1 Dehalococcoidia bacterium UBA1151
AAGGCATCTACCCGTTGCTCGCATCAGAAACGGAGTACGTGTCACACGGAATTACGCTGATCTCTCGATTCCTTTCGCTCCCGTCAGGTTCGGATTCAGCGTGGGTTGGGCGTGTTGGCGGCCGTGACGCGGTAGTTGACGCAGCAATGAACGAGGTCGTTTTATCGCTGACTCAAGAACTGGGAACCGACCGATCAACGTGGAGTTGGGGCGCTGTGCACAAGCTCACATTCAGGCATGTCTTGGGATCGGCAACGCCGCTGG
>DBZV01000131.1:12082-14841 GCA_002311865.1 Dehalococcoidia bacterium UBA1151
AAGCTCACATTCAGGCATGTCCTGGGATCGGCAACGCCGCTGGGAAGAACGTTCAATCGCGGGCCAATTCCGATTGGCGGCAACGCCGATACGCGATTCCAGGCATCGTACGAGGCGGGGACCGGCTATTCCGTTAACGCCGCGTCTCAGTCCTACCGGCAGATTATCGACATGGGCGACTTCAGCAACTCGAAATCGATGTACGCGCCCGGTCAGTCAGGCCACGTGGGAAGCACGCATTACGATGATCTTGTTCAGCCGTGGCTCGCCGGTGAGTATCACCCCATGATCTGGGAGCGGGATGAAGTGGTGAAAACTGCACGGTACCAGTTGGTGCTCATTCCATCGGGCCGAAACGACTGAGCTAGGTGGTGGCCCTAATTGATTGCACCTGAGATCTGCCCACCGCTATCGATGGGTGACTCAGCTGGCTCATCGTCACTTACGACCGCTTCCGAATGGTCGGCAAGCCAGTCGTCGCGTGATATGTCCATTAGCAAGAACTCATATCCATCCTTGGTGATATCGCGAACAAATTTGAATCCGGACTTCTTGAACGCTGACTGGGCACGATCGTTCCAGGTGAGTGTGTGCAGGTAGACGCGCTCAATCCCTGTGTCCAGGAAAATATGCTTGAGCACCGTTGCGATCACATCAGATCCGTACCCGCGGCCCCAGTACTCTCTAATGCCAATCATGATGCCCAGTTCGGCCTGCTTCTCGCGCTCATCCACGTCGTAGTACATGACGTTGCCGATATGCTCGCCATCGAAGGTCTCTACTGCAAGGCGAACTGACCAGGGTGAGGGGAACTCCAACTCGTCGCTGAAGTACCGGGTGTACTCATCCAGAGTCAGGCGCAGCGGAGTAGTCGCATCAAGTTTCGCCAATTCAGGATCGACGCGCCACTCATAGTCGACCACGGCGTCTTCGATTCTTTTCTCGCGCAAGACAGTCTGCTGGCCTGTGAGCAGGAGGTTACGCTGTTCCGGTCTCTCTGCTCTGGGCCAGGGCAAGAGCCTTTTCCAGGATTCTCGATTCATTCTCAAATGTTAGATTTCCTGCAGCCTCGCGAACGTCCCGCCAGACCACAACATCGAACTCTTGATCGTGAAGGGAAAGGTCACCGCCCTTAACCTCCATCAGGTAGTAAGAAACACTCTTATCGTACCGGGTTTCAGCAGAATCGCGAAAAAACGAGTAATTGATCTCCCCAACCCGATCGACAATTTTAGTCTCAAGGCCGGTCTCTTCCTGGACCTCTCTTAGCGCCGTCTGCTCGGGTGTTTCGCCGGGATCGGGCGTCCCTTTTGGCAGTTGCCACGTTCCCGGAACGTTTCGACCGCATAGGACTACTTCATAGCCATCGTTTCCGAGGGAGCGCAATACTACACCGCCATGTGATGTTGCAGTTCTTGTTTGCATATTTAACAGAGAGAGGTGGAGCCTTTTGAGAAATGCGTGATAAGTCTCACAAACCTAAGTCTAATCATTTGTGGTTTTTGTCACAATCGGCCCGATTGGTTTCATTCCGCCTCGATTGATGCCTGCACCACCGCGCATTGGTCCGAATTCCGGTTGACACCACTTAATGGCGAAACCCATAATTTACTTTCAAGGTTTAATCAAATACCCCATTGCGGTGCCCATACCTCCTGAACTAGGAGGGGGTTGGGTGCAAACGCAGCAAGGGATAATTCCTTAACGATACGCATTCGAACATTAACCAAATAAAATACGTCAGCATCTGAGATGAACCGCTGGCGTATTTGCGCGGGATTGGATCAAAGCCAATATAAGAATAGTGAGCTCCTGTGACCTTGAGCAGGGACCGCCTGAAAATTGAAAAAGACGGGGGCCGCTGGGCAGAGATGTCCGAAGGCGGTTACCACTGCATCTGCCGGTGCATCATAAAGATAAGTGTGTTGGAGGAACGATTGGAAAAGCGCGATTTCGTAGTCCGGTTTGCCGGTGAGGCTAATGTCGTCACGGCGACGGAAGCGCTTGCAAGTGCGGCTGCGAGTGCTGGCTATTATGTCTATACGTTCGCTACATTCCCATCGCAGATTCTGGGTGGACCCATTTGGACGCAGGTCCGGATGTCCATCGATCCTTTGTTCGGCCAGGGGGATTACCCGGATCTGTTGGTCGCCTTTAACAAGTACGGATATGATACCCACCAGCCAGAACTTCGGGCCGGCGGCGTAACCATATATAACACGAAAGAGTTCGACCTCCCTGATGATGGATTCAACTTCGGAATTGATGTTGAAGCCCTGGCCAAAGAAGTTGGTAACCTACGGGCGACCAACTTCGTAACAGTTGGCGCGATTGCCCATGAAATTGGCCTGGCTCTGGACGACGTGAAAGCGTTCAACAAGGCCAAGTACACTAGGGGCCGCGACAGCGACGCACAGATCATCTCGTCAAACGACGCTGCTCTGGAGCTGGGTGCCCAGGCCGCTCGCGATAGTGGGATAACCATTGAGAGCATTGGTGCTGCCCAACCGCCAGACTACGAGCAGATCATGGCGGAAAGTAGTGACATGATTGGCCTTGGCGCCATGGCGGCGGGGCTGGACTTCTACGTTGGCTACCCCATCTCTCCGGCCACCAAGATACTTATCTGGATGGAGTCAAGAATGGTTGGCGAGAACGCGTTCGTCCATCAGACATCATCTGAAATCGAATCGATCAACACTCTAATCGGAGCTGGATTCGCCGGACGGAAAGTGATGACCGCAACGGCGGGTCCCGGC
>DBZV01000131.1:14881-16693 GCA_002311865.1 Dehalococcoidia bacterium UBA1151
CTGGCCTGGATGGCTGAGATTCCCCTGGTGGTCGTCAACGTACAGCGCGGCGGTCCTGCAACCGGTCTTCCAACCAAGACCGAGCAATCAGACCTCTTCTCTTGCATCCACCCCGCCCATGGCGATGTGAGGTTGCCAGTTATCGCACCGGGTGATCTTGAGGAGTGCCTCTTCGGTTCAGCGAAAGCGGTCAACTGGGCCGAGCGATACCAGGGCCCAGTCATTCTGCTGAGCGAGATGGTGCTCTCCGAGCGCACCCAGAACATCAAAAAGCCTGATCTTTCCAAGATTATTGTAGAAAACCGGCAGGTCTACGCGGGCGAGAACGGCTATCGCCGCTATGAGGCGAAAGAAGTATCGCCCATGCCACTGCCGGGTGGCCCCGGCGCCTACGTTGCCAACGGCAGTGAGCATGATGAATATGGCGATACAACGCACCTAGCATCCGTACATGTCCACGGCACACATCGTCGGTTCGGTAAGCTGAACCTGCTGAATGACGGCACGTATGAAGAGATCAATCCTGAGGCGTCCGTGGTGATGATGCCGTGGGGCGGTTCCAAAGGTCCGTCCAGGGAAGCATTTGAACTGCTCAGACAACGTGGTGTGGACATTGGCTGGTTCTACACCATGTACCTACATCCGCTGCCGGATGGGGCGCTGGACATTCTGAAATCTAAGGACCTGGTAATCGTTCCAGAACTCAACTACCAGGGTCAATGGTCCTCACTGCTCCGAATGGACCGTGTGAAAGCCGAATCAATCACTCAATACACCGGTCTTCCGTTCAAATCCGGCCTGCTGGCAGACCGCGTTGAAACCATGATTATGCAAAATCAGGAGGGGAAAATCCTCGCATGACGACCAAGAACCCGAACTACGATTTCAAATGGTGCCCCGGTTGCGGTGATTTCGGTGTTCGGCGAGCCCTCGAGTTCGCTCTAAATGCCCGGAACGAAAAGCACGAGACCCGGATGCGGGACAACGTGATCGTTGCTGGCATTGGCTGTTCCGGCAACCTGGTTCATCTGATGGAGTCGGATGAGCAGCCTTTTGGAATTCACGGCATCCATGGTCGGACGCTGCCAATCGCCCTTGGGGTGAAATCTGGATCACCAGACAGCAATGTGATCATCGTCGCTGGAGACGGCGACTTCCTTAGCATTGGCATGGAGCATATTGGCCCACAGGCGCAGCGCAACCTCAACGTGACTGCGATCATCATGGACAACGGAGTTTATGGCCTCACCAAGGGCCAGAGTTCACCTACGTCGACCTTTGGGATGGTGACCAGTTCCACGCCGTTCGGCAAGATTGAGACACCACTCAATCCGCTCTCTTTCTACCTCGAGATTGGCGTCTCGTTTATCGCCTCCCACTACTCCAGCAAGCCACGCGAATTGGCCGCGCTTATTGAGTTAGCGATGGAGCACAACGGATTCTCAATTGTGCACGTCCAGTCACCGTGCACAACCTACAACGACACCTATGAGCAGCTGAAGGGCAGCAAGCGCAAGGGCATTGAACCTGGAATCTTCGACCTGCCTGAAGACTACGATGCGTCTGATCGGGAACAGGCTGTGAAGCTGATTGCCGACGGTCGTGTTCCGCTGGGCTTGATCTTCAAAGAAAACCGGCCAACGCTTGGTGATCAGTACAAGTCCATGGCGGGTCGTGCGCCAGCAAAGGCTTCACCAGAAAAGATTCTGGCAACGTACGCTCTCTAAGTTTCTTGCTACGGCGTAGGTGTAGTTCCCACCACCGTTGTTTACACGAAATAGGGGAAGTTAGAGGTGGCTCCGGAAAACTGAA
>DBZV01000131.1:16784-17179 GCA_002311865.1 Dehalococcoidia bacterium UBA1151
TCATTGTTGAGAGCTGTCTTGTCGGGAGCATCCGCCCAGTCGGCGCGGTCGATCTTCTGATAGACCTCAAGTGGACCCTGGGCAATCTCTTTCTTGTGGCTGTTTTTCCGCAGCCTCATCAACGCCGCGTTGGTGGCGATGCGATATAGCCAGGTCGTTACCTGCGCCTCGCCACGAAACCTGTCACGCGCCCTGTAGGCAGATAGAAATGTGTCCTGCACTACATCCTGTGCATCGTCCGGGTTCCCCATCATTCGGTAGGAGACGTTGTAGACAAAACTGGAATGCTCTTCGACGATTTTTTTCAAACATCTCGTCGGTCAGTTCAACCACATTTTCCGTACCGCTGGATGTCATTGAATCCTGGGAACCTCTTACGTTACTGGTCAGTCGGT
>DBZV01000131.1:17390-17669 GCA_002311865.1 Dehalococcoidia bacterium UBA1151
ACGGCGACTGTGATAAAAAATACAAAGAGTTGATTGACTCTTTCGTCTTAAGGGGCGCAAGGAAAGTGGTTTTTAGATTTTTCAGACGTGGCAACAACGATAGCCACAGTGATCGAGCACGAGCGATCTGCGATGAACTGCGCGCCAACGCCTCAGACTTGATTGACGGTGAGTGCGATGAAGAACTCATCCGCAGACTAGAGGCCCACCTTGCCGAGTGCACAGACTGCGACGGATGGACCGAGTCACTGCGATCAACCATTGAGCTTCTCCGGAACG
>DBZV01000131.1:17785-28126 GCA_002311865.1 Dehalococcoidia bacterium UBA1151
ACCAAAGCAGACTCCACCCGCCGAGATCATGGAGAGAATCCGGGCAGCAACGACCCAGAGCAAATAGCTGTTCGACGAATATGTAACGCGAAACGCCCCGGAATATTTCCGGGGCGTTTTCTTATTGGGCGCGGTTTGCCAGCGGATTACGAGTTGGAGTTGAATATCTCCGTGGTGATCTCCAGATCGTCATAGTCCGGACCAACCAACTCGCCCCCGCCTACCGCGTTGGCGTTGTCCTGAACATTTACATATTTGGTGGGGCACTTCACGATCAACTGCTCCGTTGAGAACACGCCATCTCCCCTGTATGCACCTTCAAGAATCAGCTCCGAGTGATCGTTGAAGAAGATCTGCCCGATCTCTCCTGAGTATGCGACGTTCAGTACCTGACCTTCTTCATCGCGAATGGCGAACTCGACATCCAGACCGTTCTCGTGGCGTACAAATGAATCGTCCACCAGCTTGCCAGCCACTCGCACCAAGGTGCCGTCGTCAACGATGCCCTGGGCCTGTATCTCGGAGACTGTGAGGTAGTAGACCGAGGCGTTTCGAAGCGCCATCGTGGCGAAGAAGCCCAGCACCGCGACGATGAGGACGCCAAATAGAATCAGCCTCGCCCTGGGGCTGATGAGCGTGGAGGCTGAAGCCTCAGTTGACGGCCTCAGAATCTCCGGTAATTCACCGGGGTCATAGTCCGGCGAATCCGGGTCGAAGTCCGGTCGCTGATCTGATCCGTTGGGACCTGAAGTCATTCGGCTGGTTTAGCCCTTCTCCGCGCTCTGTCGTTGTGACAGCAGTTGTTTGAGCCCTTCAATTTCACGCTCCATTGTGCGCTGTCGGCGCGAGACGATGAAGATGTAGGTGAAGAAGCCTGCCCACGTAATAATGTAGATGGCGAAAAGGAAATCGAGATTCGTCTCGGTGTTGGTATTGTCCTGACCAA
Organism: Dehalococcoidia bacterium UBA1151; assembly: GCA_002311865.1. GTDB lineage: Bacteria > Chloroflexota > Dehalococcoidia > Lucifugimonadales > Lucifugimonadaceae > UBA1151. The sequence goes on from DBZV01000131.1 coordinate 18,732, forward strand.
CCACCTGCGCAGCGCGAAATATCGGGCCGGCGGACGCAGCCGTCGCAACGCCCGCGGGCACAAAGCTCGCCACGATTGCAATCAGGATTGTTAGCGGCCTGGTCAAGATGCGTTTCACGGGTCAGTCTCCTATCGGTTCTGCGGCGGCGGCGCGGAGGCTCTGGGCAGTAGCGGGCACGTCGGATGTCGATGGAGCATAGAGATAGTTTCGCATCTCTCGTTTCAGGTCAGATATCTCTAGTTCGGATTGTCGGACACGATATCGGTCGACCAGCATATAGATATACAGACTGGTGAACGCCACCACTGAGACCAGCAGCGTTAATCCCATCTCTGAGGTTAGGCCTGACGAGTCGGCCGCCGGACCGATTATCAGCTCCGGATGCGCCGTGCGCCACAGATCAGCGGCGTAGTAGACGATCGGCACGTCCACAGCACCCAGAACGGCCACCACAGCAGCCATTCGGTACGCCTGGTTGCCAGGGGGAGCAAATGCCCGAAGCATCAGATACGCAACGTAGAAGAACCAGAGGATAGCGGTGGTGGTGAGTTTTGCGTCCCATGTCCACCAGACATTCCAGATTGGCTTCGCCCAGATCGCGCCAGTAACCAGCATCAGCGTGCCGGCCAGCACACCCGTTTCTGCGGACGCAAGAGCGATGGAGTCCCACCGACGCTTGCCGGTGATGAGATACATAAGTGACGCGGCTGCGACCACGCCCACTGCAACCATTGAGATCCAGGCAAGCGGGACATGCACGTAAAGCGCGCGCTGAACGACGCCAAGGTTCCGTTCCGTGGGAACCCATTCGAAGATCATCCACATGGTGACCAGAACCAGAACCGCTGTGGCAAACAGCCACACGGTGCGCTTTGTCCCGATCGATTCGACCACCGATTTCGCTCCCGTAAACACTTTGTTCAGAATATCACAATCACGATGGATTCCAGTTCAGTGGAACGTAAAGATCATGAGTTCAGATTGCGCGTGGCGACAGCAAGATTTAGCGTATTTCTGCATGCGGCATGCCCTAGTCCTCCAGCAAAAACTGGAAGGTCAGCAATGCGGCGATGACGAACACAATATCGAACGCGGCGAGTATCTGAAGCCATTCAGCGGCTTCCGACCAGTTCCCGCCCTGCGTGATCTGTGCGGTGCCTTCTACAGCTGCGATGAGAATGGGGACGGCGATAGGCAGGAACAGCACGGGGAGCATGATTTCTCGTGCACGGGTGTTCACCGACAGAGCGGCGAACATTGTGCCAGTGGTGGCGAGACCGACTGTCGCCAGCGCGGCGATAACGATAATTTCGGGCTTCAGAACGTTCACGTTGAACAGCGCTGTGAAGACCGGGAATAGCACGACCAGAGCGGCCAGCATGAACAGCAGGTTGCCCAGCGTCTTGCCCACCAGGATGGTGTCACGCCCGATCGGCGAGAGCATCATGCCCTCCAGCGCGTTGCCGTCTTTCTCGATGATGAACGAACGATTCAGGCCCAGTATCGCGGCGAATATGAACGCCACCCAGAGGACGCCTGGGCCAACTGTGTCTCGATTGACCCTCGTCAACTCAATCGCAAAGTTGAAGATGATGAACACCAGACCGGAGAACACCAGGATTGAGACGACGATCTCCCGGTTCCGAACTTCCAGCAGCAGGTCCTTTTTGGCGACCGCCCACACCGGCCCGAGCGATATTTTCACGAGACCTCTCCAGTGAAGCGCCGATAGATCTCGGGTAGTTCTTCGATGGTGACGTTCTCGCTGCGGTCATCGAAAACGATGCGCCCGCCACCGAGAATGGCAATTCGGTCCGAGAGCGCCAGTCCGAGTTCGAGGGAGTGAGTCACCAGCACAGTCGCGCCGCCGCCGGCACGGAATTCCGCCAGCAGTTCTTCGAATATGCCCAGGGTGTTCTGGTCCAACCCTGACTCCGGCTCGTCCAACAGCAGCAGGCGCGGCCGATGAAGCAGAGCTCGCACAAACGACACCCGCTTTTCCAGACCGTGCGACAGGTCTCGTACCTTATCGTCAAGTCGGTGGGCCACGTTGAGCCGTCGGGCCAGAGTCTCGATGCGATCTTCGGCATCGCCCAAGCCAAACAGCTTGCCATAGAAGCGCAGGTTCTCGCGGGCTGTCAGGTCGCCATACAGCAGAGACGAGTGCATCACTACGCCGATGGTGCTGCGGGCGAACGCCGCCTGCTCCTTCAGCGAAAAGCCGTTGATGGCGATTTCACCGCGGTCGGGTCTTGTTAGCGAACCGAGGACGCGGAGGAGCGTGGTCTTGCCGGCGCCGTTGGGTCCAAATATGGTGATGGTTTCGCCGCGGGGGACCTCCAGGTTCAGCCCCGTTAGCACACCGGCATCGCCGTATGCCTTGTGGACGCCAGTGGCCCGCACCACAGCGAAATCAGCGGTTTGGGTTTTTGGCTGACCCGCCCCGGGTGACGATTCCTTGATCACGGTGCTCAGTGGAAGTCGCCTTAGAATCCGGGTGGGTGTGAGTGCACGTGGTGGTGGCCGTGGAATGGCGAGAAGCGTCGGCCTGCGCGAACAGTCTCGACCGGCACGAGTAGCTGATTGCCGTTGCGGACATCGCCACTTGCGTCCTTGAACTCAACCGGCCCTTCCTGGAGGTCGAATATCGACACATCTGCCACCGCGCCAACCTTCAGCGAGCCGACGATGTCGTCCCTTCGAATGGCGGTTGCGGGCGCTTCTGTGGCAAGCCGAATTACATCGTCCAGGCTCATTCCCAGGTAGATGAACTTGGAGAGTGTCGTCGCCAAATCGAACACGGGACCGCGCACGTTGTAACGGTGCACATCTGAGCTGATCGTGGCTGGATTGAAGCCGTGACTCATCGCCGCCTCAGCAACCTTGAATCCAAAGCTGCCTGCACCGTGGCCTACGTCAAAATTGACTCCGCGCGCGCGCGCTTCCAGCGCGGCGGGAAGCACTGCGCCGCTGTCCGTGATGATTCCCGGCGGCGTTGCGGTGAAAGAGTGCGTGACGATGTCGCCGGTGCGGAGTTTGCCGAAGATCTCCTCCAGCGGGTGGTTTGTGCCGCCGATGTGGATCATCAGTGGAACACCAACGTGCTGCGCAGCTTCAGACGCTCGCTCCAGTGCGACAACATCGTTCGCACCCACGATTCCCTCGGAAAGCCGCACTTTGATGCCCACGATGAGATCTGGATTGCCATTCGCCGTTGCCACGGCGTGGTCCACGCGCGCCCACCGAATGTCCTCAAGCTCACCGATGTCCCGGTCGAGCTGGCCCATGCCGGAGATGTGCAGGAACGCATACGCGCGGGTGTTAATTTGCTCCATCACGTAGCGCCGAAACCCCGGAAAGGTGTTGGAGCCTGATGAGCCAGCGTCTACTACGGTGGTGGCGCCGCGGGCCAGGGACGTGGTGTCCGGCTCGATGGCCAGGTGTGCAACGCCCCACCAGATGTGGACGTGGAGATCGACCAGCCCCGGAGTGACGATCAGACCATCGGCCTCAATGACGTCGCGGGTTTCACCATCTGAAATGTGATCCTCGATCGCCTGGATTGTTCCGCCGGAGATCGCCACATCCTTTTTGGCATGGATTCCCTGCGACGGATCTACCACGGTGCCGTTTTTGATTACGAGGTCGTAGCCGGGCATCTGATGATTTTCTCTTTATTCTCTGGCTCTGGCTGGTGCCATTGCGGTATAAGAGGATACGCCCTGACGGACGCGCTCCACTAAAAATCCTTGCTGCGAATTACTTTGCCGGCGAGTTTGCCGGTTGGGGTGCCGTTTTTGAGTGCGTGCGTCCCGTTGACCCACACGTCGTCGACGCCCTCAGCGTACTGATGCGGGTCGGTGAATGTTGCGTTGTCGCGTACTGCTTCGGGTCGCATGATCACGATATCGGCGATGTATCCGGGAGCGATTCTGCCACGGCGTTTCAGATCGAGACGCTGTGCGGGAAGTCCGGTCATCCTGTGGACGGCATTTTCAAGCGTTACCGTTTTCTTGGCGTTTACATACTCGTTGATGAACCGCGCATTGGTGCCGTAGCTCCGCGGATGCGGCCAGCCAGCCGACAGCGGCCCTTCCGTGCGCTGCGAGTTGCCATCGGACGCCACGGAGATAAACGGCGAAGTGGCGATCAGATCGACATCCTCCTGCGATAGCGAGGCCAGAACGACCTGGCCTGAACCCATCTCGAACAGCCTTAACGCTGCTTCCGACGGCTCGACTCCGATGTCAATTGCGATGTCGCCGAGGTGGCGTCCCTCAAAATCGGGGTTCGATCTGAACGTCGAAAAGGTGAACGCCTCCGGCCCCTGGTAAAGGCCGATGTTGTAGTCGATACCCGATCGTACTTTCGCTCGTGTGTCGGAGTCTTTGATGCGCTCGAGCACGGCGTCGCGGCCGCCTTCCTGCGCCCATTTCGGGAACAGCGCGCCCATCATGAGCGTAGATGAGCGCGAATACGGATACTGATCACCAGCCACGTCCAGTCCTTCACGTCGCGCGGCCTCGATCAGGGCGAGGACCACGCCTCCCTTGCCCCATACAGGCACGCCTTTGCATTTCACATGGGATAGCTCCACTCGCACGCCCGTGCGCCGACCAATCTCAAGCGCCTCTTCGTAGGCCGTCATGAGGCCCGGGCGGTCGGCAGCTACCTGCGCCAGCGCTACTACCTCATCGGTGACGGAGTAGCTGCCGGGCGTGTAGAAGAGTCCGGTCGAAAAACCCAGTGCTCCAGCGTCCAGGCTCTCCACCATCAGTCGCTCCATCGCGGCCAGTTCATCGACGTCTGGAGAGCGTGCATCCATGCCCAGTACGTTCTGTCGCACAGTGCCGTGGCCCACCTGTGCTGCGACGTTTACGGTGGGTCCGCACGCCTCCAGTGCGTTCAGATAGCCATCCATCGTGGTCCACTCGACGTCTGGCACCGTTTCGTATCCGTCCATCCAATCGTCAAGGTGGGCGCGCGCCAGTCCGGCCAGCGGGGCGCAGAAGCTCATGCCGCAGTTGCCCATCAATTCCAGCGTCACGCCCTGCCGCAACTTGCTGTCGGCGTGGGGGTCGATCAAGAAAGAACCGTCAGAATGGCAATGAAGATCGATGAAACCCGGGGTGACAACGGCTCCCGTCGCGTCGATCACTTCGGCAGCGTCGCCATCGATGTGCCCAATGGCCGTGATGCGGTCTCCCTCAACGGCGATGTCGGTATCATAGGCGAGGCCGCCTGTGCCGTCGATGAGTCTGGCGTTTTTGATTATTAGATCGATCGTTCCAGCTCCAATATCGAGATCGGATGGCGCTTTCTGATGGCGCGCAGGACATCTGTCGAATAGACTTGCGCACCGTCCATAAAGCTTCAAAGATGCGATTACAACGCGTGCTGATTTATATCAGCATCACCGGGAGAAGAGCACATGAAATTCGTGAGATTCAGCGCTGGCGGTTCCAATAGTTATGGAATTGTGGACGGCGATACGGTGAAGGCGATCAGCGGTCCGGGTTACTCCGACTACAGCGAAACGGGTGCGACACACGCCCTTGCGGACGTAACTCTGCTGGCCCCGGTTGAGCCCAACAAGATGCTGGCCATGGCGCTCAACTACGGCTCACACCTTCATGACGCCCCCGCACCTGAGCGGCCGGAGCCGTTCTTGAAGTCAGAAACATCCCTGGCTGGCACTGGCGACACCATCAGGATTCCATCCGATTCAGAGAAGGTCGACGCCGAAGCTGAACTGGTTGTGGTGATCGGCAAGACTGCCACCAACGTTTCGCTGGGAGACGCAATGGACCACGTATTTGGCTACAGCTGCGGCAACGATGTGAGCGCACGTGACTGGCAGGCGGGCGATACAAGCTGGTGGCGCGCCAAGTCATCCGACACGTTCTCGCCGATCGGCCCATGGATCGTCACAGGAATCGACCCGACGAACCTGGATATCGAAGGACGGATCAACGGCGTCGCAGCGCAGAACTGCAATACGTCGGAGATGATTCACGACATCCCCAAGACCATCTCGTTCATCAGCAAGTACATGACGCTGGAGCCCGGCGACTGCATATTCACAGGCACCTCCGGCACGGCGGGCCAGATTAAGCCCGGGGATACAGTTGAGGTTGAGATCAGCCAGATAGGCACGCTGAGTAACATCTGCGGCTAAGTATCGGAGTCGCATCGAACCGGCCAATTGGTGGAAACTGCGCTTCACTCGCATCATCAGCGGCGAACGCGAGGAAAGGTTTCCTGAGGCCGCTCGAAGGGTACCTTTCCGGCATCCGGCACGGGCGCGAAGTCGGTCCGCCATAGAAAAGACCCGCCTTCGCAGCGGGTCTCGTCTATCCAGCGTGAAGTGCCTTAGAGAATCTTGTTGGCCAGGCCGCCTTCGGTGAGCCAGTAGAAGACGATGTATCCGCCAGCTACCAGTAGCAGCACTGACGAGATCATGTTGGTATGCGGCAACACTTTTCTTAGCCCTTGCGAGACCTGGTTTTGCGCGAGGGCGAGGCTGAGCGTGAGCACGGTGATCACAAATGACATGCCAAGGGCGTAGACGAGGAACTGGCCAGTTGCATCAATGAAGTTTCCGGTTGCCAGTGAACTACTTATGATTGCTATGAATATTGGCAGCGTGCAACTGAGCGATGCGGTTGCGTAACTAAGTCCGAAGAGGAAGTAGCCCTTCAGTGAGGCATCTCTCGGATCGCCAATCTTGCTGGCAGTCTGGGCGGCAAATGCGGTGTAGAGCTTCCCGCCCGCCATGATGTAGCCACCTGCCAGCGTTAGCACTGCGCCGACTCCGAGTCCGACCCACGGGAAGATCTCTACTATCGATTTTGCGCCTATCGAAATGACGATTCCTGCGGTGCCGAACAGGACCACAAATCCAAGACCCACGGCAACGCTGACAACGCTGGCTTTGGCGAGTCGCTGTGTCAGGCCCAACCTCTGCGCTTCCTCGCCCTGGGTACCCACGTAGAGTCCAAGGTACGCGGGAAGCATCATGAAGCCGCAGGGGTTGACGGTTGAGACCATGCCAGCGGCGAAAGCGAATCCGAAGGGGAGTGCGTCACCAAAGTCACCCAGGAAGTTTGAAGACGACGATGACGCGTCGAGGATTCCACCAACCGCGGAGTTAGAGCCATCGCCCACCAGGAATCCTGCGATGGCGGATGCGGCGAGTACTACGGTGGCGAGTAGAAAGGGGAATATTTTTGCGAGCGTCAGGCGGCTTGAGCCTGATCCTGTTCCAACGGTGGCAGTTGCCACTTGGGTATCCTCTCTGGTCTTCTTGATTGACGATCGCTCCCGGCTTCACGGTTTGTTGATCGTCCATGTAACAGTGTCCTCCATTAGGCCCATATGTTGCGAGTGACCGCTCAGGCGGGCTTCAGGAGATCATCGAACAGTAATTACGATGCCTTTATTTTGCCCAAGGCGCGAATGTGAAGACAATCTGGAGATGGGCTAGTGTCGCTATATGACCATTGCCTCATTTCCTCTTCAAATCTTATCTACGGAAATGTGAACTGCGATGGTTTCGATGTGACGATCTGTTCACATTTAGGAACTGCGTTCTGCGCTCATAAGCAGCCATGCGCTGCAACTATGAACAGATGTGCTCAGGACATGTTTTGGGAGCCGTGATCGGCGCTGGATGGCGTGGTCATCATAGACCCTCGCGGAGTCAGGAACATTTGATCGATTGGGGCGGTAGCGCTCAAACTCAAATCGTTCTGCACATGTGCTACACTTTATTCACTCTCGACTGACCTCAGCCGGGGGTTTTTTGCGTGTGCTTCATAGGCACAATTGGTAGGAAAAATCTACCAAGATTATTTAGAACGCCCGGAGTATTAGAAATATTCGGGGCCAGGATAACCAAACGACATGACAGAACAGCCCGTAGCAGCTACGGAGCCAGAGCAGGTAACTGAGCAGCAGTTGACAGTGAGAACTCTCCTGGAAGCTGGTGTCCACATCGGTCACCCCACCAAGCGATGGCATCCGAAGATGGCGCCTTACATCTACCAAAAGCGCCAGAAGATCCACATCATCAATCCTCAGACCACCCTGGACCACCTTGAGGCGGCGGCAGAGTACGTTGCTGACCTTGCGTCCAGAGGCGGCGATATTTTGTTCGTAGGCACCAAGAAGCAGGCAGAGCTGGTTATCAGTGAAAACGCGCTTCGCTGTGGGTCCATGTACATCAACCGCCGCTGGCTGGGCGGGTTGATGACCAACTTCCAGACCATCCAAACACGCATCGATTACCTGGTTCGTCTTGAAGAGCAGATCAACAAGGGCGAACTCCATACAACCACCAAGCGTGAGGCGCAGCAGGCGAACACAAAAGTACGCAAGCTGAACAACTATCTTGGCGGTATCAAATCGATGACGAAACTTCCAGACGCAATCTTTGTGGTCGACATCATCAAAGAGTCCATTGCCATCGCAGAAGCGAAGCGACTTGGCGTCAAGACAGTAGCCATGGTGGATAGCAACTGCGACCCCACAGGTATCGATTACGTAATACCAAGCAACGATGACGCTACTCGAGCGATTGGGCTGATTACCGGCCGAATTGCAGATGCTGTTAATGAAGGGCGCGAGCGGTTCCGCAAGGCGGAAGAAGATCGTTTGACTGCCGATTCGGAGATCGAAGCGCTTGAGACTGCTGCTCGAGAGGCGGCTCAGGCGGCAGCGGCAGCAAGACACGCAGAGGCGGCAGCGGCGGCAGCGCGCGAAGCTACGGCGAAATCAGAGGCAACCCAGAACGGGGCGGACGCATCCGATTCAACTGAAGATGCTCCGAAAGCTGAAGAGTCAAAGACTGAAGCGGAAGCGGAGATCGAGGACAAAACCCCCGAAGCCAAATCCGAAGATGCTCCCAAGTCAGATGAAGCTGATTCAGCAGCCGAAGAGAAGCCAGCTGCAGAAGCTGAGACCAAGGAAGAAGAGGCCCCGGTTGCTGATGCGGCCGAGGAAGTTTCAACCGAGGCTGCTGAAGAGGCGACACCCAAGGCTGAAGCTTCCCCTGCTGACGATAGCGCGACAGAAGAGAAGACAGAAGATGAACCCGCCGCTTCGGATGATTCCGAGAAGGCGAAAAAGTAATTACCACACGGCCGAACGGTGCTGCCCCTTGTACAGCACCAGTGGCTGAGATGTTGAGGAACTAAAAAATGGCTGTAACCGCAGCAATGGTGAAGGAACTCCGCGATCGAGTAGGCGCGGGCGTGATGGATGCCAAGAAGGCGCTTGATGCGGCGGATGGCGATCAGTCCAAAGCTGAGGAGATCCTCAAGCATGAAGGGCTGGCTGATGCTGCCAAGCGGGCGGGGCACAAAACTTCTGAGGGACTGGTTCAGTCCTACAT
>DBZV01000131.1:28236-29094 GCA_002311865.1 Dehalococcoidia bacterium UBA1151
ACAGACGAATTTCAGACGCTGGCGCGCGATATCGCGATGCAGATTGCTGCCATGAGCCCAAAGTACATTGATCGTGATTCTGTTCCGGAAGATGAGACGGACGTTGAGGATGAGGAGCTTCTTCTTTCTCAGGCGTTCATCAAGGACCCCAGCATCACTGTCAACGAACTGATCCAGCAGACGAACTCATTGACTGGGGAGAATATTAACATCAGGCGATTCGAGAGATTCGTCCTGGGAGAGTAGTCGAGGAGCGGCATTGCGAAAACCTTTGTACCGCAGGGTTGTACTAAAACTCAGTGGTGAGGCCTTCAAGGGGAAGGGTGATAGCGGTGAAGTTATCGATCAGGAAGTCGTTCGATACCTTGCCAGTGAGATCAAACTCAGCTTAGATAACGGCGTGGAGATGTCGCTGGTGGTTGGCGGTGGCAACATTTGGCGGGGCGCAGACCAAGAATCGGCCGGTATGGACCGATCAACCGCGGATAGCGCAGGAATGCTGGCTACGATCATCAACGCGCTGGCGCTTCAAGACGGCCTGGAACAACACGGCGTTGCAGTTCGCACGCAGACAGCCATTCCAATGTCAACCGTGGCCGAGCCGTACATTCGGCGTCGGGCGATACGGCATCTGGAAAAGGGTCGCGTGGTTATCTTCGCCGCGGGAATGGGCAATCCATACTTCTCTACAGATACCGCGGCCGGACTGAGAGCGCTGGAGATGGACGCCAACGTTCTGGTTATGGGGAAAAATAACATCGATGGCATCTATACGGATGACCCCAACAAGAATCCCAACGCGACAAAAATTGATCATATGACCTACATTGACGCTCTTGAGCAGCGCACCGGAGCGCT
>DBZV01000131.1:29162-75191 GCA_002311865.1 Dehalococcoidia bacterium UBA1151
GAACTGGCGCTCTCAGGCGCGGATATTGGTACCCTGATCTCTGAAACTACTCAAGCGGCCTAGACCGAGCAGGCTGGCATTGAGTTCCGCAACAGCGGAGCACATGACGATCGGAGCGAGATATGACCACTGAATCATTAGCAGATGCGGAATCCCGGATGAAGAAATCCACGGAAGCTCTGTCGAAGGATCTGTCGTCCATTCGCACAGGGAGAGCCAATCCCGGTCTGGTAGAAGACATCCTGGTTGAGTACGGGGGTGCCACCTACCCCATGAATCAGCTTGCACAGATCAACGTTGCAGATGCCCGGTTGCTGACCATTCAGCCATGGGATCCGGGTTCCATTCCAGATATTGAGAAGGCCATTCAGACCTCTGATATTGGCATCATGCCCGGCAATGACGGGAAGCTGATCCGCCTCCCAATTCCAGCGCTAACAGAGGAGCGCAGGAAAGATCTGGTTCGAGCAGTGAAGAAGAGAGTGGAAGAGGGAAAAATTGCAACCCGCAATGTCCGCCGCGATGTTCAGGATCAGATCAGGAAGCTGCAGAAGGACGGCGAGATTTCAGAGGATGAGGCCAGGCGCGCTCAGGGTGATCTTCAGAAGACGACTGATCGAGCCGTGGGCAATATTGAAGAAATTGGCAGTCGCAAAGAAGAGGATGTGATGTCGGTCTAGGTGGACCGTGCTTATCTTGATTCCTGAGATTCTTTAGTGCCGCCAGAAACGACGTTAATAACGCAACATAAGGGACCAGTACAACGGAACAGGCCAGAGCTTGACTATCGCTGATCAGACACAGCCAACAGCTAAGGCTTCGCAAGTCGATCTCATACCCGCGCACGTTGCAATCATCATGGATGGCAATGGCCGGTGGGCAGAGGCGCGCCACCAGCCGCGTACGAAGGGCCACGTCGCGGGTCTTGAAAACATCCGACGTGTGCTGCGACATCTTGAGAATCGGGGTGTCGCGTACGCCACGATATTTGCGTTTTCTACAGAAAACTGGACCCGGCCTGTGGCTGAGGTCTCCTTTCTACTTCAACTGCTTGCTGAGTCGCTCAAGACGGAAGTTGGCGACCTGCATGAGAACAACGTCAGGATTTTGCATCAGGGACGCCTCGCGGAGTTGCCCGTTGAGTTGAGCAGAGAGATTGCGGCAGCGGTGAAGCTGACTTCCAAAAACGATGGCATCACGCTGATAGTTGCCTTCAACTATGGTGGTCGCGCCGAAATTGTGGATGCGGCCAAACGGCTGATTGAGCTGGGGACCGCTGTTGAGGATCTTGATGAGAAGGCGTTCGCCAGCCAGATGAGTCCGCCGGGAGTTCCCGACCCGGACCTTGTTGTCCGCACGGGCGGCGAGTTCCGCATATCTAACTTCTTACTCTGGCAATCTGCGTACAGCGAGTTCTACTCCACCCCCGTGCCGTGGCCTGAGTTCGATGAGCTTGAAGTGGACAAGGCGATTCAGGCATTCAGCAGCCGCCAACGCAGATTTGGTGGAGTCCTTGACGAGCAACCAAAATAGGCGGGGGGTGCGTCCGGCTGCAAGGTGATGGATCCGGCGAGCACTCGATGATCACTCCATGCTGAAGGTACGCATAATCAGCGCAGCGGTTGGCCTGCCAATAGTAATCGGCGCCATTCTGCTAGGCACCTCCGCGGTGGGAATCCTGATCATCTTCGCGTCGGTGATCGCCGGTGTCGAAATTGCCCAGATGTCCACGCCGCGCGTTGGAAACATCAACATATTCACCGCTGTAATTCCGTTTGGTATGGCAATAGCGGGGATTCTAATTGGTCTGGGTAGTAGTGATTGGTGGCTACTGGTGCTGGTCTTCGGCGCGGCGGGGATAACCGCGTTGACGTTTGAGTCAATGCGAATAACTCAGAGTCGAACAGCTCTCATCGCGATATTCATCGCTGGCTACTTTGGGGTTCTCCTCGCCCATGGCGCGCCGCTTCGGGCAATCGACGATACGTACGATTGGCTTTTGACGGCCATCCTGGTGACATTTGCAACTGACACCCTCTCCTACTTCTTCGGCACCTGGTTGGGCACTCACCGCCTGTTGCCGCTGATCAGTCCAGCCAAAACGTGGGAAGGGGCGCTGGCTGGCATCGTTGGTGGAACCGGTGCGGGAGCCGGTCTCACGATTCTTCTGGGCCTACCGGTTGAAACCTCAGAGGGTGCATTGATCGGGCTCATCACATCAATGGCAGCTGTACTGGGAGATCTGATCGAATCTGGCTTTAAGCGGCTTTCCAGGGTCAAAGAGTCTGGCACCATCATTCCGGGGCATGGAGGGGTGCTGGATCGCATCGATAGTCTGGCGCCCAGTTTGGCGGTCGTATACTGGATGGCAATATGGCTCACCCCATGAGGCGCGTTGCAGTCCTTGGCTCTACAGGCTCAGTCGGCACCCAGACACTGGATGTAGTGCGTGCATTTCCAGATCGATTTAAGATCGTCGCACTCTCCGCCGGTCGAAACATTGAACTCCTTGCGCAACAGATTGATGAGTTCAGCCCGGAATATGTGCTCTGCGAGGATGCAGAAGCGCTGAAGTCACTACCCGGGCGAGATTGCGGCACGCTGGAAGAGATGGCCGCGCTCCCTGAGGTTGATGTTGTGATGGTATCTACCGTTGGGTCCGCCGGGCTTTTGCCAACCGTGCGAGCGCTTGAAGCTGGCAAGATAGTGGCTCTGGCTAACAAAGAAGTCCTGATCATGGCGGGTGAACAGGTAATGGACATCTCTCGCCGTTACAACAATCAGATCCTGCCCGTTGATAGTGAGCCGTCTGCAATCTGGCAGTGCATGCTCGGTGAGCGCGATGCAATTCGCAAACTGATCATCACCGCGTCCGGTGGCGCGTTTAGAGACAAATCTCCAGCCGAGCTGGCCAACGTATCTCCTGAGGAGGCCCTCAAGCATCCAACATGGTCTATGGGCCGCAAAATTACCATTGACTCCGCCACCTTGGTGAATAAAGCTTTTGAAGTGATTGAAGCGCACTGGCTTTTCGATATGCCTTACGACCAGATAGAAGTCGTTGTGCATCGGCAATCGATAGTCCATTCCATGATTGAGACTGCCGATGGAATTGTGAAGGCCCATCTGGGCTCCCCTGATATGAGATACCCAATCCAGTACGCCTTGAGCCACCCGGAGAGAATTTTCAATCCAGGCCTGAAACCGTTTGACCCGGTTGAAATTGGTTCGCTGACGTTTGAAGCGATGGATTCGAAGCTGTATCCGTGTTTTGAGCTCGCCATTGATGTGGGACGGAGGCCGGGCACATGGGGTGCGGCATTGATGGGTGCGGATGAAGCCGCGGTGGACATGTTTCTGGAAAACCGCATCAAATTTACGGAAATCCCCGATGTTATTCGGGGCGTGGTAGCGCAACATACAGCTAAAGACACACCAAATCTCGACGAAATCATTCAGACGGCTGAGTGGGCGTACGACACTGCAAGAAGCGCAGCAGTCGGCTCGTCCAACTAGGCTCCTTTACTCCGGTAATAATTTATGGACACCCTGATTCTAGGAATCATCACTTTCATACTTGTGTTGGGTCCGCTTGTGGTCCTGCACGAGTTTGGTCACTTCTTCGCGGCGAAACTCACCGGCACCAAGATCGTGGAATTCGGCTTCGGATTCCCGCCGCGCGCGGGTGGCAAGTGGACTGGCAACACAGCGGTAAAGATCACCGCTGATACCGCGCTTGCCCTTGAACTGACAGAAAAGTTCGAGTTGGCATACGGTGCGAGCACTGGCGCTGAGTTCGTTGCTCAGCATGCTCAGATCGGGCAGATGATTGCCTTCGCCACGTATGAAAATGAGTCTGGTGAGCTTGTTGCGCGTCGGGCTGCGCTCTACGACGACCGAACCGAGTTGTCGGGCGACGGTGATCTGATTGCAGGCAAGATCAGATCCATTGAAGACGGCGTCATCTACGTGTCTGAGATGCTCTGGTCATTTAACTGGCTACCGCTTGGCGGCTTCGTCAAGATGGTTGGTGAAGAAGATCCCAACTCCAAGAACTCGCTGGCTAGCAAGTCGCGACTGGCGCGCGTATTCGTGCTGGCATCAGGCTCGGGCGTGAACTTCGTGCTGCCGTTCGTAATATTTACTATCGTCGCGATGATTCCGCAGAACACCTTGGTTGGCGAGGTGGTCATCACGGCTGTGATGCCCGGATCACCAGCCGAAGCGGCTGGCCTTCAAGTCGGCGACAAAATTTATGAAGTCGACGGTCGATCGGTCGAGAATATCGGCAACCTGCAAGAGGCTGTCACCCTCAAACTTGGAGCAAACAGCAACTGGAATGTCCAGCACGGAATCCCAGATCCGCTCCCACAGCCGGGCACGCCCCTGCCGGCGTTCCAGTACACAGGGGAAGTGGATTCCGTCTCTCTGAAGCCGCGGTGGCGACCGCCGTCACGCTCTGTAGTCCGAGATGTTACGAATACAGAGACTGAACTTTTGCTGGTTGCGGCGCGTGCCGCAGACCAATTTTCAGGCATCAGCAACCGGCTGACCGTGGTCACGACGGTGAGCTCCACCACGCGTGAAATCAGCGTTGCTGACCTGCGCGAGATCGTCCCCGATGTCACCTATCAAGTCGGCGACACACTGCTGGTGGTTGCGGAGGTTCTGAATCCGCAGCGTCAACTTGGTCTTGCGGATGCTCGCGCCTATGAGAATGCGCTGGGTGTTGTGACACGTGTCCAGGAAGGGCCGGTAGGCATCACTATCCGGAGTCAGAACCAATCCACTGAAAAGCGCTGGGAATGGCCCTGGAGAGCGGTGATAGTGGGAGTTGGGGATGTTCGAGACCTGGTTCTGCTCACCAAGAACGGCCTCACGGGAATCATCATCAAAAGCGGGAATCCTCAGCTTGAGGGTCCTGCAACCGTTGGCCCAATTGGTATTGGTCAGCTGACTGGTGAGATTTCAACGGCGAACGCGGACTTTGTCTCCAAATTGACGACCCTTGCCAGACTTGCAGCAACTCTGAGTCTCAGCCTTGCGGTGATAAATATTCTCCCCATTCCGGCTCTGGACGGCGGACGGCTGTTATTTGTCATCATCGAGGCAGCGCGGGGTGGAAGAAGAATCTCACCAGAAAGGGAAGGTCTTGTCCACCTCGCTGGAATGGCTGTTCTTCTGGGACTGATCTTTCTCATCAGCATCCAGGATGTGCTCCGGATTGTGCGCGGCGAGACCTTCTTCTAGCTGCACCGTTCTCTACTGGCCGAAACAGCCTGCCGTTCAAGTAAACTGCACTCGGATAGTGTTCATCTTCTGTTGAGGCAGATTTATCTATGGCCAAAAGGCGAATAACGAAGCAGATCTCAGTTGGCGGCGTCAAGATTGGTGGGCGCGACAATCCGGTTATCGTACAGTCGATGACCACGGGAGACACCCGCGACGTCAAAGCCTGCATTGCTGAGATCAAGACTCTTGAAGATGAGGGCTGCGAGATTATCCGCGTCGCCGTGCCCGATATGGAAGCGGCTGATGCGATACCTGCCATCAAGGCCGGGATTGGCATTCCACTGATCGCCGATATCCATTTCCACTACGAACTGGCTCTTGCATCCATTAAACAAGGCGTGGAAGGCCTGCGACTGAATCCGGGCAATATTCGAGATGCAGACAAAGTGCGGGAGATTACGGCGGCAGCGAAGAAGGCGCAGATTCCAATTCGGATTGGAGTCAACTTTGGCAGCTTGCCGCCCGTTGGCAAGATTGGCGCAACCCGCGGTGGTCGACGTGTTGTCGACGGCGTTAACGAGCTCCCAACCATCTCAGAAGCCGCTGCCCGCGGGGACAGCGATGCCTACACGGTCGTCGATCACATGGTTGCAACCGCGCTATGGGAAATTAGCGTTCTGGAAGATCTCGATTTCGATGACATCAAGATCTCTTTAAAGGCGTTTGATGTGGAGACCACGGTGGAGGCGTACCGAAAACTGGCCCCACTAGTGCCCTACCCGTTCCACCTTGGAATCACTGAATCCGGCCCTGTGACCACTGGCAGCATCCGAAGTGCCGTGGGACTGGGCGTACTTCTGTACGATGGGCTTGGCGACACCATTCGAGTCTCTCTGGCTGGCGACTCACGTGAAGAGGTCAAGACCGGATTCGAAATTCTGAAGTCCCTCAAACTACGGGACAAAGGTCCAATAATGATCGCGTGCCCATCTTGCGGGCGAGCGGATGTGGATGTCCTGAAGCTCGCAAACAGCGTAGAGAAGTTCATTAAAGAAGTGAAGACTCCTCTCAAGATCGCAGTAATGGGCTGCGAAGTGAACGGCCCCGGCGAGGCGAAGGATGCGGACATTGGGATTGCTGGCGGCAACGGCCGGGCAGTGATATTCCGTAAAGGCGCCAAAACCAGGGTGGTGGCGGAGTCTGAGATGCTGGAAGCGCTGATGGAAGAAGTCCGCGCTACGGAAGCCGAAATGGCGGACGCACAGGCGTAAGCTACTCAGGCCAACTTCACTCGTGTTTCGGGATACCGGGACTCCCATATTTACCGTGAGTTAGGTTGCTCGCACATTCGAAATTTCCCCTGTTTGAAAATCCCCACGCCTGCAAATCCCCACGTTTGAAAATCCAAGGAATAATCGCTAAATGCGCCTGAGCAAATACTTCGGGAAAACCCTACGGCAAGCTCCCAGCGACGCCGATACGATCAGTCACCAGTTGCTGGTGCGCGCCGGATACATTCAGCAGCTTGCTGCGGGCAGCTACCAATTCCTTCCTCTTGGATGGCGGATGCAGAAGAAGATTGCAGACATCATTCGTGAAGAGATGGACGCGGCCGGCGCGCTGGAAGTCAGCATGCCCGTGATTCAGCCGCGCGAGATCTGGGAGCAGTCTGGCAGGGCCGATACCTTCATTCCACCGCTTGCGACATTTGAGGACCGCCGAGGCCGCGACATGATTGTTGCGCCGACTCACGAAGAGGCCGTAACGATGATGGTGAAGGCCAACGTGAATAGCTACCGCGATCTTCCCGTAAACCTTTACCAGATTCAGACCAAGTTCAGAGATGAGCCACGTCCCCGCGCCGGACTGCTGCGGACACGCGAGTTCATGATGAAGGACGCGTATAGCTTTGATGCCAGCGAGGAGTCGCTGGATAAGAGCTACGACTTGATGATGCAGGCCTACATCAACATTTTTACCCGTTGCGGACTGGAAGTTGTGGTTGTGGAGGCCGATTCCGGTGGGATTGGCGGCAAGGACTCGCAAGAGTTCATTCTGCTGGCTGAGAGCGGCGAGGACATTGTGCTGCTGTGCGAGAACGGCGACTACGGTGCGAACCTTGAGAAGGCTGAGTTCATCAAGCAGGCAAACCCTGAAGAAGAGCCGCTTGAGATGGGGGAGATCGCCACACCGGGGGTTAAGACCATTGAGGGGCTGGCGAAATCCCTTGGCATAGCAACCAACAAGACTGCAAAGGCGGTTTTCTACACGGTCGGCGATGAGGTGATTATTGTCACTATTCGCGGTGATCTTGAAGTGAACGAGACCAAGCTGCGGAATGTACTGGGCGGGGTGGATCCGCGCTTCTCAACGGCGGCAGAGGTCGCCAGAGCGAATCTCGTGCCGGGTTCGGCATCGGCCATCGGGCTGGATGGTATCCGTTCAATCGTGGACGACTCCATGACCCTTGGAACAAATTTTACTGCCGGTGCAAACAAAGAAGGGTTCCACATCGAGAATGTCAATTTCCCTCGTGATTTCAAGGCGGACATCCTCGCGGACATCGCCAGTGCCAAGGCAGGTGATATCTGCCCGCACGATGGTGGCCGTTTCAAGGAAGCACGCGGGATTGAAGTTGGCCACATATTTAAACTAGGAACGATCTACAGCGATAAGTTCGACGCGAACTTCCTGGATGAGAATGGTGAGTCCCACCCGATCATCATGGGCTGCTATGGCCTGGGCGTGAGCCGAATGGTGGGTGGCATTGTTGAAGCGCATCACGACGACAACGGCATGACATTGCCTGCCGCTGTTGCGCCATACTCCGTATATCTGGCCAGTCTGAACGTTGATGACGAAGGCGTTTGGGAGACGGCTGATGGCCTACACGCGGAACTAACCAGGGCCGGGCTGGAAGTGCTCTACGATGACCGTGATGAGAAGCCCGGCGTGAAGTTCAAAGACGCTGATCTGATTGGAATTCCGGTGCGCGTTGTCGTGAGCCAGCGGGGACTTTCGAACGGTCAAATCGAGCTGAAACTCCGGACCGAGAAAGATGTGACGCACGTTTCGGTATCAGATGCGGTGGACGCCATCAAAGGCATGCTGGGCCGCTAGTTATCGACTTCTTGTAGCTTGGAGAGCGCTCGGACAACGTCGAAGAAATCATCGAACGGAGTGAACTCGATGCCGTTTTCTTCGCAGTGTTTTCTGAGCGCTCGGGTGGCGAAAATCACATCTGCCTGTTGCGAAACGCAGAAGTCGGACAGGCCGTCTCCAATGAAGACCACTTTGTAGCCGTCGCGTTGGCGGGGACGAACCCTGTTGCATTTACAGATGCCATTGGTCTCGCACAGAGTTGCGCCGGGGCCCGGGGCAAATACGGCGACATCTCCCAGAGTGAAGTCAGTTTTCGCTGAGATGTAGGGCACGTCTGAAAGATTGAATTTTCCCAGAATTGCGTCGATATAAAACGACCAGCCGCTGGAGGCGATTTCTAGAGGAATATCGTTTGCCCCTGCGTAAGCAATTAGCTCTTTGAAGCCCGGTCGAATATCTCCCTTCTCCCGCGCCATTTTCTGCATCTCATGTTCCTGCGACGAAGACAGATATTTAGCTTCCCATTCATGGAGCTCTCGGGAGCCAATTTCACCGGCGCGATACCTGACTATTCCCTCATCCCATCCCGGTAGTCCGAACTCCGTGATGATCTGCACACCCACATCCTCAGTCGTGATCGTGCCGTCAAAATCGATCACCAGCGCCAGGCGAGACAAACACACCTCCGTGACTCAGTTGCAGTGCATCCCGATTTTACCTTTGAGGCAGGGAGGAGGCCCATTGTGACGTGCGCCAGCCGCCCAATTGTCTATGGCGCATCAAAAAGGTATAATTTGGCCAGTCGTCGATGTGGAGGCATACGTGAAAGAAGTGGGGAGAGCCCACTTTTTTGTTTGTATGCAATTTTGTATTTGTTTAGTAATAAATATAGGGCAAGGAGGTATCGGTAGTGAAAAGTGATCTGTTACTCGCCGTAACCCAACTTGCCGCAGAGAGAAGCCTCCCACCAAACATCGTCGTGAGCGCTGTTCAGGACGCCCTGACCGCAGCCTACAAGCGGGATGAGGTTGCCGGTGGCGAAGATATCGTAGTTGAGCTTGACCCGGAAACGGGCGAAGTGACCGTTCACACCGTTCGCAACGTAGTCGAAGAGGTTGAAGATCCCGGGTCGCAGTGGACGCTTGAAGAGGCGAGGACGCACGATCCGCACGCGCAAGTGGGCGACCAGATTCGCACCGGATTGATTGAGAGCAACCCAGGACGTATCGCCGCGCAAACAGCGAAGCAGCTTGTAATGCAGCGCCTTCGTAATGCCGAACGCGAGCTTGTATTTGACGAGTATGTTGGCAAAGAGGGCGAAGTAGTCACTGCCACGGTTCAACGGATCGATCCAAGATTCGTCACCCTGGACCTGGGGCGTGCAGAGGCGATCATGCCCCCCTCGGAGCAGGTACAGCGAGAGCGCTACCGCCCAGGCATGCGGCTCAAGGTATACATCTCAGAGGTTCGCCGGAGTGTGCGGGGACCGGAGATTATTGGCTCACGGACGCACATCGAACTACTTCGAAAACTATTTGAAACAGAAGTGCCAGAAATCTTCAATGGCGTGGTTGAGATCAAGTCGATCGCACGCGAGCCGGGGGCACGGAGCAAGGTCGCGGTCTTCTCCAACCAGGAAGGCGTAGATCCCGTAGGTGCATGTGTTGGCCTGCGTGGCATTCGTATTCAGAACGTAGTCAACGAGCTCATGGGCGAAAAGATTGACGTTGTTGAGTACAGCGAAGATCCAGTTCAGTTCATCTCCAGTTCGCTGAGCCCGGCTCAGGTAGACAAAGTGACGCTAAACCATGAGGAAAATAGCGCGGAAGTTATTGTTCCTGATCGCCAGTTGTCGCTAGCGATTGGACGGGAAGGTCAGAATGCGCGTCTCGCCGCGAAGTTGACCAACTGGCACATCGATATCAAGAGTTCACTGGAAGAGGCCCCTGTAACGGTCGAAAAGCCTGAAGTCGCAGCAGAAGCAGTGGAAGAGGCAGTTTCGACCGAAGAGGCGGCAGTTGCTGAAGCTGTTGATGCCGTGGCTATTGAGGCCGTAGAAGTTTCAGAGGCCGCAGACACCGACGTTGCCGCTGAGGCGCCCGCCGAAGAGACCGTCGCGGTTGAAGAGTCTGACGTCCCATCCGCAGTCGAGAAGGCCGCTGAAATCATTGATGAGTCCGCAGCGTCTGACACCTCTGCTGAGGAAGAGCTGGCGCTTCTGGCTCTCGAAGAAGAGATCAAGGCTCTTGAAGCGCAAGAGAAAGCCGATGCAGAGCGCGCTGAACAAGAGTTGGCCGCTGCCGCTGCCGCGGTGAATTCCGATGATATCTGGCAGGTTGGCGATTCTGAGAGCGATGATGGCGGCAGACTCCGGTTTGCTGAGGATATTGTTGGCTACCGTGACATGTCATCCGGTCGTCGGAGTCGGCGCGGACGTGGCGGAAACAACTTGAGCCCTAAGGCGCGTCGTGCGCAGGCCAAGAAGGCCGCCTCTTCTTCAACGCCTGACAATAAATCTTAGGTAGGCTGGCGCATCAGGGCGCCAAGGTTCGCGTGTGACTCAAAAGCATGTTCCGCTCAGGACTTGCGTGGCCTGTCGTACAAAACGACCACAGAATGAACTTGTACGGCTGGTGCGATCTCCGGCCGGTGGGTTCTCCATAAATCCTGCGAAGGGCGCGCCCGGAAGAGGTCTGTATCTCTGTCGAATCCGGCAATGCTGGGTTGATGGGGTTCAAAATGGAAAGATCGCCAGGGCGACCCGGTCGCAAGTAGAAACAAGATCGGCTGCGGAGATGATGGCGTGGGCCGGGAATAACTTGAGCGCGTCGGACATTATTCAGGTGGAGTAAGTCTCTTACTCGGAGTAAAGTTAAGGACTCCCAGTTGTAATCTGGGCCTATTAAAGGAGAGAATTTTAACGTATGCCAAGGCGGAGGCAACCAGGAGCCAGAAGGCGCCCACCGGGGCGGCGTGGACCACGTCGTCCAAGGACGGATAATTCAGAGAGCGCGGTAGCCGCGCCAGAGAGGCCGGAAGGGCCAATTGAATTACCCGCACAAATTACCGTGGGTGAGCTGTCTGAAATCTTGCACATCTCCCACGTAGACGGCGTGAAAGCGGTGCTGCGGCTGGGCATCATGGCAACCGTCAACGAAGAGATCGACTTCCAGACGGCGGCGCAAGTTGCTCACTCCTTTGAGGTTGCTGTACTGCGGCCGAAGGAAAAAACGGAGAGTGAAGCCGCCAACCGCCCTGTAGTTGAATCCGATAAGGACGAAGGCGCGGTAAAACGCCCTCCAATCGTTGCGATTCTTGGTCACGTAGACCACGGCAAGACCACACTACTGGACGCGATACGCGGTTCACAGGTGGTGGATGGTGAGGCCGGTGGCATCACGCAGAGTATTGGCGCCTACCAGGCGAGGTACAACGACGAACTGATCACGTTCATCGACACTCCAGGCCATGCCGCGTTCACCGCTATGCGGGCCCGTGGCGCGCAAGCAACCGATATCGCGATCCTCCTGATTGCAGCAGACGACGGCGTTTTGCCCCAGACGGTGGAAGCGATTGAACATGCCAAAGCCGCGGCTGTGCCAATCATCGTGGTTCTCAACAAGATTGATCTTCCCGGCGCTGACCCGGAGCGGGTTAAGGCCCAACTCACCGAGCACGATTTGATTGTCGAATCGTACGGTGGAGACATCGTAGTGGTTGAGGTCTCAGCTCTACAAAAGGAGGGGATCGACGATCTTCTTGAAGCGATCCTGCTGGTGGCAGAGGTTGAAGGATTTGTGGCCAACCCCGACAAGGCAGGGGCTGGCGTTGTAATTGAGTCACACGTCGATCAGAAACGTGGCCCTCTGGCCAGCGTTATCATCCGCTCTGGTCAGGTACATCTAACTGATAGCATCGTGATTGGAACCAACCGAGGCAGAATCCGCGCGATGACTGACGGCTTCGGTCAGGATGCCAAAGTAGCGGGGCCATCTACGCCGGTTCAGATTCTTGGACTTGACGGCTTACCAGAGCCTGGCGAAGCGTTCGACATTGTTGAAAACGATAAGACGGCTCGCCAACTGGTCCACGCCCGCAAAAGACTTGCTCACGGCCGGAATGGCGGACGTCGGGGCACAACGATGGCTGAGATCATGCGTTCACGCGGCATTGATGGCAATGTTGACTTGAACCTTGTGATCAAGACGGGGAGCCAGGGTGCTATTGATGCCGTGAGGCGTGCTCTGGAGCCGGCTTCGGTTGAGGAAATCAAGGTCAACATCCTGAGCATTGGCACTGGCGTCATAAATGATTCAGACGTAATGCTTGCGGCCGCGTCCGAAGCTATCGTTCTTGGCTTTGAGACGTTTGCACAGCCCGGCGCGGTGCGTCAGGCCGATACGCAAGGCGTGGAGATACGCACGTACGACATCATCTACCAGCTGGTGGATGATGTTGAAAATACCGCTAAGGGACTGATTGCGCCTGAAGAGCGTGAGGTCATCCTTGGTCGAGCACTTGTGCAGCAGGTCTTCCCGGCAGGACGCCGCGACAAGGCTGCTGGCATCAGGGTCACGGATGGATTCTTCTCAAGATCAGCAAGCGTTCGTGTCCTCAGGGGAGGCGAAGAGATCTTCTCAGGACGGGTGCTTTCGTTACGTCGATTCAAGGAAGATGTCCGAGACGTGCAGACTGGCTTCGAGGGCGGAGTCATAATCCAGAACTTCAGCGATTTCGAAGAGGGCGACATTTTGGAATGCTTCGAGATTCAGGAATTCCGCAACTAGTCGCAAGTTGATCGCCCCATCCAAGCCGGGGGAGTGCTGCATCATTAGCTAACACCGAACGCGAGAAGTCTGTAGCCGTGGTGTTTGCGACGCATGCCCACTGAGAGGCCGCCGGTGTGTCTGACGGCCTGCTCCAGCCGGGTGATGAATGTGGACCCTCCGGCAAACACCGCCGTCCCACCAGGCTTGAGCAGAGACTTCGATCGAACAGCTAGCTGGGTACAATCGGTCGCCGTCTCGTCACCACGCAGCCGACCAAGCAGTAAATCATGTTGCGATGCATCAGAGTTGGCCATCTCTGAGGTGTGCAGCAGGCTGACGTTATCCGGGTCGAGACCGTTTGCCACCAGGTTGTACTTGGAGTATCTCAGCGCGAGAAGATCATGGCCGTTGAGGGCAAGTGCTGTCGGGGCCATTGTCAGCATTGCTGCCAGCGGGACGTGACCCTGGCCTGGCTCGTAGATGAAGACACTTGGATTGCCTGACAATTCAGTCTCCGCTATCCAGCGGACAAGCAGAACCGTGCCGTGTCCCGGGATCTCGAAATCTTCGACACCGCGTGCGGTCTGTAATGCGGCACCGTCAGGGGATCCGTCAATGGTGCTTTCACCGCGGTAGTACATGTCCAGATCGGGCGCGATTGGCCCGATATCGATGGGCGAGTGGTTGAATCGATAGTGGTATGTGCAGTAGTGCTGGTTGGCATCGCGTGCGGTGACCGTGATTGAGTCGTCAGACGCAAGCAGGTCGTCGATGAATTCGCCCAGCGGCGAGACGACAACGCAGGCTACGCTTCCGTCTTCTGCAAGGTAGTTGCGTGAGTCAAGGACGATCGACTCAACTACATCAGGGCCGGCTTTCCCAGGAATATTGGAGACGATTACGTCAAACCCGCCCTCCGGCACGTCTGAGTAGCCGAGGCTGCCGTAGGCTTCAATCTGTCCGGGCACGGCATTAAGTTCGGCATTTCGGCGGGAGTATTCAACCGCCAGCGCGTCGCGATCCACCATATGTGCACGGTCAGCCAGGCCCGTTGCGACCATCGCGATGCCCAGAGGCCCATATCCACAGCCAACGTCGAGGACTTTCCGGGGCGCTGGATCAAACGCCGAGGCGATGGTCCGGAGCAGGAATCGAGTACCCGCATCAACCTTGAAGCTGCTGAATAGACGCTGGGTAATCTCGAACTCAAGGTTCACATTGCCGAACCTGAGCGGGATGGTCTTTATTGCTGCTGAGCGGCTAACCCGCGATGTTTTTGCCACGGACTACCCGCTAATCAGATAACTGATCAGGTGACGGTGACGTCCGTGATCTCAGGGACATGGATCTTGAGCGAAGTAGAGAGGAATCGGGTGACCCCGTCATGCGTTGGGACACATTCCGGGCACTCTTCGTTGACGCCGGGTGTGTACTTCACTTCGAGCGATGTTGGCTCAAGGCGAACAAGTTCCAGCGATCCGCCTTCTGAGGCGACCATAATTTCGATGTTCTGCAACACCATATCTATCTTCGGATTAGAGACACTTTCAACCATCTGCTCGGTCCTCCTGCGTTGTTGACATGAACTATACCGTGGCCAGTTCCCGGCCTACGGCCGCTCGCTGCTGCTCTTCTGCGTGATACGAACTTCGCACCAGTGGCCCGGCGGCAACGTGCTTGAAACCTATCCGTAGTCCCTCTTCCTCCAATGCCTTAAACTCATCGGGATGGTAGAACCTGATCACGGGGTGGTGGCCTTTTGTGGGGCGCAGATACTGCCCGATCGTCAGGAGTTCCACGTTCGACTCCCGGAGGTCCTCCATTGTCTGCAGCACCTCTGGCTTCGTTTCGCCCAGTCCAAGCATCATCCCGGATTTGTTGGCCGATTCCGGCTGGATCTCCTTTGCTCGCCTCAGAAGATCAAGGCTGAGGTCGTAGTCGCCGCGTGGCCGAACTTTCCGGAATACCCGGCGCACCGATTCAATATTGTGGCTCAACACGTCCGGGCGTTGTGCCAAAACAGTCCTTAGTGCGGCTTCATCGCCGTTAAAATCGGGGATCAACACTTCGACGTGAATTCCAGGCGTGAACTCTCTAATCTGCTTGATGGTCATCGCAAAAATGCCCGAACCGCCATCTTCCAGGTCATCACGATCGACGCTGGTGACCACAATGTATTTGAGGTCCATCTCCTGCACCGTTTTGGCTACTCGCATCGGCTCGCCAAGATCGAGGCCCAGGGGCTTGCCGGTCTTCACGTTGCAGTAGGAGCAGGCCCTGGTGCAGGTATCGCCCAGAATCATGAATGTTGCGGTTCCGCGACCCCAACATTCCGCAATATTCGGGCAAGCAGCCTCCTCACAAACTGTGTTCAGCTTGTAAGTCCGCATCTGGTTTTTGATGCGCGCGTAGTTTTCACCGCCCGGGAACTTGACCTTGAACCAGTCAGGAAGTCGTCGTTCTTGTTCCAATGAAGAATCTGACCCTTCGGTGAGAAAGCCAAAGGTGGCTTCAGATAAAAGTTGGCATCGCGTAATTGATGTAGCGAGATGCCCTTATTGAAGGATAGCAGAGCAAACATCGCATTCCGGTGCCTGAGTTCAGCTAAAACGGCCCCGCCCCTAATACAATTAGAGTCTCTATATTTCGGTATCTACATTTTACACGCCTCTACTTGGACCAAATTGAAAAGAAGACGCTACAAAAGCCGCAACAAGAAGTTCCAGGGACCCTGGATCACCGACGAACTTGGAATTGATCGCGGAGATCGAATCCGCCTGCAGCTGGGTGACCCGCACGAGACGGGCGAGACGAGCGCGATCTACGAAGGCATCAGTGTCGCGGTAGCCGGTGGTGTTCCCGGTGAGACGGTGGATGTTGAGATAACTCGCCGCTACCCGGACTCGTTGGCTGCAACGGTGATCGAGATCGATAACCCTTCGTCTGATCGGACGGAACCTCTCTGTCCGTACTATCTGGCATGCAGCGGATGCCAGTGGCAGCACGTTACATACGAGAGGCAACTTGAGCTCAAATGGGAACGTGTTGAGCGGGCGATCAGGGAGTATTCAGAGTTCGCGGGCGTGAACATCCTCCCTACCCTGCCGTCGCCAGACCAATTCGGCTATCGGAATCATGCCCGCTTCACCGTCCGCAAGAGTGGTGAAATTGGATACGTAAATCGACACACTCGGCAGTGGCTGCGGGTGGACAAATGTCTGTTGATGGCCGATCAGATCAACTCTGCACTGGGCAAGATGCAGGATCACGTCCGCGGAATGTCGCAGATGTCGATAAGAGTTGGCGTGAATACGGGAGACATGCTGATCCAGCCGAAGTTGCCGAATCCTGCCATTGATCTGGAATCTGGTGGGCGTGACTACACGGAGGCCCTGAATGGTCGATCATATCGAGTGGCCGGATCGTCATTCTTCCAGGTGAACACTGCGCAGGCGGAGAACCTTGCGGAGATACTCGCGGACCGGTTGCAGTTGCGCGACGACGAAACGCTTATCGACGCATACAGTGGCGTTGGCACGTTTGCGATCATGTTGGCTCCATACGTGCGGAGGGTGATCGTAATCGAAGAGTCCAACTCCGCGGTTGAGGATGCAAAACATAACGCTCAGGACATACCAAACATCGAATTCATCAAAGCGCGGACTGAAGATGCGATGCCAAAACTGAGCGGGGAGGTGGACGTCCTGATCCTGGACCCTCCCCGAAGGGGCTGCCACCCTGAAGCGATTGAGGCCACGAAACAGCTTTTGCCGGGCAAAATCGCCATGGTCTCATGCGATCCTCAAACCATGGCACGCGACCTGGCATCGCTGTGTGCGGACTCGCCGTTCATACTTGAAGAGGTGCAACCTGTGGACCTGTTTCCGCAGACGCACCATGTTGAATGCATTGCCATCTTGAAAAAGGCGTAAGGGTGGGTGTGATGGCCTCGAAATCGATGTTGTTATCGACCAAGTTGGTTCTGGCTTCAGGTTCACCGCGCCGATCAGAAATCATGAAGTCAGCCGGATTCAAATTCGAGATCCAAGTTCCTAACGTGGACGAAGGCATTATTGGCGATGGATTTCCGGCCGAAGAACTGGCTGTAGAGCTTGCAAGAGCAAAGGCCAAGGCCGTGGCGAATGACATGCCAGATGCTATCGTCGTTGCCGCGGACACGGTCGTATCGAAAGACGGTGTTCTCTACTCCAAGCCACACGACGCTGACGACGCCGTCCGCATGTTGCTGCAGCTTGGCGACAGCAGCCACACCGTCACCACCGGGGTTTCCGTTGTCAGATTTGGTCAGCGTTGGGCGCATTATGAATCCACCATCGTGAATATGCGAGACTACGATGCAGATGAAATTGCAGCTTATGTTGAGAGCGGGAGTCCCTTGGACAAGGCCGGCGCCTACGGAATTCAAGATGAATCGTTCATGCCCGCGGCATCGATTGAAGGCTGCTATCTGAACGTTGTTGGCCTGCCCATGTGCCTCGCCAGCAAACTGATGGCCCGCGCGTTGCTGTTCGAGGATAGCGCGCGCGCCGACTGCCCGAACCACAACATGCTGCCGGGGCTTGCCATATGAATTTCATGGGCATTGGTCCTATGGAGATCATGGTCGTGGCCATTCTGGCGTTCTTCCTGCTTGGCCCCAAGAAGATGGCTGAGGCGGGTAAGACGTTCGGCAAGGTCTTACGGGAGCTTCGGGAACAGCGCGATGAGTTCACGTCGCTGATTATGGAGAGCGCCGATATATCGGACCCCGATGACAAGCCGAAGAACCGGATTATTCCCGCACCGGTTGATATGGCGGCGCCGGAAGGTGCAGTTGCTCAGTCCGGTGATCCGGGCGATGGATCCGAGCCGGCGCTCGAGGATCTTCCAGCAGCGACTGATGTTGAGGGATCAATAGTTTCTGAGTCGTCCGAAGATAAGTCCGAACCCGAGGTTACCTAGGAGTGTCGTCTCAGCGGGAGATGCCTTTCCTCTCCCACATCAGTGAGTTGAAGCGGCGCCTCACCTGGTCCGCCCTGTTTTTCATCGTCACGGTGGGCACGTCGTTAGCCTTTCACCGGCACATAATCAGATTCCTGGTGGAGCCCGCAGAGGACATCAACGCCTTCACTGGCGGTACCCTGATATTCACCGACTTGACTGAATTCTGGGGTGCGGCCGTAAAGATATCGGTCCTGACCGGTGCGCTTGTCACGCTGCCGTTTGTAGCGTTGCAGTTCAGCCTGTTCCTGGGACCGGGACTAAACAGGAGAGAGCGCAAGTGGCTCTACCTGCTGATGCCGTTCGCGCTGCTCTCATTCGCGGGAGGCGTCGCGTTTGGGTACTACGTGCTCATACCGCCGGCTATCAACTTCCTGCTGAACTTCGCGGGCGACGTTGCCACGCCGCTCATTCGAATTGGCTCATATCTGAACCTTGTCACGATGTTGCTGTTTTGGATGGGGTTGTCGTTTGAACTACCGGTGGTGATGTTCTTCCTGGCGAAGATCCACGTGGTCACGCCCCAATTCTTCGGCAGCAAGCGCAAATATGCCGTGGTGGGGGCATTTATTATTGGAGCGATGATCACTCCAACATTCGATCCATTTAACCAGTCACTTGTAGCTGGACCAATCATTGTTCTCTACGAGATTGGGTACTGGCTGGCGAGGCTGGGTGCCGGGCGGGACAAATCGGAGGCGACGGAAGCTTCCAGTTCGGCCTGATTCAAGCAAACAAAAAGCCCGGGAATTCCCGGGCTAAAGTTTTGGCCAGTGCTATTTAGGCCTTATTATCAGTTGACTCATCATCCGAGTCTTCTGAACTGTCTCCTTTGAGCTGAGATCGGAACTCTCTCAGGCCTTTGCCAATTCCGCCGCCAACCTCTGGCAGTCGACCGACTCCGAAGATGACGAGGATGATCACCAGAATGATGACGATTTCAAGTGGGCCAATGCGTGGCACGGGCGTTGCTCCTATTCAGTGGCGTGCTATTCTCGAACTTGTATTCCACACGCCGAACAACTCAATGTTCGCACTGACATATCGCCCAGTCAACGATTTGAGTCCACGTGGCGAGTAATCTCACGGAGTCCGCGGAACTCGTCACGAGAATTTGGAGAGCCTAGAATTAGTTGAGGTATCTCCAGACAGCCACTACTTTTCCTATCACTTCAACATCATCTGCTGACACGCGAAGCGGCTCCATCGTGCTATTGGCCGGCTGCAAACGAACGGTTGGGCCCTCTGCATAGAACCGTTTGAGAGTGGTCTCCTCATCTCTCTTTAGCCGCACCGCCGCCATCTCACCGTCTGCAACAGTCTTGACGCTCTCCATCACCACGAGATCACCGTCATCTATCAGGGCGTCGATCATGGACTGTCCCTTTACTTGCAGTGCGTAGAGCTTATTTCCACTGCCGATAATACTTTGAGGCAGTTCGATATACTCGTCGGCCTCTGTGGGCAAGGGAGCGTCCGCACTGGGCAATGAAATAGGTGAGCCAGCGGCGATTTGGCCCAGAATTGGTATCGCAACGCTCTCAGCCTGTGGCTGCTTGCGATTCAACAGTTCCAGTCCTCGAGAGACATCTGCATGTCTGCGCAGAAACCCTTTCTCTCTGAGAGAGTTCAGGTTGTAGTCCACAACCGAAGTAGAGCTGATCCCGCACCCGCTCTGAATATCACGAACCGTGGGAGGATAGCCGTTCTCATCGAGAAAATCGGAGATGAACTCCAGCATCTTTCCTTGACGATCTGATAGATCTGCCACCGCTATCTCTCCCTGCCGGTCTATGCCGACGCTCGGTTGCAAAAAGGGTTCAGTACAACCTCAATACACTCTGAGGGACTCACCTATCCGCACTAATGTTCTTATCCAACCTAATGCGGACTTAGCGCAGGTGTCAATCTCTCCGTGGCACTTTCTGTGCTTTGTATACGTAGTTGCCGCCTACGGGCTGTTACAGCCGGGCGGGTAGGAGGCGGTGCTGGCAGTCTCGCCGTTCGTATTTAGCAGTGATGCCTGATCTGGTTCGCTATTGGACCACATTGCAACGCCCGAACCAAACGAGAGGCCACCGGAATTCGAATGAATCTCGTTTGTATAGACGCGGATGGTTTCCCCGGGCGCTAAAGTCAGTGAGGGGAACTCCAATGTCGGTCGGCCGTCTGCGCTATCGAGCAGGGTCCAGCCAGATCTGCGACCGTTGCGCCGGAGTTGATGATCTCCACGTACTCATCGGCCTCTGTACGCGGAGTTTCGCCATCAAAGAAGATGCAGGCTATTTCGATTTCGGGTACAACCGAAACGGGGAGGATGGTTGGAGCAGATTCTGTGACCGGCGTGGTCACTGCCGTCGGAGTTGGCAGCAGCGGGATTCTGGTGGCTGTAGCGGTAGGCTCGGCGATCGAGACATCGGTCGGCGCCGGAGCAGGGGTCGCCGTAGGTAGCGGCGGGCTTGGAATCGTAGAGGGAGGATTCGGTATCACCGTTGGTGATAGGACGATGGTAGGCGTGTGAACAACAACGCCGATGGTACTCACTGGTGATACGGGCGTGATTGAAGCTTGAACTGTCACCATCACGGTCGGTGTGGCCTGAGTCGAGTCAAGTGCTGGGGCGGCCAGTGTTGATACGGCGGTGTCTGGAGATCCACACCCTACCGCTAGCATCAGAATGCAGCCAGCTACCAGTCCCGATATGAGTCTCTGAAGGCGTTGGCGATTTGCGCGGAATGAAACAATTGAAATTCCCAAGATACCGGCATTATCTACGAATTCTCGTATCCAGACGCGTGCTGGCCTATGCGGATCACAGGCAAACATGAAATCTGCTGAGAAAGAACAATCCCGCCTGTTGGCGGGATTCATTCAATACTAGATGCGCCAGAGGCTTACTCAGCCTGTCCCCTGGCCTGCGCCTTCACCAATCGTGAAATTCGGCGTGCGGCGTTGTTCTTGTGAATTACACCCTTGCTTGCCGCCCTTGCAAGTGCCTTCACCGCTGCGTCCACTCCAGCCTTCGCCTCATCCGAACTCGCATCCTCTGTGATGGCGGCACGAGCCGTGACTACACGAGTCCGCGCAATGGTGCGGTGTGGTTTGTTGACTATCGTCTTGTGATCTCTGACTCTTCTGCTTTTCTTACTTGGCATGCGGTCTCAGTCGAAACTCTTTCATCAAAATTCGACGCCACCCGGAGCTTTGCTCCAAATGACGCCCCTGTTACAGGCCCTGTCTTACGATTCCGAAGACGCCTCTCACGTTTTCTAATCGCGAGAACAGCCTGCTCAATTGTTTACTCCCTGTAGTGTACACCGTGAGAGTGACGGTACAGGTGCTCGTTTCCTCGTCTTCTGTGGAAGTGAGCGAATGAATGTTGACCGTCTCTTCACTCACCAGCGAGGTCAGATCCCGGATCAGGCCAACGCGATCCCATGCTTCAATCTTGAAGCGGGCAGGAATGCGCGATGGGGAATGACCCCAGTCCACTTCCACCAACCGGTCAGGCTGGTCTTTGCCTCTGAGATTGGAGCAGAGTGCCCGGTGGATGGTCACGCCGCGGCCACGGGTCAGATATCCGATGATTTCATCGCCGTAAACCGGGTTACAGCAGCGCGCTTCCCGTGTTAGCAGGCCACTCATTCCCATCACGATGGTTCCGGAGGTATCATCAACCTTTTTCAGGGGCTTCTCCGGTATATGTTCCGGGGCGTCTGGTGTGGCTGACATGAGTTTTGCCACCACTTCGCCCGCATGCAGGTTTCCGGAGCCAATCAGTTCATATAGCTCATTCGGGGATCCGTAACCCATCGCCTTCGCAACGTCCTCATGAGATAACTTCTCGTGAAGGCGTCGCAGCTGTCGTGAGAGGAATTCACGGCCCTGAGCTTGCTGCGCTTCCCGTTCCTGGCGCCGGAACCACTGACTAACTTTTGTCCGAGCGCTGGCCGTTTTGAGATATCCGAGATCTGGGTTCAGCCAATCGAGTCGCGGCTTCCCCTCGCCTTTCCGCTTCTGGATGGTTACAGTATCGCCGTTGTGAAGCGGTTTGTTCAGGCCTGTTAGCTTGCCATTGACTATGGCGCCGCCGGTCAGATGGCCCAGATCCGTGTGGATCTTATAGGCAAAATCGAGCGCCGTGCCACCAGCCGGAAGTTCAACAACATCCCCCGCTGGTGTGTACACAAACACCTGGTCCCGCAAAATGTCTGTTTTGATCTGCTCCAGCCACTCAAAATCCTCACCCTGATCTCGATCAGACTCCAGCAACTGCCGAAGCAGCGTCATTCCCTCATCAAATCTGTCTAGAGAGTTTCCACCTTCTTTATAGAGCGTGTGCGCGGCAATCCCGTTCTCTGAGATATTGTGCATCTCCGGAGTACGAATTTGCACTTCAACCGGGAATCCATCCAGCGCTCTGACGGTGGTGTGAAGAGACTGGTACATATTGTCTTTGGGAGTGGCAATGTAATCGTCAAACTGGCCGCTCATAGGCGGCCACATCCCATGGATCACACCGAGAGCCGCATAGCAGTCGCCCACTGAGTCCACAAACACACGGAGGGCAAAGAGGTCATGGATATCGGTCAACTTCTTACTCTGAGCAGCATACCTAGCGGCCTTTTGGTGGATGCTGTAAATGTGCTTGGCGCGCCCGGTCACTTCTGCTTTTATATCTGCATCGGCAAGGGCCTGCTTCGTTTCTGCAGTCACCCGTTCAACGTACTCTTCACGCTCAGCTCGCTTACGCTGGAGCAGCCGTGAGAGAGCCCGGAATTCACGTGGCTGGAGATACTTGAAAGATTCATCTTCCAGCCGCCACTTCAGGTCCCACATTCCCAACCGATGTGCTAACGGTGCGTAAATTTCCAGGGTTTCGCGGGCGATTGCGATCTGCCGGTTATGAGGCAACGCCTTCAGTGTGAGCATGTTGTGGAGCCTGTCAGCCAACTTGATCACAACAACGCGGACGTCTTTGGCCATTGCCACAAACATCTTGCGCATGGATGCGGCACGAGCCGTTGCCAGCTCAGCCTCTCTCTGCGAGCCACCATCCAGCCCACCGGAAATGGGGATCGTGCCATCGCGATTCCATGGGAGCATGCTGCCGTCTGCGTTCAATTTGGTTACTGAATCGACAAGCGCCGCGACGGATGGGTTGAAGCGATTGACCAACTCTTTGTATTCAACATCGCAGTCTTCCAAGGTATCGTGAAGAAGACCTGCCGCCACGGTGTCCGGATCCATTCGCAACTGCGCCAGGTACTGGGCTGTGGCGATGGGATGTTCGATAAACGGTGAGCCTGATTTGCGTTGTTGATCCCGATGAGCATGGATGGCGAAATCGAGGGCACTTGAGATGAATTTGGTCTGCTCTTCGGTGAAGTTTTCTTTCACCACAGTCATCAGATTCGCACTCAAGTTGGCAGTTTGGCGCGTGCGCGATCGCGAGTTGTTTGAGGAGTCCAATGTTCTCTCTTGAGTAGCCATCAATAATGATTTTAGCGTGTTGTGATTAGTCGCGGATTACACGGTTCAACTTTTCCACCCGCGTGTCAGTCCCCAAAGTACCGGACGATCTCATCTCTTTCAAACACCGGCAGCGGCCCTGAGCGACCATTCTCTTCGATTTTCAGTCCGTCATCCTGCGGCGTCATTACCCCAATAATCGCTGCTTGCCGACTCAGTGAGCGAACTGCGCTTACGATCGCAGTCGACTGTGCTGGATCGGCCGCGATTAGTAGCGCCCCAGAGGCGATGAGCCCCCAGACGTTCAGGTCGAGTGCATCGCAGATTGCCGATGACTCCGAATAGACCCGAACGGCGTTGCCTTTGACGGTCAGACCCAGGCCAGAGGCGCTGCACATTTCGGCTATTCCGGTGGCAAGTCCGCCCTCTGTGGGGTCGTGCATGGAGTGAACGCCGCCAACTTCCGTTGCTGTGCGAGCGTCCATGACTACGCTGATCCCTGGTTCATCCAGGAACCTTCTGGCACGTGCCAGCACAGCGTCATCGACACCCAGCTCACGAAGTTGATCAGATGCCTGCGCGGCCAGTATTGCCGTTCCCTCAATCGCGATTCCAGATGTGAGAATCAAGTCATCGCCGAGTTGCGCTCCTGCCGTTGAGATCGCGGCGCCTCGATGAACTGTGCCAAGCATCGCGCCGGAGAGTATGGGGCGAGGGAGATCGACGGTGATCTCCGTGTGCCCTCCAATCAGGCTCACGTTCAGTGATGCGCACGCTGATTGAAGTTGTCCAAACACTGCCTCTGGCAGGGTCGAGTCGCTGCCTTCCGGAATGAAGAGCGTGGCCATGAACCAGCGGGGAGTCCCGCCAGTGGCCGCAACATCGTTCGCATTGACCTGCACCGCATACCAGCCAATGCGGTCCGTAGCGAACGTGATGGGGTCCATTTTCGCGACGACCAGTTCAGAGTCTGGATCAATGACAGCAGCGTCTTCACCGGGTCTGGGACCCAGAATCACGGAAGGATCACCAGATGTATCGACGGTCGTCAGGAGGCGCGCGAGCAGGTCAGCTGGAAGTTTCCCGGCTTTGAGACCGCTCATGACAGCTCCCGCCGCGCAGTTAGTTTAGTTCTGGGGAGGAAACGCAGGGAATGCGCGCGCGGCCAGAGCATCATTGATTATCTTCTGGAACGGCCCCGGGGCGATTCCGTCCTGCCCGTTCCAGAACGCCTGATCTCCCCTGATCGTTTGGCCAGCGCCGGAGCAGGCGTACATGAGAGACACCGATCCAGAATCACTAACGAAGTCAATTCGGAATAGTGTGGTGCAATCAGATCTTTCGGCAAGGTGCGTATCGCCAGCGAGAGCGTCAAGCGTACTCTTGATGATGGATGCGTCATCCACTGTTACGAACTCCACAGGGTCCCTGCCGGGCGGTAGTGCGAGGACAACTATCGAGATGATGTTAGTGAGGTTGGCCGCTTCGACCAGATTGAGCGATGGCGTGGACGACTGAGTGAGTGCCGTGGCGCATGAGGTGACGTTCTCGCCCAGACCATCGGCGTGAATTTCCAAGGTGATGCCGCCGCCGTTCACGATAATCTTCCAGCCGGAAACCAGGACCTGGGCATAAATCTCGCCCGGCACCTCGCAACCCAAACCGGTGGTGGGCCATGTCTCAGGGTCCTGGGATAGTACTGTGATATCTGCTGCTGGCACTCCCAACTCGGCTGCGGCAAGCGATATGGCCTTTGCTCTTGCGAGCGATGGTGCACTGGGGGTTGGGGAGGGCGTAGGAGGACGAGCGGTTGCGGTCGCTGGAGATTGCGGAGCGGTGGTGGCGGTTGGCGCCACAGTGGGAGCCGGGGTGGGTGTCGGTGCCGAAGTTGGAACTGGCACGGCCATGGCGGTTGGTGCAACAACTGTTGACGGCTGTGTTGGTACGGCGGTGGGATCATCATCGCCGCTACCACAGGCCAGGGCCAGGATAATCAGCGCTGAAGGAATCAATACGATCGAGCGTCGGGACGGTCGGAATTTCATCAATACGGATTGATCTCTTTCTAAATATCTTCAGGTGGAGCTGATCGCAACCGTTCAATTCTAGCGTTGCCAGCGGGAAATTATCCTGCATGCGTAGATAATTTTCGCTGATCTAGAAACGTCATCGACCGACGGCGAGCGCGGTCTGAATGGCCTCAATCTGAATATCCGGCGTTAGGATGACTTCCATCATGCTGCCGCCAATTTCAACCGTAATTTTCTCAACCGATCGAAATTCGTATTCGACGCCCTCCGGGCCGTCCTCCACCAACAGGAACACCCATTTCAACAGCTGCTGCTCACAACTGCCAGTGGCTTCTTCGAAGACGTTGATTCGCACAACATTTGGGTTGATGAGCCACTCAACGGTATCCACGGTGACGTCGAAACCACATCCGGGTTGAGCGAACGTGGTTCCCACGAGGTCTTCGTTCACCCAGTCGATCTCGTCCTCATCAATGATGAAGCCATTGTCAAACTCCAGTTCCAGCGCCTGGGCTTCGGTTGCTCCATATGCCACCAGCGTCTGTCCTATAAACCGTATGGGATCCAGGATCTGACCCAGTTCTGCCAGTTCTGTATAGGGGAGTAGTTGAGGAACTGAGTCACATAGTGCGCCATTCCCGCCTATCGCGTCGGCGTGAAACTCGTAACGAATGCCTTCATGAATAATTCCGGCAACAATGCCCGGCAGATTGTAGTTGCCCTCATATAACTCCGGGGGAGGCAGGCATCCGGGTGAGGATCGAGTGAAGGGGCCCCCTCGATACTGTCCAACCGGAGGTCGGGGACCGGACGCCGAATTCGATTTTCCAGCGCTTCGCGTGCCCTGTCGAGGAGATTCCGCGCGAGATCGAACTCATCAGTGGGAAGTGCTCCTGGCGGCATCTGCGTTGGGGTGGGACCGGGGGTCGGAGTGTCGGCAGGCGTATAGAAGTCTTCACAGGCGATCGCGAACAGGGGAGACACAGATAGGAGCGCTGCGACGAGCCGAAGTGCTTCGATATTTGGGATTAGCTGCATGCGTTTCCGAGCCGATGGGTCGCGTGTCAGTCCTCATTTCAGGATAACCGACTACACCGACGATGACTCTGGGCAACTGGAACGCGTTCACCCGGGTTGAGACATGGGGTGAGGGCGCCTGAGTACGAATCACCGTTTAGGGCTTGGAATGACGCTGTAAATCGTACATACGAAATATTTTATTCGTATATAAGTCATGCAAATTAACCGATCATCTCTACACCATGGCTCCGATAGTGTTTACGAGGGGGAAATGGGAAGTTATGAGAGGCTTAATATATGTATTGCAATTCCAGACCTGATTGGTATACATTCTGTGTTATGCAGTATTCAAATCGTACGCACGAGTGTTTGAGGTAGTGTGTACGAACAGAATGTGACGGGCGCATTTAAAGCACATCGCCGGTCATGACGAACTAACAAAAAAATTAGAGGCTTGAATCGAATGAGTTTTCCGTCGCCGGTTCTCCGGCGAATAGTTACAGTCGCGCTATTTTTGGCTGTGGTGTCCATCTCCATTGCCTGTGGTAGCAGCCACAAAGAGTCATCCCAGGAACTGGTCATCTACTCCGGTCGGAGTGAGTCTCTGGTGGACCCGATCCTCAAGCGTTTCGAGGAAGTATCGGGAATTGATGTCAAGATTCGCTACGGCAGCACCGGCGCACTGGCTGCAACGTTGCTTGAAGAGGGTGATCGAACTCCAGCAGACATGTTCTTCGCACAGGATCCAGGCGGTCTGGGCGCGATCAGCGAGATGCTGAATCCAATTTCACCTGATGTCTTGAATCTTGCGCCTGAGTGGGCGCGCTCACCCGATGGCACCTGGATCGGTACGTCAGGACGCGCCCGCGTTGTGGTCTACAACACCGACAATCTCTCGGTTGAAGATCTACCAACCAGTATTGAGGGATTCACAGATCCAAAGTGGAAGGGTCGCATTGGCTGGCCTCCAACAAACGGTTCGTTCCAGGCCATGGTGACCGGTATGCGGCTCATCTGGGGCGAGGAGAAAACCCGGAACTGGCTGGATGGGATCATGGCCAACGAGCCCGTGGTTTACGCCAAGAACGCCCCGACAGTCCAGGCGGTGGCTAATGGCGAGGTGGATGTGGGATTCGTGAATCACTACTACCTCCACCGCTTCCTTGCCGAGGAGGGTGATGGCTTTGCGGCCCGCAATTACTACCTTCCGGATGGCGGCCCCGGATCAGTGGTCCTGGTAGCCGGTGTAGGTGTCATCGATGTCGATAGTCCGGCTGAGGAGTTCATCTCGTTTCTGCTATCAGAGGAGAGCCAGCAGTACTTTGCTGATGAGACTTACGAGCATCCACTGATCGATGGCGTGGCTATGCAGCCTGGCATCCCCGAAGTGGATAGCCTCCCCAGGCCCACAATCAACATCTCAGATCTGGGTGATCTTGAGAACACTCAGAAGCTGCTCAGAGACGCCGGAGTTCTGCCTTAAAAAGTGACATTGGCGTTGGGGGGGGGGGGTGCGGGACGCCCCCCCCCACACAAAAACAAAAAAAAAAAAANNGCCCACGCCTCAAAATAAACAAGCAAATAGCCAGGTTAATTTGACGTCGCTGCGAATGGAGACAGCCTCCCGATTCGGGGCCTTGCGGTCCCGTAGTGGGTTCACGCCGCTTCATCTAGTCGGCATCGGGGTGGCGGCGCTTGTGCTTTTGCCGATCGTCTATCTGGTTATCCGTACATTTACGGCCGACTCATCGGCTGCCGATCTGATCCTTCGGCAACGAACCGCGGAGATACTTTTGCGGTCGATTCTGCTGGTGGGGCTGGTAACGGCCGGGTCGATACTGATCGCTGTACCAATGGCATGGCTCACACTTCGAACCAACCTCCCGTGGCGGAATTTATGGACCGTTGGCGCGGTATTGCCGCTTGTGATCCCCAGCTTCATCGGTGCGTTTGTGGCGGTGATTGCCCTGAGCCCGCGCGGCATGCTGCAGGATCTGCTGGACCTTCTATTTGGCATTGAACGCATTCCAAACATCTTCGGACTACCGGGAGCCACACTGGTACTCACGTTGTTGACCTTCCCATACGTGTTCATCCCCGTCAGGGCATCGCTTCGGCGCATGGACCCCGCATTGGAGGAGATGGCACGAAACCTTGGGCACGGCAGCTTTGCGACTTTCAGATATGTAACATTTCCGCTCTTGAGGCCAGCCATTTCTGCGGGAGCAGTGCTCACAGCCCTCTATACGCTGAGCGACTTTGGTGCAGTATCGCTGCTTCGATATGAGACTTTCACGTGGGCGATATTTATCCAATACGACACCGCGTTCGATCGCTCGATCGCCGCTGCTCTATCGCTGGTGCTGGTTGCCGTCGCGCTGGGAATTCTCGCAATGGACATCGCATCTCGGGGGCAGGGTCGATACCACCGCTCAACTGTCGGATCGGTGCGCCCTCCTCGCCCGGTTAAGTTGGGCGCGTGGCGGTGGCCCGCGCTGGCGTTTGTGTCCATCGTCACCGCTCTAAGCCTGATCGCCCCTCTGGGAATCGTCTCCTACTGGGCTATCCGAGGAGTTGCGCGGGGTGAAGACGTGGGGCTGGACTGGACCGCCTTCTCGAACTCGTTGCAGGCGGGTGGACTGGCGGCGCTTTTCACCACACTGGCGGCAGTGCCGGTGGCGATTCTCGCCGTGCGACACCGCGGGCTTATCAGTCTTAGCATCGAGCGCGCCGCCTATCTGGGGTTTGGCCTGCCGGGAATCGCGGTGGCACTGGCGCTGGTCTTCCTCGGCATCAACGTCTTCACACCCATCTACCAGACTCGTGCGCTACTAATTCTTGCCTATGTGATCCTGTTCCTGCCGGCCTCGATTGGCGCGATCAGGGCATCTTTGATGCAGGTGAACCCCCGCATTGAGGAGGCCGCGCGGGGCCTGGGCAGGAGCTCACTGCAGGTAGTGTGGAGCGTTACGCTGCCGCTGGTGATGCCAGGGGTGCTGGCGGGCGCGGCGACGGTGTTCCTCCTTACGATGAAGGAGCTGCCTGCAACATTGATCCTGGGGCCAATCGGCTTCCAGACGCTGGCCACGGATATCTGGGGATTCACGGAAGAGGCGTTTTTCGCCAAAGCGGCGGTCCCTGCATTGGTGCTCATACTGTCCGCGGGAATTCCCACGGCATTTCTGCTGTTCCGAGACGCTCAGCTTTCGTCGTCCGCATCTTCTGAAAGCACGGCCATTTAGTGGCAAGCGCGAACGATCTGCAACCTGGTGCCCCGCTTCTGGAGATGAGCGATGTCTGTGTCACCTATCCCGGCGCTGCAAGCCCCGCTCTGGACAATTTGAGCCTCTCCGTCCAGACGGGAGAGTTCCTGACTATCCTGGGTCGGAGTGGCTCCGGCAAGACGACGGTGCTCAGAGCGATTGCCGGATTGGAACGAGTCCATCACGGTCAGCTTTCTATCGGTGGGAGGGTAGTCGCCGACCCTCGTACTCACGTCAAACCTGAGAATCGCAGGGTGGGAATGGTGTTCCAGGACTATGCGCTGTTCCCACATCTTTCCGTCATCGACAACGTGGCGTTTGGTGTTCAAGACTCCGGCGGTAGCGGACGGGCCAGCATCATTCGGGCGCTTGAGATGGTTGGACTTGACGGGTACGAGGAGCGATATCCCCATGAACTTTCGGGAGGTCAGCAGCAGCGTGTCGCGCTGGCTCGATCGCTGGCTCCGGACCCGGTGATACTGCTTCTCGATGAGCCGTTCTCCAATCTTGACCGTCAACTC
This sequence comes from Dehalococcoidia bacterium UBA1151, assembly GCA_002311865.1. Lineage (GTDB taxonomy): Bacteria > Chloroflexota > Dehalococcoidia > Lucifugimonadales > Lucifugimonadaceae > UBA1151. The sequence continues at coordinate 59,573 of DBZV01000131.1, forward strand.
AGGGGAACGTTGCGTCGAGATGTGCTGGACATAGTGGAGAGCAACGGGACAACTGCCGTTCTGGTGACGCACGATCGGGAGGAGGCGCTTGGCATGGCTGATCGGATTGCCATCATGGAAGCTGGGCGCGTATTGCAGGTGGGAGCGCCAGTAGATCTCTACTCTAACTCCACCAGTTCTGAGGTTGCGCAGTTAATCGCGCCTTCAAACACAGTTCGCGGACGAATTGCTGGTCCATACGTAGATACGGAGGCGGGGCGATTCCGTTATCGATCACCGCAGGGGCCGTTGGGGAACGGCGTGTTCGTTGACGCTGTACTGCGCGTTCACGACCTTGAACTGGGGCCGTGGGAAGGCGGTGGCGCGTTGCGAACTGTGCGCTACCGCGAGTACCAGGGAGAGTTCACAGAGTACGGGATTGAGCTGCCATCGCTGAGGCGGATATACGTCCGACGCCGGTCCATCGCGCCGCTTGAGATTGGCACTCGAGTCGTGATTACCGCTCCGTTTGATCGCCCCGTGCTGGTGTATCCAGAGCAGCCATAGCGCGTGCTCGAGATTGCCCACGGCGCAACTTCGCGGCGACCCTTCCCGGCCGTTCAAGCGCCAGGGTCATGGGAATCGCGGCTATAAGAAACAGGCCAAGAACCAGGAATCCCGGCCGGTAGGTATCCGCAAGGTCAAATGAAAGTCCAACAGCCACAGGCCCAACTGCGCCAAAACCTGCGCTGACGGTGCTGGTGATGCCCACCACGGACGCGTAGCTGCGGCGTCCAAAGCAGTCCGCCAGCATGGATAGTCTCAAGGGAATTGAAGAGCCAAATCCGACCCCGAAACCCAGCGCGAAAAACGGCAAAGTCAGATACAGCGGCAGCGTAAATCCAAAGACGTCGTAATGAGTCAAAGCAAGAGCGAAGGTCCCGATAGCCTGGATACCAAACGCACCCGCGAACAGAACTCGATTATCGAATTTCGTGCTGAGAGCGCCAATTCCCAGTCGGCCCGCGAAATCTCCAACCGCAACCATGAAGATAGCCAGGCTTGCAAGCTTCAGACTGACGTCAAATGACTCCAACGCCGTGATATGGAGCAGGTTGGTTGATGAGACCAGTTGGCCAAAGCTGGCTGCGATAGAGAATTGCCAGAAAAATCGCGTCCGAACGACCTGTCGGACCGTGAAACTTGGCTCTCGAATGACCACAGGTCGGCCCGTCGCCTCGTCGATTTCTGATACTCCATCTGGTACTTGCCCATAGTCTTCCGGGCGTGTTCGCATGAAATATGCGGCCGGGAAACCGATTATCCAGAAGCCGACGCCAACGGAAAAAAGAACGTCACGCCATCCGAATGTATCGATGGACAGGACGAGAACCGGAACCATAAACCCGCCAACGCCTGTGCAGGCCATCAGGATTGCCAGTGCCTTCGAGCGCTTCCTGACAAACCAGTTGCCAACGGTGGAGACAAGCACGATAAATGTGCCGAAAGACATTCCCACGGTTAGCAACGCCATGGTTGCGTAGAACTGCCACAGTGATTGGACCTGGCTCATCAGGATGAATGATGTTCCAGTGATGGCAATTCCCACCGCCATCACCCGTCGTGGCCCAAATCTGTTGATGATTGTCCCCACAAATGGAGAGATCATCCCGCCTTCGGTACGTTGTAAGGACATGGCGCCAGCAGTTGCGCCAGAGCTCCAGCCAAAGGTATCAACTATTGGCCCGAAGAATGCGGCGAAGCCACGCCAGAATGTGGCGGATGCGTAGCCCTGCACCACCCCACCCGCGGCAACAATCCACCAACCGTAGAAGACTCCTCGCAAGTTAGGAGACCTCCGCTTGACCGTCCAGAACCTTGTTGAAGAATGGGTTCACAGCGTCGGCAAATCCGGCCGGGTTATCGCCGGGCACCAGGTGCGCTGCCTTCTCAACGACTGCCAGTTCGGCTGTGGAAACGCGATCAAGAACGGCCTGCGCGGCTTCAGGAGTTAGCACATCGCTCTTCGCCCCTCGCACCAGGAGCATGGGACACGTAATCCGATCCATGAACGTCCAGAGATATTCGGTGGTGAAGGTTGGATCTTTGGGTCGCGGCTGGCGCAGCACTTTGTCGTACTTCCAGGTCCACCGGCCATCCGGCAACTCCTTTGCCGCTCGCCGGACGCTGCCTCGAATCTGCTCCATCGGCCGGAGTTTTTGCGTGTACCCGGCAACGTGGTTGACCAGATCATCAAATGAGTCCCACTCGTCCTGACCTGTGACAAAATCGCGAATTCGTGATGAGCCTGTTAGGTTCAGGTCAGGAGCGGCGTCTACAACCACGATTGATCGCACGACCGACGAATGGTCGGCAGCGTATATAAATGTAACTCTGCCGCCCAGCGAGAGGCCGCAAATACTGAGGTCGTTCAGGCCAAGCACGTCGATGAAAGCAGCGATATCGGCAACATATTCGGAGAGAAGGTAACTGCCATCCGGCGACCAGTCGGTATCGCCATGTCCTCTCAGATCGACCGATATCACGTGGAATCGATCTCGGAGGCCGAGTGCGGCGAAGTCGAAGGAATGAGCTTGTTGAGCAAATCCGTGGATGAAGAGAAGGTGGGGCAAATGATTATTACCCCAGTCAAGGTAGTGAAACTTGAAACCGTCGATTGAAACTTCCTCATCAGTCGGCTCCGCCGGTGATTTAACAGTCAGTCCCGCTGACTTTGCAGCCTCCAGCAACGGCATTCCGTACATGCCGCTTCTCGCTGATATTTCCTCGTTGTTTGATTGTGACAATGTGACTCCTGACGGTAGTTGTGCCTAAGCATATTCCCCCCGGGAAATCCGGCGTCACGATTCAATTGGTTGCGGCGCTGATATCAGGCCTGTTTCTGTTCGCCGCGTGCAGCAGTTCCGACGATGGATCACTTACGCCAACAGATATACCACCGGTTCCCACGAGCATAGTGACGGCGCCAACCGCCGTCCGCATCCCCACTCCAACCGTCATCCCGCTTCCCCAGCAGAATCCAACGCAGGATGAGTTGGATCGCGCTAGAGGCCTGATGCTGCAGTCATTCGACTTCTTCACCGGCCCGAACACCATCGCCATCCAGGAGGCGGGCGAGCTGGGTCTTCAGCAATCGATTATTCCGCTCATCGAACTGACACGCTTCGTATTTGAAGATCACGCCATCAACGAACTCGGACGCGTGCTTCAGGAGCTGACTGGCGCGCCCTTCGGCGGATCGGAGTGGGATAAGTGGTACCGATGGCTGGGCGATCACCCCGAGTTGGAGCCACTATTTGGCTACGTAACCTGGAAAGGCGATCTCTACTCGCAGATCGATGAGCGGTTTGCATCCTTCTTCGTGGAATCGGAAGACCGACGGATCCCCATGTGGGCAATACAGTGGGGTGGCGTGTCTCGTGATGGAATCCCGCCGCTGGAGAATCCAACCGTCATCAGAGGCGATGAAATCTCGTATCTGGAGCCGGATGATCCCGTCTTTGGTGCGGTTGTAAACGGCGAGGCGCGCGCTTACCCGTGGCGGCACATGGCATCCCATGAACTGGCGAACGATGTGATCCAGGGCAAACCTGTGACGGTGGTCTTCTGAACGCTTTGCGGCACGGGCGTCATGTATGACGCCGAGCTTGACGGAATCGTGAGGAACTTTGGCACGTCCGGGTTCCTGTTTAACTCAAACAAGCTGATGTACGATCGCGCAACGCTGTCGATGTGGCACTCGCTCACGGGTGATCCGGTGGTTGGAAAGCTTGCAAATTCCGGGCTTGAGTTGGAGCTGCTGCCACTGGTTCTGACAACGTGGGAAGAGTGGTTGTCGGAGAATCCAGATACAACGGTGCTAACGGAGGATCAGGGTTTCAACCGGCAATATCGCCATCCTGAAAATCAGGGCGCTATCTACTACAACTACTTCCACATTCCAGATGTGATGTTCCCCGCTTACCTGACCGACGACCGCCGAATCGAGAAGGACCGCGTGCTTGCGCTGAAGTTCTTTGGCGCGGCGTCTGCATACCCCATTGAGACGCTGGCGAAGGAGTTGGTGGTTAACGATGTTGTGGGGCCGCAAGAGGTGGTGATCGTCTCAGACCCGAAGTCGAAAGCGGCGCGTGCGTACGACCGAGGTGGACATACGTTTAGCCCCACCGACAATCCCCGGCAGGTGCTGGACGAGAATAACGAGCCGTGGCAACTCACGGAAACTGATCTGTACAAGATTGGTGATGAGGCGCAGAGGCTGGAACGCCTGCCGTCGCACGAGTCATTCTGGTTTGGGTGGTATGCGTTTAACCCACAGACGAAGCTGTACGGAAGTTAGGCATCTGCCAAGCAGGCACAGCAAAGCTGGTACTTGCCGCAGTAGGGCCGGCGTAAGGCAAATCAGCCCCGAGAGAACGCCACCAAGAAAATGCTGTTCCCTCTTTGCCGCCCCGCGGCCAATGCCTGCATGGCAGATGCCCCTCATCCTAACCTTCTCCCATCGGGAAAAAGGACAGACCCCAGTCCCGCATATCTGGCATCATTGCCCACATGACGGATAACAGTGAGTTGTGCGGTAAGCGGGGGTATCCTCGCCAGAAGCTTCAGTTTGATCAGCAGCTTGAGATGGTCATCCCGCTCGTTGACGTACCCGAGGTCAGCGCGACTCCCGATGGGTACTTGCTGCGTCAGTTTCGACCGGGTGAGGATGACGCGAAGTACAACACGCTCTACGGCCTCGCGTTTGAGTCGCGCGAGATAATTCCGTGGATCGTCGCAAACCAGATCAACGATGGATTCTTCGTTGTGGAGCGCATTGAAACCGGGCAGCTGGTGGCGTCTTCGATTGCGCAGAAGAAGCTCCCACCAAAATGGGTGGATGGAGGTTCGTTAGGTTGGCTTGTCACCGACCCTCAGCACGCTGGCAAGGGGTTGGGCACCCTGGTGGTTACGGCGGTGAACGATCGGCTGCACGCCGAAGGCTTCGAGAAGGCGTACCTGTCGACCGATGACTTTCGGTTGCCTGCTATCTCCATCTATCTGAAGCAAGGCTGGCTGCCTCGCATACACGCTGATGGCATGGAGGCAAGATGGCGCTACGTATTCGCGCTGCTTGGGCGGGGGTTTTCGTTAGATGGTGCTGTGGTGAGTTAGTTGCCCAGGGGTACGCGCCCACTCTCATCTTCACCCTGAGGAATGAGGCTCCGCGATTGACGTGAGGGCGCTTGCCGGCGTGGTAGTGGTGAGTACTCAATCTTGCCGAACGTGCCGCGAAATGAGGCTCCCAGTCGTTGACGCGCCTGGCCGCGAATCGCGACTGGCAAACGCCCTCACGGCCCGCAAAGCCGGACCTCAGGGTGACAGCGTGGCGTGCTCGGTTGATTACGCGTGAGGGATCCTGAGAACGCCGGGTGCCCTTATCCCCTGTGACATCGCCATATTAGAGGTCGGCCGAAGCAACGGTATATTCACAGCCGCAGACGAGAGGACGCGTGAATTCCGGGAGAGACTTACAGTGTTAGTAGCTGAAGCACCTAGCAAACTGAGGCATGAGACGAGCACCGAGTCTTTTAATCGAACAGGTGATGGCGCAGGCCCGGACCTGCCGGCACTCCTAAAATCCCGCTTCGGGTTCGATCAATTCCTGCCGCTTCAGGAAGAGATCATCACCAACGTTATTGCCGGAAAAGATTCGCTGGTCTTGATGCCGACTGGCGCTGGTAAGTCACTCTGCTACCAACTGCCTGCCCTGTGTCTCGATGGCTTGGCACTTGTGATTTCACCGTTGATCGCGCTGATGAAGGACCAGGTCGATGCGCTGAATGCCAACGGCATCGCCGCGGCATTGGTGAACAGCACAGTCTCGCCGCAGGAGAACGAAGCGGCGCTCCAACGGGCATTGAGTGGCGATCTGAAGATCCTTTATGTTGCGCCAGAGCGGTTGCCGATGCCGCGCTTCCAGCAGTTCTTGCAGACGGTGAAGCCCAGCCTCATCGCGATTGACGAAGCGCACTGCATCTCTGAATGGGGTCACGACTTCCGGCCCGACTACCGCAATCTCAAATCGCTGCGCCAGGCGTTCCAGGGCGTACCTGTGATCGCCCTCACGGCGACAGCGACGACCCAAGTACGCGAAGACATTGTTGAGCAGCTTGATCTGCATGACGCCAACCGGTTCATTTCCGGGTTCAACCGACCGAACCTGACCTACACCGTGCGCCCAAAACGCAACGCGTTCGATCAGCTCCTGGACCTCCTGCATCGGCGAGAGAAGCAGTCGGCGATCATCTACTGCTTCTCTCGCAAGGACACGGAGAACATTGCCGCTCAGTTGGTCGACAACGGCATCAACGCCATGGCGTATCACGCCGGTCTGGAGCGGGACATTCGTCGCAGCACGCAGGAGCGATTCATTCGGGACGAGGTCGCGGTCATTGTGGCCACAATTGCGTTTGGGATGGGTATCGACAAGCCGGACGTGCGGCTGATCGTGCACTACAGCCTGCCGAAAACGCTCGACGGCTACTACCAGGAGACCGGGCGCGCGGGCCGCGACGGGCTGCCAAGCGACTGCGTGCTGTTCTTCTCGCTTGGCGACAAGATGAACCAGGATTACTTCATCAAGCAGATAGAAGATCGCTCTGAGCGGGCGCAGGTGTCCGAGAAACTGAACCAGATGGTTGAGTTTTGCGAGACCCGCAAGTGCCGACGCGGGTTTTTGCTGCGCTACTTCGGCGATAACTGGACACAGGACAACTGCGGTGGCTGCGATGTTTGCCTGGGTGTTAGCGGCGAGTCCGGTGAGGAGTTCGACGCCACGACCATCGCCCAGCAGATCCTCTCGGCGATGATTCGAACCGGCGAGCGATTCGGCGCCAACCACGTGGTGGATGTGCTGCGCGGATCACGCGTCAAACGAGTGCTTGATCTGAAGCACGACGAGCTTTCCGTGTACGGGCTAGCGAGGGAGTTCACCAGCGACGAACTTAAAGAGATATTTGGGATCCTTCAAGGCGAAGGTTTTATAGCGAAAGCTCAGGGCGACTACCCAACATTCTACGTCAGCGAATCCGGTCGCTCATTCCTGAAATCGAAGACCACACTGATGCTCCGCAAGCCGGTACGCGACTATTCGCTGGCTCCAGGTACGAGCAGCGGAGACCTGGACTACTACCGGGCGCTGTTCGAGTTGCTGCGATCGTTGCGGAAGCAGATTGCGGACCGTCGCAGCGTGCCGGCGTTCGTCATCTTCGGCGACGTGGCGTTGCAAGAGATGGCGTACTACTTGCCGCAAAGTCGCGAGGCGTTCGCTGGAATCTCCGGCGTCGGTGAGACCAAACTCGAAGAGCTCGGCGATGAGTTCATTAGAGTAATCACCGAGTACGCACTGGCCCACGATCTGCAACAGCGCCGCATTCCTCGTGGCGCCAGCCGACGCGCATCTCGCCCTGCACGGAGGCGCTCGCTGGGCACATCGCATGCAGAGACGCGGCGACTTTTTACGGATGGATACGACATCGACGAGATCGCGTCGGAGCGCAGGCTCTCCACCAAGACAGTGTTCAGGCACCTGATGGACATGGCGCAGGCCGAACCGCCACTGGACCTGAGCACTCTCATGCCAACGCCGGAACGCGCCGAGGCGATCAAGGTCGCCATCAAGGCCGTTGACGGCGATCGACTCGCGCCGATCAAAGAAGCACTGGGAGCCGGCTACACCTACGAGGAGATTCGGCTGGTGAAGATGACCATGGAGGACGTGCCTCAGACAGCTTAGTCAGGATACGCAACGCGACAGGGACGAAATCGCGCTTGCGGGCGTCTATTCTTCAAACCACCTGGAGATAAGTTGTGACGCAAATGAAACATCGTCGTGTCCAAGTACTGCTGTTCTTGTCGGCGATATTCTTGATCGCTGAGGTGGCATGTACCGATGACGATAGCGGTCTTCCCACGGGCATGGTGCAAGTTGATGCGCCCATCGAAAGCGTCGAGATCATCAAAGCGGCTTCAAAGTCACCGAACCCAGCAATGATTGTTGCTATAGGGCTACGGAACGGGTGCGAAGTGTTCGATACCCCTGATCTGCAACGAGATGGCGATGTGTTCAGGCTCACGATCAGCAATTTGATGAACGTGGACCCGGAGAGAGCCTGCACTGACGGTTACCGCACGGTGACCACCGCCATTTTGCTTGAGGCACCGATTAAAGAGTGCAAGAAGTACGTTATTGAGGCGAACGGTGTGGGAAGAGATGTACTTTTCACGTACACCCCGTTCATGGAATTAGACGCCAAAGTCTGCGGGACGTAATTTTGAACCATCTCTACCCGGCAAGTATCGCCGCCAGAGAGTTCGGATCAACACTAACTGGAGAGAGGAATCCGCTAAATGACCAACACACAGACCCGGCTGATTGGCTCAGCAATCGCTCTCGTTGGCGGCGCACTTGCTGCCGGTACTGACAGTCTCGATGTCAACGTTGGGCTCGCCATCATCATTGTGAGCGGAGCCGTCTTCCTGTTCGATTCGTGGCGCCTCGGGAAGGGTTAAACAAGAAGGGCGGGTTTCAAACCTGCCTATACCTCGTGGCAGCGTCACGCATCCATTAATCCGTTACCTGTCATGTATGTCAGGATTTATCGCGGAATCCGATCGGCCAAAAGATCAGATTTGGCTATTGTCGCCCAGATAATTCGGTTTACACTGCTGGGGTCTGACGAGGCTCTGGCGACCGCACCCTGTTCGTCAGCTCATCACATTGAGGTTCTCACGTATGTGACCTATGCCTTGCTTTCAGACCCTTGACTGCGCGATTGGCGGAAACAAGTGAAGGAAAGGCGAGGTAAATCATGACTACCGATGTAAAAACCAAGTGGGCCATGGAGGCTGAGTACTACCAGACCTGTAACTGCGACTATGGCTGTCCTTGCGAGTTTGAAGCCCCGCCAACGATGGGATTCTGCGAAGGAGTTGGCGCCTACAAGATCATCAAGGGCAATCACGGCGATGTGTCATTGGACGGGCTGGGATTTGGCTTCGCTCTCCACTCACCTGGTGCTCTTCACGAGGGCAACCTGACCCTCGTTCTTATGTTCGATGAGCATGCAAACGAAGCTCAGCGGGAATCGCTTTTGAAGATCACGACGGGCCAGGAAGGTGGCATGCCATTCGAGATCATCGTGCAGTTGGTTGGCACGTTGCTTGACCCGATCTATACGTCGTTTGAGTTCAATAACGCAGGACAGAACAGCACCGTGAAGATTGGTGATATCGCTTCGATGGCGTTTGAGCCGATCAAAAACCCTGTGACCGGCGAGCCCGAGGGAATACGCCTTGTGCACGAGACAGGTTTCATCTTCCAGAATGCAGACGTTGTGTCGGCAAAGGAAGGGAAAATCTCAATCGAGGGGCTCGACTTCTCCTACCCGGACAAGGCCGGGTTCGTGACCACCGTCAACTACTCCAACTGAGTCTAATCTGTGTTCGGACACCCGCGCTCCCCTACCTTTCCGCCGTATATAGATGAGGCGGGAGCCGGGTGCTCGAACACCGGGACCGACACGTTACTTTGATCAACCGCTCTGAAATTGAGCAGGGGCCGAAAGTCGTATGCAAGCACTGCTGCCTGTTGAGGCGCTGGTAAGAAAAGATCGTTACGTCGTAATCGCGGGCCTGCTTGGCGTGACGGGACTGGCATGGGCGTACACCGCGTACCTGGCGTGGGATATGCAGGGCATGGATATGGCCTCCGGCCGTTCGATTTCGATGCCCATGACAGCCGGCTGGACATTTGGCGACTTTGGTTTGATGTTCCTGATGTGGACGGTAATGATGACCGCCATGATGATCCCGTCAGCAGCGCCAATGATCCTCATGTTTAGCACCGTCTACAGAAAGCGACGGGATAATAGGCAGCCATTTGTTCCCACGACTGTGTTCGTTTCTGGCTATCTCTTGATATGGAGCTCGTTCGCTCTGGGGGGCACCTTGTTACAGTGGGGACTCCACGCCGCCACGCTACTCTCGCCGATGACTCTGACCGCGACGCCACTAATTGGCGGGAGCTTGTTGCTGGCTGCGGGGGTATTCCAATTTTCGCCCATCAAGTACCTCTGCCTGACTGAGTGCCGCACCCCCATGAGCTTCCTAATGGGCGACTGGCGAGAAGGCCAGCGCGGAGCTCTGACCATGGGCGTCAAACAGGGAATTTACTGCCTTGGCTGCTGTTGGGTCCTAATGTCGCTGCTCTTCGTTCTGGGCGTCATGAACCTTCTCTGGATTGCTGCTCTCGCGGGATTCGTGTTGATTGAAAAGGTTGCACCGGGCAGATCATGGATCAGTCGTACCTCTGGTGCATTGCTATTGGCGTGGGGGATCTGGATGATTCTGGATACCTCTCTATAGTGCTCAACAGCGTCCCGTGATTTTGGGAGATCAGATGACGACTCAAAACCACACCGACGATTCATGCGTGAGGTGTCAGCGGACGCTGGAGGCTAAGACTTATGAGGTGTCCTCCCCCTCGGGGCGATTGCCCCACTGCCTCAGATGCGCGCTGAGGTACCCACCGATGTTGAAGAAATCGCTGATCATCTACCTTATCGTGGGCACGGTTTTGACCGCCATCAACCAAGGCGACTTCATCGCGGCCGGGGTTTTCAAGCCGCTATGGTCTGGAAAATCCCGCTGACTTACGCCGTTCCGTTCACAGTCGCGACAATCGGTGGCATTCTGAACGCGCGAACTGCGGTACAGTGTCACACCGATCAGTAGGAGCTGAGTTGCTACATGGTCGATAATGGTTCGACCATGAGTTCCCAGAAGCCACGCACCTACTCCGCTGAGGGAGTTGTGCTGCGCCACCACAATCTTGGCGAGGCCGATCGTATCGTCACTCTGCTCACTCCGGGCCGTGGCGTGCTGCGTGCAGTGGCGAAGGGCGCACGTAAGCCAAACAGCAAACTTGGGGGGCAACTGGACCTGGTCCGGCGTGTCTCAATATCAGTACGCAGCGGGCGAACGCTGGATACGATAAGCCAGGCAGAGACCATCGAGAGCTACCCGAAGCTCAAGGTCGGCCTTGAGTTGATGGCGAAGGCGTTCTACCTGTGCGAACTCACGGAGAAGTTTGCGGTGGAAGACGCGCCCGCAGCCGGGGTGTACCGGATGTTGATCGATGGGCTGTCGCTACTGGAAACCACTGCGGTTCCCGACCTGTTAGCCCACTGGTACGAGATGCGACTGCTCCAGATGAACGGCTCACAGCCGCAGATTCAGCGATGCGTCGATTGCGGCAACGACCTGGAACAGGAAGATCACGTGTTTTCGCCGATGCGAGGTGGAATTGCATGTCCCTCGTGTCGACCGTCTGGCTCTGACACGATGCTCCCCGCCAGCGTCTCCACCGTTAAGTTGTTACGATTCCTGCAGCGCGCTGAGGCAAGTGAGATCGAACGTCTGCGGGTTGGGGAGGATGATCGTCGGCAGGTAGAACGCATCCTGAGAGAGCATATTCACTTCGCCACGGACCGAACGGTGAGGTCGGCGAAATTCGTGGATGAGGTCCGATCGCAGGGAAAACGGGTCGCCCGGTAGCGGCACGTTGCATGTGCCTGCTTCGCCGGACTCCTCCCTCCTCAGGTTGACAATCCGGGGGATCACGCCTGTCATGTCACCCAAATACCCGGTTATCGCCAACATACCATCTGACGGGGTTGCGGGGATTGCTAGAATCAGACTTAACACCACGCACGCAATCACGCCACGAAATTACAAAGGTACAGATGGCTCAGGATTTCATCACCGTTAAGGGTGCCCGCGAGCACAACCTGAAGAATATCGACGTCAAGATTCCGCGCGACAAACTCGTGGTGATCACTGGCGTTTCGGGTTCAGGCAAGTCTTCTCTTGCGTTCGACACCATCTACGCGGAAGGCCAGCGCCGTTACGTGGAGTCGCTCTCCGCTTACGCCCGCCAGTTCCTGGGCCGGATGGAGAAGCCGGATGTCGATCACATTGAAGGGCTGAGTCCTTCGATATCAATCGACCAGAAAGGCGTCTCTCGGAACCCGCGTTCGACAGTTGGCACTGTTACTGAGATTTATGACTATCTGCGGCTGCTGTTTTCCCGGGCGGGACGCCCACACTGCCCCAACTGCGGTCGTCCGGTGTCGAGGCAGACGGTCCAGCAAATCGTGGATTCCGTAAATCGGCAGCCTGAGGGTACGCGGTTCATGGTCCTGTCACCCAACGTGATCCATATGAAGGGTGAGCATCAGGGCATCTTCGATGCGGCGCGCGCCAGTGGTTTCGTCCGGGTGCGGGTCGATGGCGACGTGCGCGATCTTGAAGAAGAGATCAAGCTGGCGAAGACGAAGTGGCACGATATCGAAACCGTCGTCGACCGTCTCGTGATCGGCCCTGAGACTGATCTGACCAGGATGACCGACTCTATCGAGACGGCGCTGCGTCTATCTGGCGGTACGGTGATCATCGGAGTGGTTGGTGGTGATGATGCTGACCACGACATCGTCTACTCAGAGAAGTTCGCGTGCGTCCACTGCGATATTTCAATCCAGGAGTTGGAGCCACGCAACTTCTCATTCAACACACCTTACGGGGCGTGCACAAGGTGCTCCGGGTTGGGTTTCGCCATGGAGGTGGATCCTGATCTGGTCATCCCGGACAAGAGCTTCAGCCTGAACGATGGTGCAGTCGCGCCGTGGCAGTCGGGCGGAATCCCGACGACGTGGACCTCATCGCAGCTTGAAGCGATTGCGGATGCGTACGGCTTCGATATGGATATCCCGGTAAAGGATCTCCCGCCTGAGGCGTTGGAGGTTGTGCTGTACGGCACGAAGGGCGATCGTGTCGTGGTGGCCCATAGGTCGGCCAGCGGTCGACGGCACCGGTGGCGGATGACCTTCCGAGGGGTCATCCCGAGCCTGCAGAGGCGCTACTCGAACACCGAGTCTGAAAAGGTTCGAGATGAGATCGAGCGCTACATGACGCAGGTGGCATGTTCTGCGTGCGGCGGGATGCGGCTCAAGCGAGAGACGCTGGCGGTAACCGTGCTGGGCGTGAACATCATTGAAGTGACTCAGCAGTCAGTTGAGCGTGCCCTGGAGTGGGTCACCGCGTGCCAGACGGAGAAGTGGCCGGATGGACGCGCTACGGAAGAGCCTCTTTCTATCCGCGAGGCCGCGATCGGTGAGCAGATATTCAAAGAGATTTATGAGCGCCTGGGATTCCTGTCTCGAGTTGGGCTCGATTACCTGACGCTGGACCGGATGGCTGCAACGTTATCGGGAGGCGAAGGTCAACGAATTCGACTCGCTACGCAGATCGGGTCGGGTTTGATGGGTGTGCTATATGTCTGCGACGAGCCGTCGATTGGACTGCATCCAATCGATGATGATCGCCTGATCGCCACGCTGAAGCGACTTCGCGACCTTGGGAACACTGTGATAATCGTGGAGCACGATGAAGCGATCATGCGAGCGGCTGACCACATCATCGATATCGGACCGAAGGCCGGTGAGCATGGCGGCGAGTTGATCGCCGAGGGGCCGATCGAAGCCATTACGGCTTCCAAAAAGTCGTTGACCGGCGCGTATCTCTCTGGCCGCGAGAAGATCGCTATACCCAAGAAGCGGCGTAATGGCAAGGCATCGAAGCTCACCATCAGAGGCGCTCGCGCCAACAACCTGAAAAACATCGACGTCGATATTCCGCTGGGCAAGTTCACGTGCGTGACCGGCGTTAGCGGCTCCGGCAAGAGCAGCCTTATCAATGAGATCCTGCACAAGCGCGTTGCCCAGATGTTCTACAGAGCCAAAGACAGGCCCGGCCCACACGATTCCATTGAGGGACTCGATCAGATCGACAAGCTGGTCAACATTGACCAGTCGCCAATCGGCCGAACGCCGCGCAGCAACCCTGCCACATACACCGGCCTGTTTTCGCCGGTGCGAACGCTTTTTGCGTCGATGCCGGAAGCGAAGGCGCGTGGTTACACCGCTGGCCGCTTCTCATTCAACGTCAAGGGCGGTCGGTGCGAGGCGTGCTCCGGTGCGGGATACGTGCAGATTGAAATGCAGTTCCTGCCCGATGTGACGGTGCCGTGCGAGATATGCAATGGCGCTCGATACAACCGTGAGGCGCTGGAGATCAAGTTCAAGGGCGCGAGTATTTCAGACGTGCTCAACATGAGCGTATCGGACGCCCACGAACTGTTCGAGAATATTCCTGCAGCGCGCACCAAGCTTGCCACGCTGGTGGATGTGGGCCTTGGGTACATCAGACTTGGGCAGCCGGCGACGACGCTCTCCGGGGGTGAGGCTCAGCGAGTAAAACTTGCCACTGAGCTATCGAAGCGAGCCACCGGTAAGACGCTCTATATTCTGGACGAGCCTACAACCGGCCTTTCGTTCTCTGACGCGGATGCGTTGCTGCAAGTACTGCATAAACTGGTTGATACAGGCAACACCGTAGTCGTGATTGAGCACCATCTCGATCTCATCAAGAATGCCGATTGGATCATCGACCTGGGTCCCCATGCTGGAGAACGCGGTGGCAATTTGGTGGCCGAAGGCACACCGGAGTACATCGCATCCGTGGGGTCGTCGTATACGGGCCAGTACCTGAAAAAGATGCCTGGATTGAAGGCTCGCAAGAGTGATCCCGGCAAGACGTATGGCGCGAAGAAGGCGAAGGCGGCCGGGGTGAAGACAGCCAACGTCAAGCCCAGAGGGAAGAACGGCCGTAAGCCATCAGCGAATGGCGCGAAACCAGCGTCGCCGAAGAAGCGGCGAACAAAGGCGCCTGCCGCACGGGCATTGAGCGAAGTGATGCCAGGGATCGCTAATTTCGAAACTCTTCGCGATGCCGATCGCCCGCCACCTTCTACCTGAACACCCCGCCCCTGAACCGGCATCCCGGACGCCCCGCCCTCGCACCGTCATCCCGGACGCCGGTAGGCGAGCCGGGATCCAGATCCGCACAGAAACAAAGTTCACAGACAACTAATCGGTGTGACCGGGTTGAGTTCAAGGAACGGGGTGGCATCGCAACATTAGGTGCGCGTGCCTGGATCCCGGATATCTCCCCAAAGCCTTCGATTCCGGGATGATGGTCTATTGGGGTACGGCGTTACACGTGGAAGCGCCGTCACATGCCGCTCGATTGAAAAAAGTTTGCAACAGGACCCGTAGAAGTACTGAGATCTGAGTTATGAGCGAGAATTTTTTCTTCGTGCGGCGACATTTATACCATCTGGTTTGGATGAGGCGTAAGCCCGCGCGGGAATGTTCCGCGCGATGACGTGGGCTAACTTGGGGTTTGATGCCATGTTGGTATGAGCAGATTTTTGAATCGGCCCTAGCTAGCCGCTCGGAGCACGCCCCTACTCGTACACCGCGTCCAGTTGGAACGGGTAGAGCGACTCACGGATGCGTTTGTAGTCGAAGAAGCTCAGGTCCGCGATGGTCACCCCGGGTGTGTTTACCAGGATTATTTCCGCTGCGATTGGCTGGTACGCAGGCCGTGGCGACACTATACCCTTGGCCACGACTACCCGATACTCCTCTGGCCAGATGCCGATGTGATACATCTGCTC
>DBZV01000150.1:0-1919 GCA_002311865.1 Dehalococcoidia bacterium UBA1151
TGCGCGGAGGGTTCGACTCCCTTGCACTCCCGCCACCAGGCAGATTCTCTGGGCTACTTTTTAAATCCGGGGCAGGCAAATCCTGTGATGTCTCACCATTCGACTCTTCTGATGACTGGGTGGGTCAGACCAACCTCACCAGGCGCCGAGTCATCGGGATGACTATTGCCACGGCCGTCTGCCTTTCACATGCGGTTGACGTTTCGTTTTAGTCGTATCGATAACTGTTATAAAGATCGCCAATCGACAGCAATGTGTCACTGACCGCGTCGCCTCCCATCCCGGTCCAAATCATGATCACACTGAGTGACCCTAGAGCTAGAGCAAGGGCCGTCGCGACGGGCACCATAGACCGGTATCTGGCGCGCGGTCTCCAGAGTCTCAGCAGTGTAGAGAGCGCCGTCACAAGGCTGGCTATCTCAAGCGAAGCACCAATATTCCAGAGAGTACCCCCTGGCCCAATCTCCGAGCCACCCACCCACAGTGCAGTGAGGAGTATTGGCAAGGCCACAAGCGCAATCACCAGCCCAATAATGGAAAGGTAATAATAGCCTCGAGGCTGGGTTTCGATAGCTGCTAAGTTAGCCATCACCAGCAACGC
Organism: Dehalococcoidia bacterium UBA1151; assembly: GCA_002311865.1. Lineage (GTDB taxonomy): Bacteria > Chloroflexota > Dehalococcoidia > Lucifugimonadales > Lucifugimonadaceae > UBA1151. Next base: position 602 of record DBZV01000150.1, read on the forward strand.
TGCGGCAGATACAAACAGCGTCGTCCCCAGCTTCCTAACACCAAAGTCGTCAAGCTCTCGCGCAAACAAAACGAAAATGTTCAGCACAGCACTGATTGCCACCGAGCCAATCAGCACCTATAGAGCAACCCTGTAAAGTGATTTCCAGTTCATATCTACAATCGTCCCACGCCAGCCTCACGGGTTTCAGTCATTCCGCATGAACATAAGACGTAACGCGCGAAGGATCTGTTCCAGGCGCCAGTCATGTTGCAACCACGCGGGCTAGCAATTCATCGGTCGACGTACGCTGCGCACGATCACCGCTTCAGGCCATGGAGCCTGTAGAACTCGTTCAGTTCTTTTGCGCTCTCTATCAGCACAACTGGAACGTCTGGCGGGACAAACGGTAGGACCAGGCCGCTCTGTTTAACGAAGCGTTTGCGTTGCGATATGTACTCCCACCAGGGTGCTTCGCGGCTAAAGAATTGGCGCCGTGTCTCAACGTTGCCACCACCGATCAATTCTCTGGTCCAGGCGCGAACAATCGAACGTTTCAAGACTCGCCAGAACTTCACACGCCAGGGAAGGTTTAAGTACACGATCATGTCGGCCTGACTGGTCACCAGGTCGCCCAGTTTCGCTCGGTAGTTGCCATCCACAACCCATCAGGCCCCAGCCTCATGAAGCGCCTGCGTAGTTCTTTCCCGGAATTCCTCTTTGTCGCGTTCCACGAAATTGGGCAGCCAGTGGATATCGTCCAGTTCAATGAACGGGATGCCTTGTGTGCTGGAGATAGCTTTCGCCAGGGTGGTTTTGCCACCGTTCCCTCGCACGTTTATGCGGCAGCCAAACGGGGTGTCCAGAGGCACGGTGTTCATGCGCTCAGGATACGCCTGGGTATCTACAAGGATTTCACGCCCAGAAACGCATCAAACTCTTTAGGAAAAACGATAACCCGATGAGACCGCCCTAGAGATGCTGTAATCTCCCGCTTCATGTACACGACAATCTCAATTTCAATACTGTTCGCCCTTGTGATCGCATGTGGGGGTGACTCAAAATCCGTGCTCGAGAGTTCCAGGGTGGATTCGGCAACCATCGCCGGTGACAGTCAGTCGGGCAACTCTGGGGCGGTATCGCTTCAACCTGACCAAGGACGCAACCATATTCAGACTGGCGAAAAGTTCAGCGGATACGCCACTTCTCCGGCGACGTCAGGCTTTCACTGGGGTGTGACTGCGCCCAGCGCTGAGGCTCCATTTGGCGCGCCGGTACGTTGGGGCGCATACGCCGTGGAGATCAGCGACGAAGCGCTGGTGCACAACCTGGAGCACGG
>DBZV01000150.1:2125-2317 GCA_002311865.1 Dehalococcoidia bacterium UBA1151
TGCAATCCGCGGGTTCATAGACGCTTATCTGGATCGTGCGCCGGAGAGCGTACGCATGAACATGTTTTAGAGGGCTGCGTGATGCGGAGTTATTTTCTGCCCGTGATCCGCATCCGCTCATTGCTCACTGTCAAATGGCAATCATCCATTACAAGTCGGTGGTGACTGCACGTAACCAGTCGCTGCGAATCC